>SAQE01000037.1 GCA_004020545.1 Mesorhizobium sp. | reverse complement strand
CGCCGTCGGTTGCCCCATTGCCGCAGGAAGCGCAGACCGGCTGCCATGTTTCGAAGGCAGGACACGCAAGGCGCTGTGCGGACGGTTGCTGAACTCAGCCCGGCTCGATCTCCGAAAGCAGCCAGTCGCGAAAGGCCTTCACCTTGCGTTGGCGGATCGCCTCCGGCGGGTAGACGAGGTAGAAGCTGGAGACGGCTTTCAGCGCGTGGTCGAAAGGCCGAACCAGCCTGCCGGTGGCGAGGTCGGCCGAAACCAGCATGGTGCGGCCAAGCACCACGCCTTCGCCCTGCACGGCCGATTCCACCGCGAAGGTGGCGGAATCGAACGTGAGCCCGCTGTTCGGGTCGACGCCCTCGACGCCGGCGCTGGCAAGCCAAGCCGCCCAGTCGATCCGATAGCCGTCGCGGATCAGCGTGTGATGCTTGAGGTCCTCAGGCTTCTTGAGCGGATGCGGTCCCTCCAAGAGCCTCGGGCTGCAGACGGGAAAAACCTCCTCGCCGGTGAGGAATTCCGACGTCAGTCCCGGATACTCGCCGCTGCCGTAACGGATGGCGACATCGATGCCGTCGCCGCGAAAATTGGTGAGCTTGCCGGTGGTCGAGACGCGTACGTCGATGTCGGCATGCGCCCGATGGAATCGGTAGAGCCGGGGTACCAGCCATTTTCCGGCAAAGCCGTCCGATGTGCTGACATTCAAGGTCGAGCCAGAGAGGCGGGAGGTCGCCGTGTGGGTGGCGACCGAGAGCTGGTCGAGCACCTCGCGCACCGCCCGCGCATAGGGCTCGCCGACGGCGGTCAGCCGCACCGAGCGCGTCGCCCGCTCGAAGAGCTGCACGCCGAGCTGGTCCTCGAGATGCTTTACCGCCCGGCTGATGGCGCCATGCGTGAGGTTGAGCTCGTCCGCCGCCCTGGAGAAGTTCAGATGCCGGGCGGCGGCCTCGAAGGCCGGCAATGCGTTCAGCGGCGGCAGTTTGCGGGTCACGGCGAGAAAGTCATTTGTGAGTTACGGTAACAAATACTTGCCAAATTTTGGTTTGTCTGTCGAGCTTTTTCGAGCCAAAAATCCTCACAGGATTTGTGATCAAAAATCACGAGGCAAACATGGCTACCGTTCATCCCTTCCTCTGGTTCAACCTCGATGCCGAGGAGGCGCGCGACTTCTATCTGTCGGTGTTCAGGAACGGCCGGGCGCTGGAGGCGATCGAGTTCACTGACTTCGTCGGCAGCACCAACGGGACGGTCCCGCATGCGATCTTCGACTTCGAGCTCGAAGGGCAGCGCTTCACCGCGCTCAACGCCGGCGGGGTGCCGCCCTTCAATGAGAGGATCTCGCTCTACGTCGAGACCAGCGACCAGGCCGAGACCGACTATTACTGGAATGCGCTGACGGCAGGCGGCGGCTCGGAAAAACCGTGCGGCTGGCTCAAGGACAAATTCGGCGTCTATTGGCAGGTCATCCCGGAGCCGGCGCTGCGCCTGATGAACGATCCGGACCGTGAGAAGGCCGACCGGGCGCGGCAGGCGATGTACAAGATGAGCAAGATCATCCTCGCCGATATCGAAGCGGCCCACGCCGGCCGCGCATAATTTTCAACCCCATAGCTGGAAGACGGAGGGCCCCATGGCCACGCTCAGGGACAAGAGAATCATCGTCGTCGGAGGCAGTTCCGGCATCGGTTTCGGCGTGGCAGTGGCAGCGCTCGAAGGTGGCGCTGAGGTGGTGATCGCCGGCCGTTCGGCGGATAGGCTGAAGGCCGCCGTAACGAAACTCGCCGGGGCAGGGCGCGTGAGGAGCATTGCCGCCGACATGGCGAACGAGGCGGACGTCGCCCGCCTGTTCGATGAGGCCGGCGCCTTCGATCATCTGGTGACGACGGCCGGCACGCCGCCGCCCAATTATCCGATCGGCGAGGCCGACATGGATTTCGTGCGCCAGTTCGTCGACAGCAAGCTGGTCGGCGCCGTGATGCTGGCCAAGCACGCTATTCGCACGCTGAAGAAGGGCGGCTCCATGACCTTCACCTCCGGCATCAACAAGGACCGGCCGCCGGTTCCCGGCGGTTCGGTCGTCTCGGCGATCGCCGGCTCCTTCACCTATTTCGCCCGCGCGCTGGCGCTGGAGCTTGCGCCGACGCGCGTCAACATCGTCTCGCCCGGCTGGGTCGACACCGAGATGTGGGACGAGATCGTCGGCGAGGCCAAGACCGGCTACTTCGATCAGATGGCCGCCCGCCTGCCGTCGGGAAGGGTTGCGACGCCCGCCGACATCGCGCCGGCCTATCTCTATCTGATGCAGAGCGAGTTCATGACGGGGGAGACGATCCACGTCGACGGCGGGCAGAGGCTGGTCTGAGCGGGCAAAGCAGGAGGCCGGTTCGAAGTCCGGTTTCGACCCAAGCGCCCTTTGTTTTGGCCGGGAGCTAACCAGCCTTTACGCCGGTTACCTTCCGCAGATGCAGCCGACGCGTAGCCGGACGTCTGTCTACGGAGCTTCGCCGATCTTCAGCCTGTGATGCCAGCGCCCTGCATATCGGCCCAGATGCCGCCCGCCCGCCGCCGATGCAGACCGCGACGGCCTTGTTGGGCATTCACGGACTAATGGCTTTTTTAGCAATACGCTAATATACATGATGCTCGAACGAGCAGCGCCTCCGCATATTCGAGGAATGCCATGCGAAGGGTCATCCTCACAGCCATGTGCCTTGCCGCCGCAACAGGCGCCAATGCTCATGATTGGTACGAAAACAAGGTTGACCCGGTAACGAAATTCAAGTGTTGCGGCGGTTATGACTGCCGCGCCATACCTCGGTCTTCGGTGCGCTCCAAGGGTGACGGTGGCTATACTTATTTGCCCGATGATTTCAACATCCCGCGAGACCGCGTACAGGAATCACCGGACGACCAATACCATATCTGCGAGAACAACTACGTCATAACCAATCAACCCTATTTGCGCTGTTTTTTCGCACCAAGGGTCAAGATCTCTCTGCTGCCCTCACGGTAAGGACGCGACCAGGGCAGGCGCGCCGGGCAGGACATCGCATCCGGCTATTCCATTGGTGCCCCGTAAGCTGCTGAAATCCTTAACGTGATTTTCATTCCACTCGCTTAGCCATTTGGCATGAAATATTCCAAGCAGGCTGGTCCAGATTCCATGCCCCAGGGGCAAAGCGAATCCGTGGAAGCGGGAATCCTGCGGGATCAGCTCGCCGATCTCAGGGTGGGGCTCTTCGTTTCGATGCCCGTCGGCACGGTCCTCTCGGCCCTGGTCCTGGCGGTGCAGATGCTTTCAGGGGGCGGCCTTGCGGCGGTGCTGTGGTTTGCAGCGGTCAGCCTGATAAACGGCGCTCGCATAGGACTTGCGCTTGCCCAATCGGATGTCCTCGATGGCGGGTTGAAGCCGGTCGGTGCCCGACTTTCTCTTTACGGGATGTTGGCTCTGGCATCGGGTATCGCATGGTCTTTCCTGGCCGTGTTGACGGACGGGTACACCACTCCCCAGGCGCCGCTCTATTTGGTCGTTCTTGCGGGTCTGTCGGCCGGTTCAGTCACCTACGGAGCATCATACGCGCCGGCTTCGATCAACTTCATGACGCTGCCGCTTCTGGTCACCGCCGGATGCGTACTGGCGAAGGGCGATATCGAAAACTACGTCCTCGCCTTCACGGTCCTGCTCTTTCTCGCGGGAATGATCAGAGGCTCGCTTCTCGGACAGGCGCGCTTCCGGGAGACGAGCCGCCTCAAATACGAGGCGAGGGAGTTCGCCGCCCGGATGGAACGGAACTCCAGGCGGGATCCGCTGACGAATCTGCTCAACAGGTACGGGCTTGAGCAGGCTATCGGCCAGCTCGGGCTTTCCGACGGTCCGTTCGTGGCCATGCTGATCGACCTGGACGGCTTCAAATCCGTCAACGACACCTATGGTCACAATATCGGGGACGACCTGCTGGTCAGGGTCGCGCGCAGGATAGAGAACCACGCGCCGACAGGGGCAACGATCGCGCGCATCGGCGGAGACGAGTTCGTGCTGCTTTTTCCCGCCGACCGCTCTCCGCATTCGACCGACGAGCTTGCATCCTCGATCATCGCGGCCATCGCCAATCCGGACCCGGCGTTGAATTCGGTGCGCGTCGGCGCCTCGATCGGTATCTATGTGTCGGACAAACCGCGATTGACGGAGATGCTGCTGCGGGCGGATTTCGCGCTTTACGCGGCCAAGCGCAGCGGCAGGAACGAATACTGGCTCTTCGATGCCGAACTCGACCACGGGCTCGAACGCAAGCACTGCATCGAGCGCGATCTGCGCGGGGCGATCGAAGCAGGCGCTCTTTGCTCATGGTTCCAGCCCATCGTGCGGCTGGATACCCATGCGGTGGTCGGCTTCGAAGCGCTGCTGCGGTGGCAGCACCCGGTCCATGGGGTCATTCCCCCGCCCGAGATCGTCACCGCGGCGCGTGAAACCGGTCTGCTTTCCCTGCTGACGGAGACGGTATTCCTCAATTGCTGCTCCATGGTCGAGGAGCTGGTGAGAAATGGGCGTCAGGATCTTCGGGTCGCGATGAATCTGTCGCCGCGCGAGCTCGAGGCAGGCAATGTCGATGACATGATATTGGACAGCCTGAAGACGAAGAATGTCCCCGCGGCCATGCTCGAGATAGAGATCACGGAAGAAGCGCCCGTGGATCGCGACAGGGTCGACGAAAAGTTGGAGCGCCTGGCGGATGCGGGCATATCGATCGTGCTGGACGATTTCGGCACCGGCTTCTCGACCCTGGTTTCGCTGAAAGACAGCCGAATCCGCAAGATCAAGATCGACAAAAACTTCGTTCGCGATCTCGCCAGGTCCGTGGAGGATCAGGCTCTCGTCAAGGCCGTCATCGATCTCGGGCGAACGCTGGGCATAGAGGTGATGGCGGAGGGAGTGGAAACCGACGCCGATCGCCTGATCCTGCGGTCGCTCGATTGCATGATTGCGCAGGGCTTTCTCTTCTCGGCGGCGCTTCCGATGCCCGATGCGCTTGCCTTCGAACCAAGGCATTTCGACAACTCGGCCGAAGCCAAAGCCGCCTTTGATTCCGCGGGGCGCCCATTGCGCCGAACCGGCAGCGCTGCGTGAGCGTGAACGTCGCCAAAAGGTGCGCGGTGGTTTTGGGTGAACGACATGCGTCAAACAAGGGCTTAAGGAGCCTCGCCTGAATTCGTCGCGCCGCGCCCCAAGGGCGAGCGTCTGCATCAGCTCAACGGCCGTCGCTCCAACCGCGGCAAGCCTCGGCCCCTGTGCCGCAGCGCCTCGACGATCATCGCCATCGCCGGCGAAAGCTGCCGGCGGCTTGGATGTCAGACCGGCAGGCCGAGCTGCTTTCGCAAGCTCTTGTCGAATGCGGATGCGGGGACGAAACGGCGCAGGACACTGACCTGGCGCGCCATCTTTCCCGCCGCATAGCGCCGCTTCGGAGTGGGATCGGTCGCGGCCGCCAAAACGGTATTGGCGACCACTTCGGGCGTATCGCCTTTTTCCATCGCCTTACGCACGGCTATGGTCATGCCGGCGCGCGCGGCGTCATAGATCTCAAGCAACTGGTCCGGCCGGGCGAGATTGTCTTCGAAGGAGGTGCGGGTGTAGGCCGGCTCGACTAAAGCGACGCGAATTCCGAACGGCCGCAGTTCGTGGTCGAGCGATTCTGAATAGCCTTCAACGGCATGTTTGGTCGACGAATAGAGTGCGAAATAGGGAGCCGGGATGAACCCCTGCACCGAGCTCAAGTTCACGATCCTGCCCTTTCCTTGCCGTCGCATTGTCGGCAGCACCGCGTTGGTCATTCGGATGACGCCGAAGACGTTCACGTCGAACAAAGCCCGAGCCTGCGCGGTCGAGGATTCCTCGGCGCCGCCAAGCAGGCCCATGCCAGCATTGTTGACGAGCAAGTCGATGCGCCCGGCCTCGGCCAGCACCTCGTCGACCAGCTTCGCCACGGACGCGTCGTCGGTCACGTCGCAGGTCAGCATGGTGATGCCGTCGGATTTCTTGGAGACTGCGCGACGGCTGGTTCCGAACACGCGAAAGCCTGCGTTCTGCAGGGCCTTGGCCGTCACATGCCCGATACCGGAGGATGCCCCTGTGACGATGGCGACGCCAGGACTGGTCTTGTTCATGGAGATCACTTTCTATGGGTTGAATTGGAGTTGGGAAACAGGAATGCCGAAGCGAAAAGCGTCAGCCGGGAGCGGCTCGATCGTTCACGCCGTCCCAGCGCCGAAACAGTGCGCTGGCGTTGACGCCTCCGAAGCCGAAACCGTTGGAGATCGCGTAATCCATCTCCATCGGCCGAGCCCGGTTGGCGACGAAGTCTATCCCGTCACCTGCCGGATCGGGGGCGCTCAGATTGAGGGTCGGCGGCGCCACCTGATCCCTGAGCGCCAGGATCGTGAAGATCGCGCCAAGCCCGCCGGCGGCGCCGAGCAGGTGTCCGGTCGCCGACTTCGTTCCGCTGACGGCGATCGAGAAATCCGCGCCGAAGACACTTTTGATCGCCTCGATTTCGCCCAGGTCTCCCACCGGCGTGGAGGTCGCGTGCGCGTTGAGGTGGCGGATCTCGCGCGGTGAAATGCCGGCCTGGGCAATCGCGATCTCCATGGCGCGACGCGCGCCATCGCCGTCCTCGGGACCGGAAGTGACGTGATGCGCATCCGCCGTGGTGCCGTAGCCGACGACCTCGGCGAGCGGTTTCGCGCCGCGCGCCAGCGCATGGTTCAATTCCTCGACGACCAGGATGCCGGCGCCTTCGCCCATGACGAAGCCGTCCCGCGATGCGTCGAACGGACGAGAGGCCTGATCGGGACGGTGATTGAAGGAGGTCGAAAGCGAGCGTGCCGCTGCAAAGCCGCCAAGACTGACGACGTTCATGCATGCTTCGGTGCCGCCGCACACAGCGATGTCGGCTTCATTGGCGCGAATGATACGAGCCGCATCGCCGATCGCCTGGATGCCGGCGGCGCACGCCGTCACCGGTGCGCCGATGTGGCCTTTGAAGCCATAGCGGATCGAGATGTGGCCAGCAGCGAGGTTCACCAGGAAGGACGGCACCGTGAACGGCGAAAGACGCCGAACGCCGCGCTGATCGACTGTCCGCACCGCCTCGGTTATCGCAGGGAACCCGCCGACGCCTGAAGCAATGATCGTCGCGGTGCGAACCCGATCCTTTTCCGAGACCGGTTTCCATCTCGACCGAGCAAGCGCCTCTTCCGCCGCCGCCAGCGCGAAGAGAATGAAGCGGTCCGCCTTGCGCTGATCCTTCGGAGCCAGGAACGCATTCGGATCGAAGCCGGCTTCGGGGTCTTCCTCCAGGGAGGGAACCACGCCGCCGATCTTGGCGGGCAAATCTCCCACCACGTCGTCCGCAAGCCTGCGGATGCCCGAGCGGCCGGCCAGGAGGCGCGACCACGAAGTCTCGACATCCGCGGCCAGGGGCGTGACCGCGCCCATGCCTGTAACGACTATCCGTCGCATTTTACTCTCCTATCGAATTGCTTGCGTCGCGAGGCTCTGCCCCGCGCGCTGGTATGGTCCTGGCACATTGGATCCCCGATTGCCCGTTCGCGCTGAAAGGGCAGGCCCTACGGCTGCTTACGCACGATCAGGCATGTGGACGTTCCATGGGCGTGGAGCTTGCCGTGCGAGTCCTCGATCCTGCCTTCCAATGTGATGACGGTCCGGCTGCGCGAAACGACATGGCCGATGACATGCATTTCGCCGGAATCGGCGAAGATCGGGCGCACGAACTTGGCCGTGGTTTCATGTGAGGGACAGGTTTCGCCCGGCGAAAGCGTCGTCTGGGCGGCAAGCGCCATGACGGTGTCGAGCATCGTCATGATCCAGCCGCCGTGGACGGTATTTGTCAGGTTGCAAAAGCGCGGCTCAGGCGTGGCGAGAAGCTCGACCTTGCCCTCCTCAGGCGCAAGCAAGGTGAAAGGCAGTGTCTCGGCCATCGGGGGCCGGCGGACGCTTCCGTCCGCCAATCCCGCAACGAGCTCAAGTCCGGACCAGCCGGCCGACTCGGCGATTGAAACGGCTGCGCTGCGCGCGCCCGTCACAGAAGCCTGCGTCATTGGTGCGGTCCTGGCTGGACATCCATGGTGCGCGACGCCGTCCGAACGCTCTCGGCGGCCGCTTGCAGGAACTGCTTTGACAGCCGCTCGTCGTTGACGGCCCGTGAGAGGACGACCGCACCAACCATGGTGGAGAGAACGGCCATGGCCTTGTCGCGGGAATCCTCGCCATGCGCATCGCCAAGCCAACCACCGAGCAGCTCGAGATACTGCCTGATCCCGGCTTCGAATGACGCTTTGACATCGCTGCCCTGCCTGGCGGCATCCGAGCCGAGCGCCACCACCGGGCAGCCGTCCATCCTCTCTTCGCGATGTCCGGCGCTGAGGTAGAACGCTATCACTGCACCAAGCGGGTCCTTGGGATTTTTCGCGGCCGCGTCCGACCATCGACGGGATGCGTGCTCCAGTGCCCGCCTGGATGCCAGCGCCTCCAAGTCCTCCTTCGACGCGAACTGCTTGTAGAAGGCGCCCTGGGTCAGCCCGGCGCCCTTCATCAGATCCTTGAGGCCGATACCGTCGAAACCGTGCTCTCGAAAAAGCCGGCTGGCCACATCGATCACGGTTTGCCGGTTCTGCTCAGCCTGAATGCGGCTCACGCGCATCATCGATCTCCATATTTAGATTGCGTACTAAATCTATATCTCAATTAGAGACCGAACGCAATCTATCAAGAGGAGATGCGAAATAGGCGGCTCGCCACGTGATCGGTGCGGCGGCTCGCCGCGGACCGATGCCTCTCTCTTTTTTAGATTTCATCCGACATCTATATGGTATAGAGTTCGATCAAAATCTATCAAAGAGGAGACACGAAGATGATCCGCAGAACCCTGGGCGCATCGCTCCTGGCCACGCTGTTCACGGCGACGCCGGTCCTTGCCGAGGAAACCAACATCGGACACCCCATCGAAGCCGGCAGCCTGCACAAGGGACGCCTCGACATGGTGGTCTATTACGTCCCAGTCGCCGGCGACCTCCTGGAGGTCACCGCCACCTTCGCGCCGAAGGACGGCGGCGATCCGCAGCGCGTCGTCATGGGCCTCGCCGACCGCGACACCGTGGCCTTCTCCATGCCCGGCAGCCAGGACACGCTCTACGCGTTCTCGAGGTCCGGCGAGGAGGTGACGGTCTCGACTGCGACCGACATGTACCAGCGCGTCGACGCACGACCGCGCTGACTGCCGCTGCCGGTCGACGCGGGACACAGCATAGAGAACGAACGCAATCTATTTTGACGCGAGGCGATGGGCATGAAAAAGAGACCGGTTATTACGCTGGGCGCGATCCTGATCGCGGGGTCAGGGGCGATCGCGTTTGGGTCTTGGACAACGCCACGTCGACCGTGCATTTTCAACCCATCAAGCTTGTTCGTGTGACCGGCGAATCCGCCGTGATCTCCGGATTGAACTCCAGCGGTCCGGTTGTTTCGCTCGGCGCTCATCTCCTGCAGGAGGGCGCTAGCGTCAGGACTGCGTCCGAAAGCGGGAGCAGCTGACTATGGACCTCAATCTTTCCGCGATCGCCGTTCGCGAACGCGCCGTCACCCCGTTCTTCATCCTGCTGCTGGTGGCCGCCGGAGCCTACGCCTTCGTCATGCTCGGGCGGGCGGAGGACCCCAACTTCACCATCAAGACCCTGACGGTCACGACGGCGTGGCCGGGCGCGACGGCGCGCGAGATGCAGGACCTGTGGCGCTCGGCTTCGGCAGCCCGGCGCTCGGCCTGATCGCCGCGTCGGCCGGGCTGCGGTTCGTCTTCCTCGCCGCCGCGGCGGCGGCAGTTCCAGCTTTGGCCATCGCGCTCTTGCTTCGCCGTTGGCGCGTGTGACAAGCCCGGGAACAAAGCGCGCCGCCGCTGGTTGAGACCGGTCGGCAATCGAGCCGGCCAGGCCGCCATGCCTTAGGGGCCATCCGAAGGCGCCGGCTGCCTTGAGCGGCGAAAGTGGCGGAAAGGTCACCGGCATGACGAAGCTCACCGGTCTTGTCGAGCAGCGGGAACCGCTCACCTTTCGTTTCGAAGATGACGGCCTGGTGCCCAACCATCCGCGCTGGCCGATGCTCGTCTACCCTGGCGCCGTGACGCTGCCGGACGGCGTCGATCCGGCGTCCGTCTTCGAGAACCTGTTCAGCACGAATGGCTGGGGCGATGGCTGGCGCAACGGCATCTTCGCTTATGTCCATTACCATTCGCGTATCCATGAGGTTCTGGGCATCGCGCGCGGCACGGCCGAGGTGCGCTTCGGCGGCGACAGGGGCGAGGTGCTCACCGTCAAGGCCGGCGACGTGGCGATCCTTCCGGCCGGCACCGGCCACCAGCGCCTGTCCTCGTCATCAGATCTCCTGGTTGTCGGCGCCTATCCGCCCTTCGGCACCTATGATCTGTGCACACGCGCCGAACAACACGCCGAGGCGCTGCGCACCATCCCCAAGGTCGGCCGCCCCGAGAACGACCCGGTCTATGGCGGCGAGGGCCCGCTGCTGACAGCGTGGCAGGAAGGTTGACGGCTTGGCTGCGGGGTCGCCGGCACCCTATCCCTGGCATGCTGAAGCGGTCCGGAATGCCGGCTGCCCGACAGGAATTGTGAGCGGTTCCTTCATCGGGACCGGAGCTTGCCCGCTCCGCCCACTATTTCCCGATTGGCCATCGCCATTCATTCGCAACAGGCGTACCCTCCTTCATCGGCAGCTTCTGCAACGGGCGATGCCGACCGAGGGCGGCCAGAGTGTCCTAGCCCCAACAAGAGGGAGGGCGCTGTGTCTTCCACGTACCCGACGACCGAGCAGATGACGGCGATCGAGAAAATTCTCGCCGAGGTTCGCCCGGCTTTGATCCATGGCAGCCGCCGTCGAACGGCTGCCGCACGCTTTCTTGCTGAACGCTTCGATGAAGAATCGGAAACGCATTTGCGCGCGATCCTGAGTGCATACGTGAAACGCTTGGACTCGCATCAGAACGCACTCGCTCAATGGAAAAGCGAGGGCGGCGCCGTCGGAACTGCGCCGCGAACCGAAGCGCGGCGCTGGATCGACAACGACACGAGTGGAATGCGACGGCGCGACCGCGAGACTGCAGCGCGTCACCGGTTGATCTGAGCGAACAAATCCGTGGAGACCGACAGATCGTTCGAAGACGACGAGATAGGCGTCGTTTGCGCGGAGTGCGCCTATGAGACGCGCAAGAGCGTCCGCTGGCTTCGCGCGCATACGCAGGCGGAATGCATGGGCTGCGGAGCCATTGTCGACATTGAAAGCCGAAACTTCCGCAAGATCGCCACCGGCACGGAGCGGGCCACGGAGGTTGGGGACTAGCGACGGCGCTTTCCAGGGAGTTTTTAGATTCGTCTGTAGTGCCTCAGTTCGAAACCACCGCGCATATGGTCGCTATCCACCAAAAAGGCGCTGAAGATCGCGCCTGCGGTCGCCAAGCAGATGGATGCTAACGCGCCGAAGCCGGGCAGGCTCGGTCCCTGCAAGGTAGGCCCCCCCTGGACAGCCCGACCTAACAGGAAGGGATCAAAGCCGGACTGTCCTCGCCGCACCAGTGAGATTTCACTGTGCGCCGTTTTTTCCCTTTCGGATAGGCGCGGTTCTACTTCTTCAAAAGCCGCGCCTCGCGAAGAAGCGAATTCGTATCGTTGCCGATCAGCTCGATAAGGTCGAGTGCTTGGGCTTCGGTGATGCCGGCTTCCCTCATGAGGAATCGGGCCTGGAATCCCTTCTCCGCTTTCACGCGTTCGGCGCGCTGTTGCGCGCTCTCAATCACGGGAAGGCTTTCAGGATGCTTAGGATATCGTCTGGGCATGGCTGGCTTCCGGTCCTCGTGCAGACGGGAGCGCAGTTCGCTGTCTCTCAGCCGCCGACGTCCTTTTGTTCGTTGCCGGCGATGGTTCCATTATAGGGCGGCCAGCGAGCGGACCAAGGCGTTCGGGAAGATAAACGTTCCGCACAACGAGGTCGGCTTGGATTTCAAACCGAGACTCGGCTGAGCCGCCCAACAGATTGGCAGGAAACCGATTCAGCCCGATCGGGCAGGACCGTTCCTTTCATGACGGGCGACAGGCGGGAGCTTTTTCTTCGGAGCAGGAAGCAGCCCTTCACGTTGCGCCTGCTTGCGGGCGAGCTTACGCGCCCTTCGGATGGCATCGCCCCTTTCCCGGATACGTCGTTCCGAGGGTTTCTCGTATGCCCGGCGCCGCTTCAGTTCCCGAAGCAGACCCTCACGCTGCAGTTTCCTTTTCAGCGCCCGCAGGGCCTGATCGACGTCATTGTTCCGCACGTCAACTCGCAATTCATCTCCTGAGCTGCCGGCAGCCCTGGGGGCTACGGCTGTTATCCGGGACTGGCCCACCCAGACCCCATATTTCCAATAGATGCGACCGGGTGGACGGGGCATCCGCCCCGTTCACTGCTCATGTCGCACATGCGTAAGTCCAGTCAGCGCATATCGGCGGCCGTTATGGTGTAGATGGTCCGCTTCCCACCCGAGTAGAGTTTGCGTGCACTGGCGTGGATGGAATGCCGTGCCGCGTCGAAGGCCGCCAGGCATGCGGCTTCCGCCGTTTCCAACCCCTTGCGGCCGGTTGCGGTCAATGCATCGGCCTCGATGAGGAATGGCACTTCAAACATGCCGTCGTGACCGATGAAACGGACCGCATTGCGCGCTTCGTCGAAACTTCGGCTTGGATTGGGAAATTCGAGCGGCATGGTCACTCTCCATCGGCTCCCGCGACCGGCCAGGCGACGGCCCGGCAGCCCGCGCTCGAGCGCGGCCCTTCGTTGCGACGATTGAGGGACAACATACAGCGCCTTGCAATCGGCCGGCTCATGCCGGTCATGCGACGGCCCAGGATCACCGCCGGAACGCCGGTGAAGACATGATAGATGCTCCAGGAGCCATCCTGCTCGACCCGACGGCCATACAGGTGATCCGTGGAGTCCCGCCCGGATGCTTCGCCTTCGTTTTCGCAAAAGACAGCCGCAGTCGATTCAACTTCAAGGCCGTCGGCATAGCCATTCATGGCGGCATCTTTCTTGGGGTTGTCGTTCGCGCCGAGCTGGACGGAATAAACCCTGCCCCCGCAGATATCGGCTATCGACATCGCATCGGGAAGCTGCGGCATGTCGAGCGTCTGCGAAAGGGCTCGCGCGATGCAAATCGCCTCATCGAGATCGGCTGCTTCGCGCACCTCCCGTGCGACAACCGCATGCGCATCGTCCTGCGCGCGGGTGCGGTAGAACTCGACCACGATCTTCACCGTTGCCCGTCAGTTCTGGCTTTTGCCGCGCGGGCCGTTGGTGTTCGCCCCAAGCTTGATCGGATTGCCGAACGGGTTGTCGGCCTTCGGGGCTGCCTTGGCCTGTTTCGGTTTTCGGATCTCGCGATTGCTACGCTTTTGTCCCTTGGCCATCGCCGAATGTCCTTTCGAGAAGAGCTGCACCTTCATCGTTGCGCGAAACGTGCACGGGTTCGAGGCTGTCTTCTGTCGCCATGCGCTCGTGACGCTCGGCCTCGCTTCGGATGCGATACTGAAGGGAATCTCCCCGAGGCGGCAGCCTCGCGGTGATCTGATAGATTTCGCGGGATTCCTGAACCGTGTTGAAGCTTCGCTTCAGCCTTACGCTCTGCCCCAAGGAATAGCGATGGGTTGCGCTCTCGCGGCGGGTCAGACGGCTGTCAGGCCTCTCAGAACGTATCGATATCATGTTGTTTGCTCCTCCCTATTCGATCGCGCCTTCGAGGTGGCCGGTTCGCTCGACCCGGATCGATCGGCCTCGAGCCACGTTCGCTTGGCCGGAAAGCGGTACCGCCCCGACAGTCAGAGCAACAGGCCTGCTGCCAGTACATCCGTGGTCAGCAGGAGTTTGTTCTGGGGTCGAGACGCGCGAGCGGGTGTGCCGGCCAGGCAACACGCACATCGAGAATTCGGAGTAAAATGGCGGGTCTCTGACACCGCTCAAGCCAAATCGGCCAAATCAACGAATTTAATATCTAGGCCGGAATTGCCGGTTAAACAAGACTGCCGCCAGTTTTATTTTTGCATGACCGCGGAAATTCTTGCGGCTGATCAGTCAATAACGGCGCAACATCAATAGCCGCGCCAGAAGGCGAGCGGAGAGACCGCATCGACCAGGGCGCGCGCTTCGTCGGGAGTGAGACCAGGAATGCGGCCGGCACGATAATCGGCGAGATCGCGTGCATGCTCGGCACCTTCCGCAGCCTCTTTCAAGGCCTCGAATTCGCGGCGCGGAATAATCGCAAGTTCCTCGCCGCCCGGCGTCGTAAGGAAGGTCATCGTACTGCTTTTAGCCATGTGTCCAGCCTTTCCGCGTCAGTCGTAGATAGAGCCACGCGGCCCTATCTTCGTGACGACAATCTCGGTCTCCGTTTCACCACACGGAAATCGCCTACACGCAGGCGCCGGGCGGTCGAGCTGCAACGTCTTCACGTTGTTGGCCAACGTCGCCGGGTCCGCCGCATCAGTGCGAGCCAGGAAAAAGCGAGCATTTGCGGGCACCGCATACGAGGCGCTCCCGCAGGTGCCAAGATCGGCCTGAAGGCGCGCGGCGGGAGGCTGAGCGGCAAGGTTGCTTGCGCCTCTTGCCCCGGGAGGACGGGTCGTGATGCCTATGGATATTTTGTCGGCTTGACAGCCTCGGGGGCACCCTCCAGCTCCTTTGGCAGCGGCAGGCTCGAGCACTGCAGGTGCACATTGCGTGCGAACAACTTTCGTTGCTGCTGCTCATGCTCCTTGACGGCCGCCACGAGCCCCATGCTGTAGGGCCCGAGCAGGACGCCGAAGCCCCAGCCGGGATGCTCTTTTTCGCGGGCGGCGTAGTCCGAAGCCGCCATGCGGGCTTGTTGGCATTCCGGCGAGGCCCATTTCGGGTCCTGCTGCGAAAGCTTCGCTTCGTAGTCGACCGGAGAGGTCACGCATCCAGCCAACGCCGCGGCGAACGCGACGACCATTGCGAATCTCATTCTCAAGCCTCTCCTAAAGTATGCCGGAGAAAACACAGAACTCCTCATCCGGCAAGGAGACAGCCACCTGAGGCAGCGAATGCTGGTTCTCGGCCAGGAGCTGCCGCGCGATGCGCCTCTCAAAACCTGCGGCTGAGGTAGATCGACCCGCCGAGGCCGAACCGCCGGTCGGCCTCCACGCCTTGGGGGAGGCCGATCCTGCGTCCGGTAGGATCGCGGCCGGTGCGGCCTCGGAGCAGTGAAGATGCTGAGGCCCTGAATTGGCGCTGCTTGCCTGGCGGCGGACGCGGGCATCACATTTTCGCACCGTCACCGAGCGGCTCTGGCCGCGGCCGCAAGAATGATACGTCCCATGGCAATCCCTATGAGGCCGGCAGCTGCTTTGAGAAGCGCGTCTTGCAGTCGAGCATGCCGGCCGGGATCGATCACCTGGAGCAGTTCCAACACGCCGGCCACGGCGCAGACAAACAGCATTGCTTGCACCAGGCGCGCGCGGAATCCGAGGGCCAGGGCAACGCCGAACAGGGCATAGGCCAGGGCGCGTTCCACATTCGCGTCACTCAGATGCGGCCGCATTTGGATAGGCGAGAGCGTGGCGAACGTGATGGCCGCAAGCAGGGCGAGCGCGGCGAGACGGGAGATCGAGGTCATCCCCGCTCATACAAGCGGTGAGCCGGCATAACAATATCTGCGCCAGAGAGGGCAGCGCGTGACGCATTGGATCGCGACGCGGAGCTTGCAAATCCCCTGTGCTGTTGCGGCTGAGCTACAGCGCTTGTCCCCCGATAGGCGTAATCTTCATGGTGTGGGAACCATTGGCGGGCCATCCAGCCGACGCCTGATAAGGGCGCCTGTTTCTTGGGGTAGGGGCGATTGCCCGCTGGCTCCGGCTGGCGGGCTTTTCGTTCCATAATGCCTCCCGGGCTGGGGCCGTCCACTGCGAGCCGAGGGCGCATTTTGGCGCGCCATTCCTTCAAGCCGCTCACCCGAGCAGATTGCGCGCCGTACGCATGAAGATTTTCGAGCCGATCGGGATCAGGTCGTCCGGAAAGTCGTAGTCGGGATTGTGCAGGGCAGGGTGGCGTTCGCCCGCGCCGAGGAAGAACATCGCCGATTTGGCATTATGGCCGAAGATGCCGAAATCCTCCGAGGCGCGCATCGGCAGGGCTTCCTCGCCGCGCGAAACACCTTCCTCGTCCAGCGCGCGGTTGAGATGCTCCACCGCATCCGGCGCGTTGACGCTGGCGACGAAGATTTCTTGATAGTCGAAGCGCACGGCAAGGCGATGCTCGGCCGCGACCTTCGTGGCCAGCGCCTCGGCGGCGGCGACCAGTTCCGCCATGCGCTCGTCGCGCCTTGTGCGCAAGGTGGCCCACACCTCGGCGTAGCCGGGCGCGATGCCGAACACGGCTTCGCCCATCGAGGCATGGGTGACGGTCACCATGCCGAAATCGTCGTCGGCGAAGGTGCCGCGCCCGAGCGCCGGCAACTGCGGCATCAACTGGCTCACCGCCAGCATCGGCGAGCTGCCGGTCTCGGGCATGGAGGAATGTGCGGTCTTGCCTTCGAGCATGATGCGCATGCCGCGCGAGGCGCAGTTCACCACGCCGGTTTTGAGGCGCACCTCGCCGAATGGCACGCCCGGCAGATTGTGCAGCGAGAAGGCGAAATCCGGCGCGATTTCGCCGAAGCGCGGATCGGCGACGACGCCGGCCGCGCCATTGCCGGTTTCCTCCGCCGGCTGGAACATCAAAACGACGCGGCCTCGTGCCGGCCTCTGGCGCCCAAGCTGGCGGCCGAGCGCGGCGAGGATCGCGGTGTGTCCATCATGGCCGCACATATGCGACTTGCCGGGCACCTGCGAGGCATGCGCGACTCCCGAAAGCTCGTGGATCGGCAGCGCGTCGAGCTCCGAGCGGAACAGCACCGTCGGCCCCGCTTGACCGCTGTCATAGACCGCCGCCACGCCATGGCCGCCCAATCCGGTCAGCACCTTGTCCGGCCCCGTATCGGCGAGGAAGTCGACGACCTCCCTGGCCGTCTTCTCTTCCTCGTTCGAGATCTCCGGCTGCCGGTGCAGCTTGCGCCGCCATGCCGTCAGCTCGACGATGTCTCGATTGGTCAGGGCCATGGTTTCGACTCCGCTTGGTGCCGAATTCTCCATACCACGTGCAGTTGTCTTGACGCCTCACCGCTCGAATGTGCCAGCGCTAATTTTCGAAGCGGGACGACCGCCATTACGGCGCCGCGCTACGCCTTGAAGCTGAACAGCCGGAACAGGTTCGAAGGGCATCTGTAGTGCTCCCGCACCTCGCGGAAACCGGCTCGGTGGCCAAGCTTCCGCCAGGAGGACGCCGTCTCAGGGTGGTCCATGCTGTTCACATGGGTGGTGAGCAGCAGCCATTCGAGGCTGTTGAGCGCTGAAAAGACTTTCCGCTGCCGTCCCCATCGCTTCATCCACCCGGCCCGGCTCTCTCCCATCCTGCAAGTATTCTCATAGATCAGGAGCGTCCCTGATGGGCCGGCAAGGCGCCGCAGCTGACGCATGACCTCGAGTTTCCTGTCGAAGGGCAGATGGTGCAATGACAGTCCGATCCAGGCGACATCGACCGGTTCCTCACAGGCCGTCAGCCACTCGACGAAATCTCCGCGTCGCAGTTCGGCGGCGCATGACAAACCGGCGATGTTGGCGGCCGCCTCGTCGAGCGCTGTCTGCGACAGGTCGATGCCGATGTATCGATCGATGGGCAGGCCTGCCAAGGCTGCAGCACTGAACGAAGCGTCACCGCAGGCAACGTCCAGGAAGGTAAAGCCAGAGCGTTGGTTTTGCAGCAACTGGCGAAGCGTCGCATAAGCTTCGCGGTGAAACAGATAGTTGTTGTCCAAAACCTTGCGATAGATGCCCCACATCTCCTGGAACAGGGTAGAGGGGGTTACGGCAACTTCGATCTTGGCGGCGGCGGTCATGGGATCGTTCCTCTCGGCTTGGAGCGATCATGGTGAAATGCGGGTCGCCAAATGTAGCGAACCGAGGTGCTAAAACTTCCGAAAACTTCCAAAAAGCTCCTTATTGGATTAGCGTTCGCTGATGGAGGAGCGGCGCTACAGTTTTGGTCCCTTCCTGCTCGATGCAGGAGCGGGAATGCTTTATCGGCGCGGTGTGCCGATCTCGGTCGGCTATAGGGCCATGCTGCTTCTGGAGCGCCTGCTGCGCTCGGCCGGAACCGTGGTCGGCAAGGATGAACTGATCGATGCTGCCTGGAAGGGGCTGGCGGTCGAAGAAGGTAATCTGTCGGTGCAGATCGCCGCCTTGCGCAAAGTCCTGGGCGACGGGCCTGACGTCTCCCATGCGATCCTGTCGGTGGCGCGCGTCGGCTACCGCCTGACCGGTGAGGTACGGCTTGAGGCAAGCGATATGCGAAACGGCGCGGACGAACCCGGCGAAGGCCCGTCGATCGCGGTGACCCGCTTTCGCTTGATCGGCGACGATCCCGACAAGGCCTATTTTGCGGACGGGCTGTCGGAGGACATCATCACTGGCCTGTCGCGGTTGCGCGGTCTGCATGTGCGTGACCGCAGCTCTTCCTTTGCCTATGACCCGCAGCACATCGAGCTCGATCGCCTGCGCCGCGAGCTGAAAGTCCGCTACGTGCTGCAGGGCAGCGTGCGCCAGTCCGGTCAGGCCCTGAGGATCACGGCGACGCTGAGCGATGCCAGCGCGGGTACGCAGGTGTGGGCCGAACGTTTCGACGTCGAGAGCGGCGATTTCCTAGCCCTGCAGGACCAGATCACCCACAAGGTCATGGCTTCGATCGAGCCCCAGCTTTACGAAGCCGAGCGCGTGCGCCTGCGTAGCCGTCCCGCCGAGAGTCTGGATGCCTGGGGTTTCGTCATGAAGGCCATGCCGCATGTCTGGACATGGGGATCCGAGAAAGACCTCGACATGGCCGAAGACCTGCTCGTCAAGGCACTCGAAATCGATCCCGATTATGCCCGCGCCAACAGCCTTCTTGCCTGGACGACCGGCGCGCGGGCAGCGCTTGGCCTGACGCCAAAACCCCGCGAGCTGCTGGCATCGGCGCTGGCGCGGGCGCAGGCCGCCATTGTCCGCGACCAGGACGATCCCTGGGCGCATCTTTCGGCCGGCTATGTCCACATGGTGTCGCGAAATTTCCGCTCGGCGGTCGACGAATTGCTGGAGGCGATCGAACGCAATCCGGGCCTGTCGCTCGCGCATTGCATTCTGGGTTCGACCTATGGCTATGGCGACATGGCGGAGGACGGCCTGCATCACCTGGCGATTGCCGCGCGCCTCAGCCCGCGCGATTTCATCCAGGCGGCGATCTTTTCCACCATGGGGATCTGCCACTTCACCGCGGGACGGTTCGACGTGGCCGCCGATCTGGAACGCAGGGCCATACAGCTTCGGCCGGCCTTTGGCACCGCTTGGCGCACTTACGCCGCGACGGCTGCCCTTGCCGGCGACATAGCCACAGCCGCCGCAGCGCTTAAGGAAGCGCAGTACCTGCAGCCGAACTTATCGGTAACCTGGGTCGAAGAGCATCACCCCATCGTAAAGCCCGAGAAGCGCGCTCTTTACATCAGCGGGCTTCGTGCGGCAGGTCTGTCGTAGAATCCACGTCTGGCCCAAGCGGCCCCGGGGGCGCTATCTTGCGACCTTGATCTGCGGCAGATCCCGGCTGATCGCCCGAAAGCCGACGCTGTAATACATGTTGCGGGCCGCCGGATGCGCCGGCGCGCCAATGCAGGCGACCAGCATGCGGCTCGCGCCGGCCGCCCTTGCCAGATGCATGCCGTGAAGCTGCAAGGCGGTACCCAAACCTTGTCGCCGAAAATCCCCGTGCGTGCCGACGGGCTCGAATTCGGCGGTTTTCGTCGCTTCGTCCAGCCAGATGATCGCGGTCGCGGCCAGCGTGCCGTCGGGTGCGGCGACCAGCACATGCAGATCGTCCCGGTACGGCCAGGTCCGCCGCACCCGTTCGAACGCCGTCTCGGTGAAACGGGACGGATGCCAGGCGTCGCGGTGCGCCTTGACCGCGGCCGCCGGTGGGACGTCCTCGGCCGTCAGAAACCGGAATCCCTCGGGCAGCACGGGATCCGGCACGTCGGTCAGCTCACGCATGTTGAACTGCACCCAGGGCCCATCATCGGAACCGGCTTCCGCATCGAACGCATAGCCATGCGCGGCGACGATCGTCTGCGCCTGCCGGTCCGCGGATTGTACCGTCAGCAGCCGGTCGCCGCCGCCCGCCACGTCGTCGTACCAATCCAGGATTTCGCAAAGCAGCGCCGCGCGGTCCGGATGCACTTGCCAGACCAGGTTGGCCGTCTTGACCTCGAGCGACATCCCGTCGCCGCGCGCCACCCGGTACGGCAGATGCGCCCACCCCCACGCGGCCAGCCGTCCATTAGCGAACCACAACCGGTGCCGCCAGAACCGGCCGAGCGCATCGAAATCCTTGGCCCAGACCCAGGCCAGTTCGCCAACGGTCGCGTCGCCGTTGAGCAGTTCCGGCCGCAGCGCCGTCACCTCCTGGGCCAGGCCCTGCATCAGCCGCAGTTCGGTCGAGCCAAGATTTTGCATGCGGCACCCTGGCAGGGCCGGATCGTCCTGTCGAGGGAGTGCCTTGGGATCGCGAGGCCGGCAACGACGATCAAAACACTCGGAGAAATCCGGTGCCGCTTTTGACAAACGCGTCGACCGGTGCTCCAGGATAAATGTCCTGGCGGAATGAGCGTCGGGTAACGCTAGGGACGGTCCCGGAAGAGAATGGCCAAAAGTTTTGCGTTTCTCCTGGTTCGCGACTTCACCTTGTCGCCGCTGTCGCTCTTCATCGACACGCTGCGGCTCGCGGGCGATGAGGGCGACCGCAGCCGCAGGGTGGAATTCGACTGGCAGATCGTCGGCGAACGCGGCCTGCCGATCCGGGCGAGTTGCGGCGTCGAATTGCTGCCGACGAAGGCGATCGGCAATCCGGAGGATTTCGACAACGTCGTCGTGGTCGGCGGCCTGCTCGACACGAACCGCAGTCTCAGCTCGGAAAAGGAGGCATTCCTTTTGCGGGCCGCCGAGAGAGGCGTGCCCATAACCGCGCTTTGCACGGGAAGCTTCGTGCTCGCGCGCTACGGTTTACTGGACGGCTACAGCGCCGCCGTCAGCTGGTTCCACATCAAGGACTTTCGGGCCGAGTTCCCCGACGTGAACGCGCATGCGGACAGCCTGTTTTCCGTCGACCGCGGCCGCGCGACATGCGCCGGAGGCACGGGCGCGGCCGACCTCGCCGGCTATTTCGTGTCGCAGTTCATCGGCCAGAAGGCAGCGGAAAAAGCCGCCAAGATCCTGGTGCTCGATCGCATCCGCAACATCAGGGACGTGCAGCCCGTAGGCGACCTGTTTCCCGAAGCCGCGAGCCGCGCGGTGAAGCGGGCCTTGCTCCTGATGGAAAGCAATCTCCAGGACAAGGTATCGGTTACCGAGATCGCAAGCCGCCTGAATTGTTCGCGGCGCCAGCTCGAGCGTCTTTTCGCGACCGAACTGGGCACCAGTCCGATGGCCGCCTATCTTGCGTTGCGCGTGCATTACGCGAAGTCGCTGCTGGAAGGGAGCGATCTGCAGATAGGCGACATCGCCTACCGATGCGGCTTCGAAAACGCCGGGCATTTCAGCCGTGTCTTCCGCCAGCATACCGGCATCACGCCGACCCATCTCAGGCATCCCAACCGCTTGGCCGGTCAAGCCGCGAAACAATGAACTCCTGAAGGCGCGGCGCGGGTACAAGGCGCGGCGTCGCAGGGTGTGTTGAGATTCAGGTCAGGTCGGCATCACCTGAATATCAACACACCCTACGAAATCCGCTGCCCGCCCTCGTCGAGCAAAACGCAGCCGCCCGGATCGAACCCGACCTCGATCAGCTCGCCCTCGCGAATAATGCGGCCGTTGATTGGCGCGTTGGCGCGGATGCTGGTCTCGCCGCCGATGTCGATCTCGTAGATGGCGCTGCCGCCGAGATAGGAGGTCGAGACGACGCGGCCGGACAGCCGGTTGGCGCTCGCCGTGGCGCCGACCGACAGTTTCTGCGGCCGGACCACGACGGTGACCTTGCTACCTGGCGCCAGCGGCCGTGGAGACGTCACATCGATCGTCTGGCCGGCGGCGAGCGTGATCGCCAGCGCTCCGTCGGATCTGCTCACCGTTCCGGCGAGCATGTTGGCCTTGCCGAGGAAATCGGCGACGAAGGCGGTGGCCGGCGTCTCGTAGACCTCCTCCGGCGCGCCGATCTGCTCGACCGCGCCTGCGTTCATCACCACGATGCGATCCGACATGGAAAGCGCTTCTTCCTGATCGTGCGTAACGAAGATGGCGGTGATGCCGGTTTCCTTCTGGATCTTCTTGATCTCGACGCGCATTTCCTCGCGCATGTTCGCGTCGAGCGCCGACAATGGCTCGTCGAGCAAAAGCACCTGCGGCTGGAAGACGATGGCCCGCGCCAGCGCGATGCGCTGCTGCTGCCCGCCCGACAATTGCGACGGCAACTTCTTTTCGCTGCCCGGCAGCCGCACCATGTCGAGCGCCTGGCCCACTTTGCGCGCGATCTCCGGCTTCGGCACGTTGCGGTATTTCAGGCCGAAGGCGACATTGTCGAAGACGGTCTTGTGCGGGAACAGCGCGTAGCTCTGGAAGACAAGCCCGATGTTGCGCTTGTAGATAGGCACGTCGTCGACCCGCCGCCCGTCGATCATGATCTGGCCGCTTGAGATGTCGACCAGCCCGGCGATGGAGCGCAGGATCGTCGTCTTGCCGCAGCCTGATGGCCCGAGCAGGGTGACGAAGCTGCCCTTGCGGATCGAGAGCGAGAAGTCGCGGACTGCGACGAACTTGCCGTAGGCGATATCGATGTTGCGGAACTCGACCGCCGGCTTCTCCGTGCTGGAGGCCGTAGCGGGGGAGGGCGCCCCGGCCGAGGCCGGCCGGGGGCTTGATGACGATACGCGGCTGTCAGGCACCTTTGGCGATCCTGTCCCACTGCTTGGTCCAGGCGTCCTCGTTGGTCGCCCAGTAGACCGGATCGGCGAAGGTCAGCGCCTTCATCGAACCCGTCTTGTCGAAGGCCGGCAGCTTCTCGATCTTTTCGGTGAGCTTGACCTTGGTCGGGTCGAGCGACGGCGGATAGCTCTGGCCCTCGGCCACCGCGATGGAGGTCGCCGGATCGAGCATGAAGCTGATCAGTTCCTCGCACTCGGCCATCGGCGAGCCTTTCAGGATCAGCATGTCCTCCATCCAGGCGTAGGAGCCGGCCGGATCGAGATAGCCGATCGGATGGCCCTGATCCTGCAATGCGGCGACGCGGCCGGACCATGCGTCGGTCACCACGATCTCGCCCTTGGAAAGCAGGTCCATCAGCTCGGCGCCGGAGCTCCAGAACTTCTTGGCGAGGTCGCGCGTCTCGCGCACCTTGGCCCAGATCGTGTCCATGTCCTTGATGTTGTTGGGGTCCTGCCCGGTGGCCAGAGCCGCATACCAGACGCGCGTGGTCATGTCGGCATAGCCGCCGACCTTGCCGGCATATTTCTTGTCGAGCAGCAGGCCGGCGCCTTTCTCCTTCGCCTCCTCCGGCGAGATCACCTTGGTGTTGTAGGCGATGCCGGTGGTGCCGTAGTCGTAAGGCACCGCCGAGAGTTTTGGCGTCAGCTTGCGGAACGGCTCGATCATCGGCTGCAGCACATTCGCCATGTTGGGAATGTTGGCCTCGTTGATCTCCGAGTTCATGCCGGCATTGATGTATTTGATGTAGTAGTTGACGCCGGACGAATGCACGATCTGGAAGTCGCCGGGCTTCGCTGTCTTGATCTTGGTGATGATCTCGTTCTCGTCGCCGAACGTGCCCTGGACCACCTTGATCTTGGTCTTGGCCGTGTAGGGCTGGAAGGCATATTTGTCGATCGCGTCCTGCACGGTTCCGCCCCAGCCGTCGAAGCGGACCTGTTCGACCGCGGCGAGCGCCCGGCTCATCCACGGCATGGAGAGGCCCGCGGACGCCGCGGCGGCGGCGGTCAGGCTCAGGAAAGTGCGGCGGCTCAAATCGCCGTTGACATAGCGGTCATGCAGCCGCTCCAGCCGCTTGGTGGTGGTCAGTTTCATCGTGGTTCCTCCTTTGGTTCGCCGCGTCTTTTCAATCGGGTCAGGCTTTGCAGGATCAGGCCGCCGATCAGCGGGATGCCGACGGTCACCAGGATCATGACGGTGCCCAGTGCGTTGATCTCCGGGCTGATCGAGATCTTCAGCATCGAAAGGATCTGCGTCGGCATGGTCTCGACCCCGGCCGGCCGCCAGAACAGGCTGGCCGAGGTGTTGTCGAACGAGATGGTGAAGGCGAGCAGCGCGCCCGCAACGACCGCCGGGATGAGCAGCGGCAGCGTGATCTCGCGGAAGGACGACAAGCGCGAGGCGCCCAGCGAAAGCGCGGCCTCCTCATAGACGCGCCGGATGCCCACCATGCGCGCCTGGGTGATCAGCACCACATAGGGCACGGCGAGCAGGATATGGCCGAGCACCAGGAGAAGCAGGGTCCTCGGCTGGTCGACCGCCTTGATCAGCACCAGCAGGCCAACGCCCAAAATGGTTTCCGGCACCAGCGCCGGCAGGATCACCAGCGTGCTCAGCGTCTGCTTGCCGGGAAATTCGAAGCGCACCAGCGCGAACGACGTTACGACGCCGATCGCCGTGGTGGCGGCAGCGGTAACCAGGGCGATCCACAGCGACGTGCGGAACGCGGTCAGCACCGCCTCATTGGCCATCAGCTTGCCGTACCATTGCAGGGAAAAACCCGTCATCGGGAAGCCGCCGAACATCGAGGCGTTGAACGACAGGATCACGGTCGCCGCAATCGGCGCGAACATGAAGATGTAGACGCAGAGCGTGACGAAGCCGGTCAGCCGCCAGGCCCATTTGCCTTCCTGGTTCGGCCGCCCCGCTTTCATCCTACCAACACCTTCATTCGCCCAGCCTCCTCATCCACCCAGCCCTTTCACGATCTGCGACATGCCCATGTAGCGGGTGTAGATGGCGGCGAAGAAGCCGAGCACCACGAACAGCACGATGGACAGCGTGGCGCCCATCGGCCAGTTCAGCTCGCCCATGATGGTATCGTAGATCAGATTGCCGAACAGCGCGTCGCGCCCCGATCCCAGAAGCTGCGGCGTCACATAGCTGCCGGCGGCGAGAACGAAGCAGAGCAGCAGCCCCGCGGCGAGGCCCGGCAGCGAAAGCGGCAGCGTCACCTCGCGAAACGCCTGCGCGCTGGTGCAGCCCATCGAGCGCGCCGCCGAAATCAGCGTGCGGTCGATGCTCTCCAGGCTCACATAGACGTTGAGGATCATGTAGGGCAGCAGGAAGTGCAGCAGCCCCATGATCACCGCGCCCTCGGTGTAGAGCATCGGCAGCGGCTCGCTGATGATGCCCGCTTTCAGCAGCGCAACATTGATGACGCCCTGTTCGCCGAGGATGTTGATCCAGGAAAAGGTGCGGATGGTGAAGCTGATCCAGAACGGCACGATGAGCAGAAGCAGGAGCAGCCATTTGTGCTTGAAGCTTGTGGCCCAGATGAAATAGGCCGGAAAATAGCCGAGCACGCCGCAGAGCAGCGCGGTGATGGCGCCGACCCTCAGCGTCTTCAAGAGGAAACCGTGATAATAGCTGTCAGTGAGGAATTCGTGCCAGTTGGCGCTGGTGAACTGGCTGGTTTCCACGCCGGCGGTGACGAAGGTGAAGAACGTATAGGCCGCCATCACGGCGATCGGCAGCACCAGGAAGAAGATCAGCAGCAACAGCACCGGCGCGATCAGCATCCAGGCCAGCCGTGGATCATACAAGGTCCATCGATTTTTCATGCGCACCCGAAGGTTCGCGCTTTCTTCGAAGCGCTTCTTGTTCCCTGGGGGCAAGATTGGGTGATTGGCGCCGCGATGTCTACAGGCGGTGATTGAGCCAGAGGCGGACGCGTATTCGCGTCGCGCGGTGCCGCTTGCGCGTGCCCGGTCGGCCATAGGCAAACTGCTACAGCCCGTCGAACCGGTGCGAAAACAGACAGGAGGAGCAACCAGATGCAGGTTTTGGCGTTGAGTGACAGGTGCTGAAGTCACAAGGCTGCAAGCCGTGGGCAGCGCCGCGAAATGCTCTTCAGGAGCAGAACTTATGCCTCCACTGGTGCTCTTTGTGGTCAAGAACCTCGCTATGGGGGCGATCATCGGTTTGACGGTAGCATGCTGGCTCGTGGCTTTCGGCACGATCGGCAGCCATTTGTCGTCAGACAGCGGCGACTATCTGGCTGTTGGGATGATCGCCTATTCGATGGCATCTTGCTTCGGGATGGGATTTCTGGCCACAGCCCTGATGTTTCTGGAATAAGCCATTCGCCCTGTGCCGAAGGGCCCGAGAGGTAGTTGTTTGCCCCGGGACGGGTGCCTGACGACGGGCCCGCCGCCTCTCGGCACAAACGGGCGGCGCGAACGACCGCCGGCAGCCCGCCATCTCGCGCCCTACTTTTCCGCAAATGCCCGCGCGAACGAATCCAGCATCGGCGTGCCAGGTACTCGACTTTTCACATTCGGCGTGCCCTGCTTGATCGACGTGTCGATCAAGTAGTTTTTTGCCCTTGGCGTCGGTCGCAATCATTATGCAATGCTTGATGGACTTGGCCGTTTTCATCATTTCGGCGCTCATCTTGGCGTCCGTTATCAAGGGAGCGCTCCATGCGGGTAAGAGGCTCGATTGTGGGAATTGTCGTCGTAGCGGCCCTGGTTGGCGGCACGGCCTGGTATCTGCTGCGGGCGACGCCTGTCTCGATCGTGATGCCTTGGCGCGGCGACGCCGCTGAGATCGTCTATGCGAGTGGCTCGGTCGAGCCGAATAGCTGGGCCAAGGTGGCTCCGGTTGTGCGCGAGAGGATCGTTGAGCAATGCAATTGTGAGGGAGCAAGAGTCGCGCAGGGCGACGTCCTCGCCCGGCTCGACGACAGCGAGGTTCGAGCAGCGCTGGGAGAACTCGAAGCAAGACGGGCCCTTGCAGAGCAGGAGTTCCAGCGCCAAAGCGTGCTTGCTGAGAAGAACGCGGCGAGCCAGCAGGCACTCGATCGTGCGCAGAGCGAGTTGTCCCAGATCGAGGCGCTCGTGGCCGGGCAGAAGGCACGCCTGGAAACCCATGTCATACGAGCACCGAGCCCTGGCGTCGTGCTGAGGCAGGACGGCGAGGTGGGAGAGATTGCCGAACTCGGCACGGTGCTGTTCTGGGTCGGCGAGCCGAAGCCGCTTCTGGTGGTCGCCGAAGTCAACGAGGAGGACATCCCGCGGGTCGAGATCGGCCAGCGCACACTGCTCAGGGCCGATGCCTTTCCCGGACAGAATCTGGAGGCCGTTGTCGATCGCATCACACCGAAGGGAGATCCGGTGACGAAGACCTATCGCGTCTATTTCCGACTGCCGGACGATACGCCGCTCAGGATCGGCATGTCGACCGACGTCAACATCGTCATCCGTGTCTCGAAGAATGCCCTGCTGGTTCCGTCGGTGGCGATCGAAGGCAGTGATGTCTTCGTGGTCGAGGGCGAGACGACCCGGCGGCGTGAAGTCCGCACCGGCATTCGCGGCACCAACGGCGTCGAGGTTCTGTCGGGCATCGATGCGCGGGCGCAAGTCATCTCGCCCTACCCGACCGAACTCGCTGACGGCGCGCGCGTGACGGTCGCAGCAGTGCGGAAGTGAGGTCCGATGCGGCTTATTCTCGACATCGCGATCACACACATCGCCGGCCGAGGCCGGCAGACGCTCGTTGCCGTGCTCGGCGTCGCCGTCGGCGTCGGATTCTCAATCGCCATGGCAGCGCTGATGCAGGGCGGACAGGATGATTTCGTCCGGCAACTCGTCGACACAATGCCGCATGTCGACATCACCGATGACCAGCGCACGGCCCGCCGCCAGCCGGCCGAAGATGTTTTCAACGCGGTCGCCATTTCGGGGCTTAGACCGCGCAATGACCGCCGCGGCATCATCAATCCGACAGCCGCGACCGCGTGGCTGGCGAGTTGGATTCCTGGGCGGTTCGCGGTGAGCCTCAAGACGCAGGGCGTGATCCGCTATTCCAGCCGCGAGGTGGGCGCGACCATCATCGGCATCGACCCCGAACGCGAACCCGGCGTGTCGCCGATCGTGGAGGATTTCGTTCAGGGCAGCTTCAACGCACTCGCGGCTGGCGGCAACAACGTGCTCATCGGCGATACGATGGCGAGCCGGCTCGGCGCGGGGTTCGGCGACACGATAACGGTGGTCTCTTCTGAGGGGCTGACGCGCAACTTCAAGATCGTCGGCCTCTTCCACACTGGCACCACCGCCCGTGACGAAGATGAGGCCTATGTGCTCTTGAAGAACGCGCAGATTCTTTCGGAGCGACCGAACGCCATCAACGAGATTCGCATCAAGCTGAACGATCCGAACCGCGCTCCGGCGATTGCGCGCCGCACCGAAGCCGAACTAGGCTACAAGTCGGTCGCCTGGCAGGAGGCGAACGAGTCCATTCTCCAGGCCCTCGTCATCCGCAATATCATCATGTACACCGTCGTCGGTGCGATTATGCTCGTTGCCGGCTTCGGCATCTACAACATCATTTCCACCATCACGCACGAGAAGGCGCGCGACATCGCGATCATGAAATCGCTCGGTTTCCCGGAGGCCGACATGCGCGGGCTGTTCCTGCTCGAAGGCGTGGCGATCGGTGGCGCCGGCTCCGCGCTCGGCTGGCTTCTCGGCTTCTCCATGGTCTACAGCCTCTCCTTGGTGCGGTTCGAGATCGCCGCGACGGGGCAGGAGATGACGCATCTGCCGATCGCCTGGAGTGTGCTGCACTATGTCATCGCGTCCGGCTTCGCGATCGGCTCTGCCGCGGTGGCCGGGTATCTGCCAGCGCGCCGCGCGGCGCGGCAGAACCCGGTCGATATCATCAGGGGCGCGACATGAGCGTGCTGATCAGGACCGAGAATCTGACGCGCGTGCTGCCGGAAACCATTCCCGTCACGCTGGTCAAGGACGTCACGCTTTCGATTGAGGAGAGGGAGTTTGTTGCCATCACCGGCCCGTCGGGCTCGGGCAAATCGTCACTGCTCTATCTGCTCGGATTGCTCGACCGTCCGACTGGCGGAAAGCTCAGCATTGGCGGTCGCGATGCCGATCCGATGAACGAACGGGAGCGCGCTGCGACGCGGCTGTCGATGCTCGGCTTCGTGTTCCAGTTCCACTTTCTTCTGCCGGAATTCACGGCGCGCGAGAATGTCGAGATACCGATGCGCAAGCTCGGCCGGCTTGCGCGGCCCGCAATGCATGAGCGGGCCGGCGAACTGCTTGCGTCGCTGGGGCTTGGCGAGCATCTCGACAAACGGCCGGACCAGCTCTCGGGCGGTCAGCGCCAGCGCGTGGCCGTGGCCCGTTCGCTTGCCAATGATCCACCCCTGATCCTTGCCGACGAGCCTACCGGAAGCCTCGATTCCAAGAGCTCGGAACAGGTGTTCGCGATCCTGGAGAATCTGGTGCGCGAACGTGGCAAGACGGTCGTTGCGGTAACGCATGACCTCGACATGGCCGGGCGCATGGACCGCCAGATCCATATCGTGGACGGCAAGATAGAGTGAAAGCTTTTGACCCCAAGACGGACCGGCATCTGATTGGGTTATGCCCGCATCAAGGCCGACGGAAGAGCGGCATTTATCTCTCCGCGAATGCACGCGCGAACGAATCCAGCATCGGCCGCGCGAGGTACTCGAAGAAAGTCCGGTCGCCGGTGCTGATGAAGGCCTCGACCGGCGTTCCGGGATAGAGCTGCTCGGGCTTGACGCCGGGCGGCAGGGCGTCGGCGATCCTCAGCTTGGCGCGGAAATAGGGTTCGTGCGTGGTTTGATCGACCAGCCGGTCGGCGGAGATCTCCGTCACGGCGGCTGAAACCTCGGGCGTCAGCCGCATGTTGAGCGCTGACAGCCTGAGCTTCGCCTTCTGGCCGACGCGCACCTGGTCGATGTCCTTCGGCCTGATCTTGGCGTCGACGTTGAGGCCCGATGCCGTGGGCAGGATCTCCATGATCTTCTCGCCCGGCGCGATCACGCTGCCCTTCGAATTATAAGTCGACGACACCACGATGCCGGCCGCCGGCGCCTTGATCGTCGTGCGCTGAAGCACCGCTTCGGCCGCACGCATCTGTTCCTCGATGTCGGCGAGATTGGTGCGGACCTCGTCGAGCTTGGTCAGCGCCTCTTCCACGCGCTGCGTGGTCAGGCGCTCGACTTGCACCTGGGCTTCGACGATCTGGGTGTTGACCGCGGCGAGGTTTGCTTCCATCGCGCCGGCCTGGCCGACGAGATCGGCCTCGCTGCGCAGCAGCTGCGAATATTCGGTGCGGTTGGTGAGGCCCTTATCCAAAAGGCCGGTCTTGATGCCGAGCTCCTTCTTCACGATATCGGCCTGCTGCTCGATGGCGAGTTTCTGGGCGTTCAGGCCCGCGACCGACTCACGATGCATGGCGACCCGCTGCGCCAGGATCGACTGTTCGGAGCGGAAGCGGGCGAGTCTCGCGTCGAATTCCTTCTGCTGTTCGCGGATGAGATTCTGGAAATTCTGCTGGAACGGCGCGGGCGCCGCCTCGGTGATCGGCGCCAGCCTGTCCAGCCCATCACGCTCCGCCTCCAGCCGCGCCGCGGTTGCCTTGAGCGCGATCGACTGCCGCGTCAGCCGGTTGAGATCGGCTTGCGCGGCTGTCCGGTCGAGGAGGATGAGGTCCTGGCCCTGCCGCACGCGGTCGCCCTCGTGGACCAGCAGTTGCTGGACGATGCCGCCCTCGGGCTGCTGGATCAGGATGTTGCCGCCGGTCGCCGAGATCGTGCCTGGAGTGATCACCGCGCCGGACAGCGGCGCGCTGGCCGCCCAATAGCCAAAGCAACCCACCAGCAGCGCTGTTGCCGCGTATCCGGTAAACGCCACGCGCCTTATGTCGGTGCGTGGTTCCCAGGCAAGGCTCTCGGCGCTCATCGTCTATGATCCGAGGCGGACATTGTGGGGGGTGCCGCGGATCATCGTTGCGAATGATCCAGTCACCACAGTGTTCTGTTGTGCGCCCCTGTCGGCGCCCTTGTCGGTGAGGGGCCGCCGCAACACCTCGCCGCTCGGGCCGAAGGCTTCGATCGCACCGCCGCGCAAAAGCATCACGCGGTCGCAGGCCGCGGCGATGGAAGGGCGATGCGTGACCACGATCACGGTGACGCCGGCGGCTCGCGCGGCGGCAAGCACCGCTTCGAGCGCGGCTTCGCCGCCGCCGTCGAGATGGGAACTGGGTTCGTCGAGGACGAGAATGCGCGGATTGCCGTAGAAGGCGCGCGCCAGCCCGATCCGCTGGCGTTCGCCGCCCGACAGTCTGTCCGAAGGGCCGATCACGGTCTGGTAGCCGTTGCGCAGCGCCAGGATCAGCTCATGCGCTTCCGCGCGCCTGGCCGCCTCGACGATCGCGGCGTCCTCCGCGTTCGGGTCGAAGCGGGCGACATTGTCGCCGATCGATCCGGGAAACAGCTCCACTTCCTGCGCGAGATAGCCGATCCTTCTTCCGAGCTGATTTTCGTCCCATGTCCTGAGGTCGGCGCCGTCGATTCTGACGGAGCCGCCGGTCGGCTGCACGGCGCCGACAAGCAGCCGCGCCAGCGTGGATTTGCCGGCGCCGCTCGGACCGACGATCGCCACCGCCTCGCCGGCGCCGATTTGGAAATTCAGCCGCTTGAGGATGGGCTCGGTGCCTGGCTGGGCATTCGGCGCCATGAAGAAAACGTCCTGCACGCCAATCGCGCCTGACGGATCGGGCAGGGCGAGTTTGCGCGCTTGCGCCGGCTGCGTCGCGAGCGCCCTTTCCAGCCGTGTCCACGCTCGACGGGCATCGGCGATCTGGCGCCAGGCGCCGATGAGCTGGTCGAGCGGCTGCAGCGCACGCGACGACACCAGCGAGGAGGCGAAGATCATGCCGGCCGTCATCTGCCCCTCGACCACCAGCCACGCGCCGGCGCCGAGGATTGCCAGTTGCAGCATCATGCGCAGCGCCCGCGAGGCACCGCTGAAGATCGCGTTGGCGCTCGCGGAGCGGTCGTGCAGGATGAGCGCTTCGCCCACGTACCGCTCCCAGACCCGCGCGGCGTTGTCGACCATGCCCATGGCGCGCAGCGTTTCGGCATTGCGGGCAAAGACCTGTTCCGCCTGGGCAGCCAAAGCAGAACGTTCCACCGACAAGGCATCGTTTCGGCCGATGGCAAGCTGGTTCGCCACGACCAGGAGAACTAGCAGCACCGTGCCGGCGAGCGTCACCCAGAACAGGACGGGATGGATGAGATAGAGCAGGGCGAGGAAGACCGGAGCGAAGGGCAGGTCGAACAGCACCGCCACGCCGCGCGACCGGATGAAGGCGCAGACCGAAGCGAGGTCGCGCAGCGGCGACAGGCCGCCGGCATGTTTGGCGGCAAGCGAAAGGGCGAACGTTCCGGCACTCAGCTTCCGGTCGACGGTCGCAGCGACGCGCTGCGTGTAGATGGCGCGCACCGCATCGAGGAAGCCGAGGAAGGCGAGAGCCAGCACCGCGATGAGCGAGAGGTAAAACAGCGTCTCGATGCTGGAGGACGGCAGCACGCGATCATAGACCTGGAGCAGGTAGAGCGGGATTACCAACAACAGGATGTTGATCAGCACAGAGAAGGCGCCGACATCGGCGATGGCGCGCAGAAAGACCGGCCGCAGGCCCGACGGTCGAGTCATTTGCCCATTCCCGGCCGCTGCATGATCGCGCCTTAGGCGTGGCCCCCGAACTCGGAACCGCCGTGCAGCGTGCTGCCGGCGATACCGTGCGTGGCTATGCTCTGGGTGGTCTGGGTGGTGGTGCTGCTGCTGGTGACGTTCAGCGCGGTCGCCGGCGCGCTGTCCAGCGTGTAGGCGTGGATGTAGTCGATCTTCATCTGAGCCGGGGTCGCCAGATGATCCGGCGGCGCGCCGGCCTGGCCGCCGACGGCGAGATCGACCAGCATGTACATCGGCTTGTTCATGTCGGACGGCGTCGCCACCTCCGCGACCTGCACGCCGTCATAGGTCCACACCAGCTTCTCCGGCGTCCACAAGAGGCCGTAGGTGTGGAAGCCGGCGGTGTCCGAGACATTCACTGTCGACCCGACCTTGGTGTGGGTTCCCGTCTCATTCGTATGCGCGGTCATCAGAAGCGAATTCGGGCTCTGGCCGTACATCTCCACGACGTCCAGCTCCGGCGGCCACGAGCCGTCCTCGGGCAGCAGCCAGAAGGCTGGCCATGCGCCGGCTTTTTCGGGCAGGTCGGCGCGCATTTCGAAATAGCCGTAGGTCTGCGAGAAGGAGTCGTGCGTCGTCAGGAGCCCGGAGGTGTACTCGTAGTTGTTGATCAGCGGCTTGATATCAGCCGGTGTCTGCGCTGCGGTGATGGTGAGAACGCCGTTGTTCACGCTGAACGGGTGGACCGAGCTCGTCGGGGCGTAGTTGGCGTCGATATACCACTGCAGCTCGTTGTTCTGGGTGAGCGTGCTGCCGTTTGGCGCCCCCCACCAGAAGTTGGTGTCCCAGGTGCCGCCTTGGCTGTTGTGAAGGTTCAGCGTGTTGAACTCGTCGCCGAAGGACAGCGTCATGTGCGATTTGTCGATCGGCAGCTCGAACTGGCTGGGCTGCAGCTTGTCGATGGTCGTGTCCTTGAACTCGAGGATCTCACCGGATCCGAGGTTCAGGATGACGTTCGATCCCGCCTGAACCATGTTCGAGTGGATGGCGTCGAACGAGGCGAAGCCATAGCCGTTGAGGCGGACGGTGTCAGTCGCTGCAAAATTCGCGATCAGGTCGCTTCCGTTGCCGTTCTTGATGATGAACGTGTCGTAGCCGCCGCCGCCGTCGATCAGAACATCGTTTCCCACGCCGCCGTCCAGCGTCTGGTGGTCGGCCTTTGCGGTGATGATGTTGTCCAGCGCATTTCCGAACGCATAGCGATTGGCGGTGGTGACGATGAGGTTCTCGACGTTGTTCGGGAGCGTATAGCTCATCCATGTGCTGATCGTGTCGATGCCTGCCCCATAGCCCTCGGCCACCTTGTTGCCCGCGGCATAGAGGTAATAGATGTCATCGCCATAGCTACCGTGCATGGTGACATTGACGCCGGAGGCTCCATAGAAGGTGTCATTGCCGGAGGTGCCCCACAAGTCCGGCCCAGACCCAGATGCCGAGAACCAATGGGTGGACGTGCCGCTATAGGGAAGAGGGACGCCTACTGCGTTGACGATGGAGGTCATGGGACAATCTCTCCGTGCTGCCTGGCTCCTGGAACACGCTATGCAGGTTCCGTCGACCGCTTCCGACCAACTTCTAATTCACATGATAGTTCCAAGGAATAACCATATAGTACAGAGGAAAATCTCCATTTCTCGATCAATTCTTCAGAATAGATAGAATAAGGAAGAGCTAATGCAATTTAGAGGCGTGAAGCCTAGCCAATTTTATACAAATATTGCTGAATTATGCTGAATTATTAGGCATACGGCCGCGGATGAACGCATTCCTGCAACGTCTAATCTGGCCGTCGGTTGAAGATCGGCGAATCGACAGTGCGGGTGACAGGCCGACGCCGACTCACGCCTTGCCCATCGCGATCGACTTCAGGAATGCCGCCGCCAGCCCCTTGGCCACCGCTTCGTAGAAACCCGCTTCGCGCATGGTCTCGATTGCCGCGGCGGTGGTGCCGCGATAGCCGAGGAAGGCTTCCACCGTGTCGGCCGGCGAGGCGTCGTTGAGCTCCAGCAGCCGGCCGGTGCCGGCAAGCACGGTGTTGACGGCGCGTCGCGCGACGTCCGGCGAGAGGCTGAAGGCAATCGCGTCGCGCATCATCGCGTCCGCCAAAAGGGCAGGGAAGGCGGGGCCCGATCCTGTCAGGCCGGTGAGGTAGTCGATGTCGCGCTCCGTCGCCACCTCGTCTTCGACGCCGCAGGCGTCGAAGATCGCGCGCACGGTTGCGCGGTCCGCCTCGGTGGCGTCGCCGCTCGCGATCCATGGCGTATAGGATTTGCCGACCTCGGCCGCCGCGTTGGGCAGCGTCCGCACGACGCGGCGTGTGCCGTGCTTCTCGCCGATCTCGGCCAGCCGGATGCCGGCCATCACCGAGATGACCAGCTTGCCCTTTGCATCGACGCTCAGCGACGGCCAATCCTGCGGCCGCACCGAAAGCATGATGACGTCGGAGCGGTCGGCGAGCGCCTGGTTGTCATCGGTCCAGAACGCGCCCGAAAAACGGTCCGGTTTGGCGCTCCGATAGGACAGCGCAAGGTCTTGCGCCCGCACCACGCTGGCCGCAAGCGCGGCACCCGCAATGGCAACGCCCAGCCATCCCGCGCCGCCGACGATGCCGAGCTTGAATGAAGCGCTCATCCTTGCCTCTTCACCGAAAATCTCAGGGCAGTGGAGGCAGGTCGCTATTCAAGCACTCAGTACCCCCGCATCAGCCCGCCGTCGACGCGGATGTTCTCGCCGGTGATGTAGGCCGCGCCGTCGGACGCGAGGAAGGAAATCGTCGCCGCCACTTCTTCCGACGTGCCGTAGCGCTTCATCGGTACGTTCTGGCGGCGCTCTTCCACGGCCGGCAGGCTGTCGATCCAGCCCGGCAGCACGTTGTTGATGCGGATGTTGTCGGCCGCATAGGTGTCGGCGAAGATCTTGGTGAAGGCGGCGAGCCCGGCGCGCGCCACCGCCGACGTGGGGAAGGCGACGCTCGGCTCGAACGCCCACGCGGTCGAGATGTTGATGATTGCGCCGCCCTTCTGCTTCTGCATCACAGGCGTCACCAGCCGGGTCGGCCGCACCACGTTGAGGAAATAGGTGTCGATGCCCTTATGCCAGTCCTCGTCGCTGATCTCGATGATCTGCGCGCGCGGCCCGTGGCCGGCGCTGTTGACGAGGACGTCGATGCGGCCCCAGCGCTCAAGCGCCCCGTCGGTGAGGCGCTTCAGGTCGTCGTTCGACTGGTTGGAGCCGGTGACACCGAAGCCGCCGAGTTCCTTGCCCAGCGCCTCGCCCTTGCCGGAGGAGGAGAGCACGCCGACCTTGAAGCCGTCCGCCGCCAGCCGCTTCGCCGCCGCCGCGCCCATGCCGCTGCCGCCCGCCGTCACCAGAGCTACTTTCTCGTCTGTCATGTCTCGATCCATCCGTTGTTGAAAGCGTCTCTGTTAGCACGAGCGGGTCAGGGCACGAACCGGATTGGGTTGCGCCAACGAGGGTTGGGAGGCGAAAGCGGATAAGCTATTTCGCCTCTGGATTGACAACCCACCCATGCCTTCTCTCCTCCCACACAAAGCGTGTCGGAGCCGGAAACTCCGGATCGGCAAAGCACCCCACCGCGACCGCAATCGCGTCGGGCTTCCGTTCGGGCTCCCAGAACACGCTGGAGCCGCAATCGGGGCAGAAGTGGAAGGTGATCGCATGGCCGCCGTCGGACAGCCGCCTGTAGGTGTTGGCGGTCCCTTCGGCCTTGACATGATCGCGCGCAAAGAAAGCGGCGATGCCGTAAGTGCTGCCGGTCCGCCGCTGGCAGTCGAGGCAGTGGCACAGCGCGACCAGTCGCGGCTCGCCGTCGCACAAGATATTCAGTTGCCCGCAGGCACAGGATGCGGTTCGCATGGGCAATCCTCATGGCTGAAATGAATGCTTCGCCCGCTTTGCGGAGATCGGCAATCAGGGGCGCTGTCCCGCCGACCGCGCTGTTCTCGCCGCCGCCCACTTACACCTTGAACCCGCTCATCAGCGCCTTCGACATTACCGCGCAGCGGCCGGGCTTCACCGCGCCCACCTGCAGCGGCACGGCCTTGCCGGCGGGCGGCGCCGGCTCGTACCAGGCGCGCAGCGCCTGGTCGCTGGCCGAGTAGCCCCAGTTGACGAGATCGACCGTTTCCTTGGCGCCAAGGAAGTGCAGCGAGGTGCCGATATCGGCGGGCGCGATTGCCGCGCTCTGCACGAAGGTCGGCTCAGCCGCGTCCGGCTTGGTGGCGATCGACCAGTAGACGCCGCGGGTGGCGGCATAATCGGGCCGCGTCGCGTCATCGGGCAAGCCCTGGTCGTCGGCGTTCTTGGCCGCCTGGAAGCGAGCGACGAGATCGCGTCGCCGCAGCGACCGCACCTGGTTGTCGGTGGTGTCGAGCACCCGCGTCAATTGCGAGAACCAGTTCCAGTAGCCGGAGCCAGACGCCTGCCAGGGCGCGCCGGCATCGCTGACCAGCAGCCAGCGGCAGCGCTTCAGCGCCGGCTCGATGCCGTGATTGTCGTAGACCCCGCCATCGGTGAGCACGGCGCGGCCGGCCGGGACCGGCGGGCCGACGCTGGCATCGAGCTTGTCGTTCTCCCACTCGAATTGCGTAAGGTCGAGCCTGAGCGGCGACAGGAACGGCGGGAAGGCGGACGACGCCGCGACCGCGGTCGCGACCGGCAGGTCCGCATGCTTGGCCATGCCGACCCGGTAATCGGCAATGTAGCGGTTCGACATGCGAAACAGCGAGCCGGTGCTGAGGTTGCTCGAGCAGAACACGAACCAGGGACGTCCGCTCAGGCCCTTAAGCATCGGTCTCGAGCCATCGAACAGATAGCGCTCGTAGCATGCGGCGACTTCGCGCGCGGCGCTCGAAAACGGATTGAGGATGCCCTTGAGGATCGAGGGTGCGTCGAGGAAGACCTGCGAGAAGGCGAGGATTTTTTCCAGGTAAAGCGCGCGGAAGTTGGTTGCGACGCCGTTGGCGAAGGTCAGGCGCGGCCAGAGAACGGCCAGCAGCCCGGCGGCGATCGAGCCGCCCGAAACCGAGCTCACCATGTCGATTTTCTGAAGCAGGCCTGCCTCGTTCAGCCGGCAAAGCACGCCGGCATGGAACAGCATGGCGCGGTAGCCGCCGCCCGACAGGCAAAGGCCGAGATCGTAATGCTCGACCTTATCGTCATCGGCATCCGGTGATGATCCGGCCGGAATCGGCTCCATCGCGGCCCCCTCTGCCTGTCCATCCGGCGCATTCGAGCTCGGATTTGCTCAATCCAGCCCAGCGCAGCCATTCTGGCAAGCGGTGGAAACGCGTAACTTCATAGGTCGGAATTAGGACCGCCTGCCGGCCGGGACATGCTTCGATGTCGCGGCCGGCCGTAGGACCGTTGCGATCGGTTACTACTGATTGATCTCGGGCTCGACCAGCCTTGCCAGGTTCTTGAGCGACTCCTGCCAGCCGAGATAGCAGGCCTCGGCGGGAATCGCGTCCGGGATGCCGGCCTGGGTGATCTCCATCTCCGTGCCGACCGAGACCTTCTTCAAGCTCACCGTCACCTGCATCTCGCCGGGCAGGTTGGGATCGTCGAACTTGTCCGTGTAGCGCACGAGCTCACCCGGGACGAGCTCGACATAGTCGCCGCCGAAGGCGTGGCTCTCGCCCGTGGTGAAGTTGCGGAAGGACATTTTGAAGTTGCCGCCGACCTTTGCCTCGAAGTGATGGACGGTGCAGGTGAAGCCGTTCGGCGGAAGCCATTTCGCCAGCGCGTCCGCCTCGATGAAGGCGCGGTAGACTTTTTCAGGCTTGGTAGCCAGGACGCGATGCAGGCGGATGGTGCTGGGCATATCGTTTCTCCTGTTGATTGCCGTCTATGCTCCTATGACGAACGGGGTTTGGCCAGTCCGACATCGATGGAGAAGTTTTTTCAAACGGCGAGCGCTGATGATCTCCCCCTCGAGGGGGGAGATCATCCGAAGCGGTTGCCCGGCAGGCCGCGCACCCCCGGCCGCAGCGCGAACAGGCCGCCCTCATGAGGGTTGGCGTCGAGATGCTCGGCGCTCATCGTGAAGCGCGCGGAGGTGACGAACAGCGTGCCGAGGTCTGCGCCGCCGAAGGCGCAGCTTGTCGGCCAGCTGCAGGGCAGTTCTACGACACGATCGAGCCTGCCGTCGGGCGAAATGCGGGCGAGGCAGCTTCCGCCAACCACCCGGCAGTTCCAGACATAACCCTCGGCGTCGAGGCAGGAGCCGTCCGGCAGGCCGCGCCCGAAACCGGTGAAGAAGGGAAGGGCGTCGCCCAGCCGTCCCGCCTTCCTGTCCCAGCCATAGCTGTAGAGCGCGTTCTTCATCGTGTCCGCGGTGACGAAGCGCCCGTCGGGCAGCCACACCATCGTGTTGGTGATGCCGAAGCGGTCCTCGCTGAGCGACGTCACCTTGCCGCCGGGACCGACCCGATAGAGCCGGCCTTCATCGCTTGTGATCGCCGCCGGCGCATCGTCCGGCCCGATATTGTTGGCCATGGTGCCGACCCAGAACGAACCGTCCGGCGCCACCACGCCTTCGTTGAGCCGCGTGTCCGGCCGGTCGGCCTCGATCGTCGCGAGCGTCCGGAACGGCCCGCCGAAATCCCATAGCGCGATCTCCTTGCGCAATCCGACGATGGCGCCGCCGTCCTCGCGCAGGCCGACCGAGGTGACAAGGTCGCCCGTCGGCCAACTCTCATGCGCTCCGCCCGATGGATCGAGCCGATGGATCCTGCGGCCGATGATGTCGACCCAGACCAACCTGCCGCGCCGATCGTCCCACACCTGGCTTTCGCCGACCACGTCGCGCGCGTCGAAGATCAGGGTGGCATCGGTTTCGGGCATGAGGCTCCTCCGGCTGGCATTCGGAAATCAGCTTGACATATATCTTTTGCCTGAACTATGAGCAATTCAATAACAACCTGTCATACAGGTTTTCGAGGGAGCGGAATGCAGGAGCAGACGGATCCACCGGGGGAACCCAGTCCTGGCCTGGTCAGCACGGCCATCCAGGCGATCACCCAGCACATCCGCTCGGAAGGGCTGGCGCCAGGCGATCCGCTGCCCAGCGAAGCCGCCATGACGCGCCAGCTCAACGTCTCGCGCACCGTCGTGCGCGAGGCCTTCCGCTCGCTTTCGGCGATGCGCTTGATCGACATGAGCGCCGGGCGCCGCGCCACCGTCGCCAAGCTCGACACCGGCGCCATGTCGATGGTGATTGAGCACGGCATCACCACGCAGCAGATCAGCGTGCAGCAGGTCTATGACGTCAGGCGCACCATCGAGATGCGCACCGTAGCGCTGGCGGCTCTGCGCCGCACCGATCAGGAAGCCCAGGCGATCGCCCAGTCGGCCCGGCTGATGCACGAGAATTTCAAAAGCCCCGAGGCCGTCATGGAGCACGACATCGCCTTCCACGAGGCGATCGCGGCGGCTTCGCACAACCCGGTCTTTTCGCTAATCGTCACCGCCTTCAGCGGCGTGACGCGGCGCACCTGGGTGATCGGCTGGCGGACCCGCTCGTCCGATGAGGATCAGCTCAAGATGATCAAGGGCCACGAAGATATCGCCGACGCCATCCTCAAGGGCGATCCGCGGCTGGCGGCCGAGCATATGGCGCAGCATTTCGACAAGAGCGTCAAGGCGCTGCTCGACGCAGGGATCGCCTGACATGAAGATCAGCGCCATCGAGACCATCCGCATCGAGGAGCGGCCCAACCTGCTCTGGGTCGAGGTCCATACCGACGAGGGCATCACCGGGCTCGGCGAGACCTTCTACCTGTCGCGCACGGTCGAGGAATATCTGCACGAATATGTCGCGCCGCGCGTTATCGGCCGCGATCCGCTGCAGATCGATCTTCTGGCCGCCGATCTCGTCGGCTATCTCGGCTTCCGCTCCAGCGGCGCCGAGGTGCGCGGCAATTCCGCCTTCGACATCGCGCTGTGGGATATTTTCGGCAAGGCGACCGGTCAGCCGGTCGCGCAACTCCTCGGCGGCTTCAGCCGCCGCTCCATCCGCACCTACAACACCTGCGCCGGCACCGAATATATCAAGGACGCCAAGGGCCAGACGACGGCCAATTACGGCATCGGCGCCGGGCGCGACTATGACGACTTGAACGCCTTCCTCACCCGCGCTGGCGAGCTTGCGGAGGAACTGCTGGAGGACGGCATCACCGCCATGAAGATCTGGCCGTTCGATCACGCGGCGGAGAAGACGCGCGGCAACGACATCTCGGCGGCCGACTTGAAGGCGGCGCTCGAACCTTTTGAAAAGATTCGCAAGGCCGTCGGCGACAAAATCGACATCATGGTCGAGTTCCACTCGATGTGGCAGCTCCTGCCGGCGATCAGGATCGCGCAGGCGCTGAAACCCTACGCCACTTACTGGCACGAGGACCCGATCCGCATGGACAGCCTCGGCGACCTGAAGCGCTACGCCGCCGCCAGCCCGGCGCCGATCTCGGCGTCGGAAACGCTGGGCAGCCGCTGGGCTTTTCGCGACCTGTTGGAGACCGGGGCTGCCGGCATCGTCATGCTCGACATCTCCTGGTGCGGCGGCCTGTCGGAGGCGCGCAAGATCGCCACGATGGCGGAAGCGTGGCGGCTGCCGGTGGCGCCGCACGACTGCACCGGTCCGGTCGTGCTCGCCGCCTCGACGCATCTGTCGCTCAACGCCCCCAACGCGCTCGTCCAGGAAAGCGTGCGCGCCTTCTACCGCACCTGGTACCGCGACCTGGTGACCGCGCTGCCCGAGGTGAAGGACGGCATGATCACCGTGCCGCCGGGGCCGGGGCTCGGGCTGGCGCTCAGTCCCGAGCTCGGCCGCGCCTACACCGTCCACCGCCGCGTCTCCGACAAGGCGGATATCTGACAAATCCAAAGGGAGGAACAGACATGAAGAAACTGACTGCAATGTTATTGCTCGGCGCCGCGCTGGTTGGCGGACAAACCGCTGCACGCGCGGACGGGCTCAGCATCGTCTTCACCCACCATTCGTCGGCCTCCAACACCTTCTGGCAGGCGGTGAAGAAAGGCTTCGACGATGCCTGCGCCAAGGTCGAGGCCAACTGCAACATGGTCTTCACCCAGACCGAGGGTTCGATCGAGCAGCAGGTCGCCAACATGCGCGCGGCCCTTGCCGCCAAGCCCGACGCGCTGCTCACATCCATCGTCGACGACCATGCCTTCGACGATGTCATCAAGGAGGCACGCGACGCCGGCGTTTTGGTGATCGCCGTCAATGTCGACGACACCGAGGGCGCCAAGGGCAACGCGCGCCAAGCCTTCGTCGGCCAGGGTTTTAAGCCCGCCGGCTACTCGCTCGCCAAGGCGATTTCCGAAAGCTTCCCCAAGGACGGTCCGATCAAGGTGCTGGTCGGCATCTCCGCGCCCGGCCAGAACTGGTCCGAAACCCGCGGTGCCGGCGTCATGCAGTTCCTCGAGGAATACAAGGCCGCCCACAAGGACCGCGATGTATCGTGGGAGCGTATCGACAGCGGCACCGATCTCGCCATCACCTCCGACCGCGTCGGCGCCTATTTGAACGCCCATCCGGACACCACGGCCTATTTCGACACCGGCTTCTGGTGCGCTGGCGTGGCGCGCGTGCTGGCCGATCGCGGCGTGGCGCCGGGCAAGGTGCTGCTCGGCGGCTTCGACCTCGTTCCGGAAGTGCTGCAGCAGATGCAGAAGGGCTATGTCCAGGCGCTGGTCGACCAGCAGCCCTACATGCAGGGCTTCATGCCGGTGATGGAGGCCTATCTCAACAAGAAGATCGGCCTTGCTCCTTCCGACATCGACACCGGCCAGGGCATCGTGCGGCCGAAGGAGGCCGACGGCATCATGGCGCTGTCCGCGCAAGGCATGCGCTGACGGTCGGATGGTGCTGGCGGGTTGTATGCCTTGGAGTTTGACCGGGACGCCTCTCAAGTCGTCATCCTCGGGCGGAGCAAGGAGCGAAGCGACGCGGCGCAGACCCGAGGATCCATGCCGTAACGTCGAATTGCTGCAACGGTGTAGAATTCTGCTCCGCCGCGCCCTTCGGTTAAGGTTACGGCCTGGATCCCAGGGTCTCCGCGACGGAGCTTCGCTCCTGCTTCGCCCTGGGATGACGACGTTGGGGCTTCAGCCCGTGTTCCGTCCGGAATTGCATGGAACCTCGACTCTTTGACTGGCGCCCGATGCCGCTGGTCATCTTGGAAATCTCGAACTACCGGAGCCTTTCGTTGAAGCGCCTGTTCAAGACCTATCTCGAAAAGCCGGAACTGGCCGGGCTGATCCTCTTGGTGCTGCTCGTCATCCTGTTCCAGGTCCGCTCGCATGGTGTCTTCCTCAACGCAGATAATCTGCGCGGCATCCTCGGCATCCTGCCGGAGGCCGGCCTCGTTGCCATCGGCGTCACCATCCTGATGATCAGTGGCGAGTTCGACCTGTCGGTCGGCTCGGTCTTCGCGCTGATGCCGATGACCATGGCGGTGCTGATGGTGCATGGCTGGCCGTTCCCGCTGGCGCTGCTTGCCGGGCTCTTGGTCTGCGCGGCCATTGGCTTCATCAACGGCTACGTCACCATCCGCTTTGCGATCCCGAGCTTCATCACCACGCTCGGCATGCTGTTCATGGCGCGCTCGCTAACCGTCGTCGTCTCGGGCGGCTTCCCGCCGCTGCTGCCCGCCGACTTGCCCAACTGGCTGTTCACCTCCTTCGTCGGGCCGGGCAACATGTTCCGCATGTCATTCCTGTGGTTCGCGGCGGTCGCGGTGCTGACCTCGCTGATGCTGTCGCGCACCAATTTCGGCAACTGGATCAAGGCCACCGGCGGCTTCCTGCCGGCCGCCGCCTCGATGGGCATCCCGACCGCCAGGGTCAAGATCGTCTGCTTCATGCTCTGTTCGGTGCTGTCCGGCTTCGCCGGCATGCTGCAGGTGCTGCGGCTGGGCTCGCCGCTGCCCTCGATCGGCGAGGGGCTGGAGCTGCAGGCGGTTGCCGCCGCCGTCATCGGCGGCGCCTCGCTCACCGGCGGCATCGGCACCGTCATGGGCGGCATCATCGGCACGACGCTCATCCGCGTCATCGACAACGGCCTGGTGCTGAGCCATGTCGACGCCAACTGGTTCAAGTTCGCCATCGGCTTCCTGACCATCTTCGCCGTCGTCGCCAATGCCTGGATGCGCAAGCGCGCCAAGGCCATCAAGATGGAGGGCTGAAGCGGTGAGCGACGCGATCATCTCGGTGCGCAACTTGCACAAATGGTATTCCGGCGTGCATGCGCTGAAGGGGGTCACGCTTGATTTCCGGCGCGGTGAGGCGCTCGGCCTGGTCGGTGACAACGGCGCCGGCAAGTCGACCTTGATCAACATCCTGTCCGGCGTCCACCGCGCCGACCGGGGCGAAATCAAGGTCGAGGGCAGGGAAGTCAGCATCGGCACGCCGCGCGATGCGATGGATCTCGGCATCGAGACCATCTACCAGTACAACTCCATGGTCCCGACCATGTCGATCGCCAGGAACCTGTTCATCGGCCGCGAGCCGACCCGCTTCTCGGTCCTCGGCGTCGGCATCCTCGACCAGAAGAAGATGGCCGAGGAGAGCATCCGCGCGATCGCCAATGTCGACCTGCATCTGCGCTCTCCCGACGCGCTCGTCGGCGAGCTTAGCGGCGGTCAGCGCCAGGGTGTCGCGATCGCGCGCGCCATGCATTTCAAGTCGAAGGTGATGATCCTTGACGAGCCGACCAACCATCTCTCGGTCAAGGAGACCAACAAGGTGATCGGCTTCGTGCGCGGCCTGAAGGAGCAAGGGGTGACAGGCGTCTTCATCAGCCACAACATGCACCACGTATTCGACTGCTGCGATCGCGTCGTGGCGATGGCGCGCGGCGAGGTGGTGCTGGACAAGCGCATCGGCGACACCTCGATCGACGAGGTCCATTCTGTCCTGTGAGGTTAGGCGATGAAGGTGCTTGCTGGTCGTAAGGTGCTGCTGACGGGTGGCCTCGGCTCGCTCGGCCGGGCCCAGGCGGTGACGCTGGCGCGGGCCGGCGCCCGTGTCCTGGTGCTCGACCGGCCCGAGGCCGAGAACGCAGCGGACCTCGTCGCCGGGCTGGCCGGCGAGGCTGGCGGCGATGTCGCCTTCGTCGGCTGCGATCTCAACCGGCTGGCCGAGGCCGAGGCCGCAGTTGCCGCGCTGGCGGCGGAGGAAGGCGGCATCGACATCCTGATCAACAACGCTGCGCTCATCATCAACCGGCCTTTCGAGGAATTCTCGCTGGCCGAATATGAGGACCAGATCCGCGTCAACTCCTCGGCAGCGTTTGCGCTGGCTCGGGCCTGCGCGCCGGGCATGAAGGCGAAAGGCTACGGCAAGATCGTCAACTTCTGCTCGATCACGCTCAACGGCCGCTGGGACGGCTACGTGCCCTATGTCGCGTCGAAGGGCGCGATGCTCGGCCTCACCAAATCGCTGGCACGCGAGCTCGGGCCGCATGGCATCCGGGTCAACGCCGTGTCGCCGGGCGCGGTGGTCTCTGAAGCCGAGGAGCGCGTCTTCGGCGACCGGCTGAAAGAGTACAATGACTGGATCCTCGAGAACCAATGCCTCAAGAAGCGCATCGAGCCGGACAACGTCGCCGAGCTCGTGCTGTTCCTCGTCTCGCCCGCTTCCGATATGATCAGCGGCCAGAACATCGCCATCGACGGTGGCTGGTGAGCATGGCCGGCGCGGTCGAGCTGAACGACGGGCTGGCGAGGCTGGTCTTGGCGCCGCAGAACGGCGCGGCGATCGCCCGATATGACGTGCTGGTCTTCGGCAGCGCATCGGTTCCGCTGCTGAAGACGGGGACGGCACCGGCATGTCCGGCTGCCAGCTCCTGGTGCCGTGGTCGAACCGCATTTCCGGTGGCGGTTTCACCTTCGAGGGCCGCTTTCATGCCGTCGAGCCGAACGTTCCGGGCGAAGCCTTTCCGATCCATGGCGACGGTTTCCAGAAACCGTGGCGGCTTGCCAGCCGCACCGACACCGAGGCGGAACTGGTGCTCGAAGACGGCGCGATTGGGCCTTATCGTTATGCCGCATCGGTCAGCTATGCGCTGCACGACGGCGCGCTGCAGGCGCGGCTGACGGTGGAGAACCACGCCGGCATGCGCTTGCCTTACGGCCTCGGCTTCCATCCCTGGTTTCCGCGCGGCGAGACAACCCTGCTGAAGGCGAAGGCGAAGCGCGTCTGGCTGGAGGACGAGCGCCATCTGCCTGTCGGCGTCGTGCCGGTGAGCGAGCGCCCGGCCTGGGATTTCGCTCGAGCCTCGCGGCTGCCGGCGGATTGGGTGAACAACGGCTTCGACGGCTGGGACGGCCGCGCCTCGATCGCGCAGCCGGAGCAGGGGATCGCGGTGACGCTTGCCGCCTCGCCGGCGCTCGATGTCTACATCCTCTATTCGCCGTCACCCGATGCCGGCTTCTTCTGCTTCGAGCCCGTCTCGCACCCGGTCGATGCGCATCACGGCGAAGGGCTGACGGTGCTCGAACATGGGGAAACGCTGAGCGCAGCCATGCGGCTGGAGTGGGAAATTGCGGAAACCGATTGAAGGGCGCGCCAGCGGAGCGAAATCCCCCCGGCGAGGGGATGGGCGCCTTCGGCGAAGGCGCGCCACTCTTGAAGCGCTGGAGATTGGACGTCGCCTCGGCTTTCGCCAATCTCCAACCTCGCAAGAGCAGACGTTCGGCGGCCAAGTGGCCAATCACAGCTCCTTCTCCGCCAGTTCCCTGAATTCATCCGGCACCGAGCGCGCGGCTTCCAGCGCCGCCGTGCCGTAGCCGACGGCCTCCTTGCCAAAGCGCTTGCGGATCTTGTCGACGGCGCGGTCGGCGCCGAAGCGGGCGAGCCCGCGGCGGCTGCCGGGCTTGAGCCGCTCGTCGGCAAGTCCAAGCGGCAGTTCGAGCTGCAGTTCGGCGCTTTCCTCCAGATGCGAGACGGAGATGGCGAGCAGCGAGATTTCCCGCTCGCCCGGATGGGCGGCGAGCACGCCGCGCACCAGCTCCTCGGCAATCTCGGCCAGCATCGTCGTCGCCTGTATGGGCTGCTCCAGCGTCACCGAGCGAGTGACGGCGCGCATGTCGGCGAAACGCACGCGCACCGTCACCGTGCGGCCTGGCCGGTCCTTGGCGCGCAGGCGGCTGGCGACACGGTCGGCCAGATGCAGGAGCGTCGGCACGAACACGTGTGGCAGGGCGGGCTTGCGGCCGAGCGCCGACTGCGCGCCGGCGGAATGCGCCCGCCTATGCGTCTCCAGCCGGCGCGGATCGCGGTTCCAGGCAAGGGCGGCAAGCTTCTGGCCGGCGGCGTGGCCGATCAGCCGCTCCAGCGCGCCGCTGTGGGTGCGCGCCAATTGCCCGATGGTCTCGACACCGATCTCGGCCAGCCGCGCTTTCGTCACCGGGCCGACGCCCCACATCAGCGACACCGGCAAGTCATGCAGGAATTGAAGCTCGGTGCCAGGCTCGACCACCACCAGCCCGTCGGGCTTCGCCACCTGCGAGGCAATCTTGGCGAGATGCTTGGTCCGCGCCACGCCGATCGAGATCGGCAGGCCGAGCTCGCTCTTCACGCGGCGGCGGATGGTTTTGGCGATCTCTTCCGGCGGCCCGAACAGATGCGTGCAGCCGGCGACGTCGGCAAACGCCTCGTCGATCGAGATGCGCTCGACCAGCGGCGTGAAATCGTCGAGCACCTTGATCGCGGCATCGCCGAGGCGCTGGTATTCGCTGAACCGGCCGCCGACGAAGATGAGCTGCGGGCAGAGCTCGCGCGCCTTGCGGCCGGGCATGCCGCCGCGCACGCCGAAGATCTTGGCCTCATAGGAGGCCGCAAGCACCACGCCGCCGCCAACCGCGATCGGTTTGCCGCGCAGCGACGGGTCGAGCAACTGCTCGACCGATGCGTAGAAGGCGTCGAGATCGGCATGCAGGATGGTGGCGGCGTCCATGGCGAGCATCGCGCGCTTCCGTTCCCATCGTGCGGCGTTGCAGCATTAGCTGCATCTTTTGTAAGGGATATTTGACGAACAAAAAGAGAACAAAAGCGGTCTGCTGTCAAGCCGCCACGCCAAACCGTGCAAACCTCCACAATTCGGCGCAACCGGAAGGTTTGTGCGGTTGCAATGGTAGTCTCCCCTTGGGGGCGACGGCCGCGAAGCGGCCAGAGGGGACCGTCTCGCGTTGGAGCGCCAACTTTGTCTGTCGCGCCAAATGGCGTCTCGCCTGTTGCGACGACCCCCTCTGTTCTACGGCGACACCTCAAGGAGGGAGATAGGCAGCGCCATTCTATGCCGGCTTGGCGTATTGCTCGGCGCTGAGCACCTCTATGCACTGGAACGGCTGATTGCCTTCCACCCAGGCGTCGTGGCCGGGCGGAATGGTGTAGGACGTACCGGCCTCGAAGGTCTTCTGAGTCCCGTCGTTCATGCGCACGGTGATCGTTCCGGACACCACATAGCCGACATGCGAAACCTGGCAGCTATCGGTCTTGACCACCGGTTTCACGCATTCCGACCACTTCCAGCCCGGCTGCATGTTCAGCCGCCCGAGCGTGAAGCCCGGCAGCCGCACGATTTCGACACGTGTCTTGGCGGGCGATCGAACCTCGTCGGGATTGTTGTGCGACTTGGATTCGAGTTTGGTGACGTTCATTGGAGCTTCGGCCATGGCATTCTCCCATATTCCATGAGTCCAAGCGGAACCTGACGTCGCGATCGTCGGCGACCGCTGCCCGATTCATACGCCTTTCAATCAGGAATTGCTAATATAAACGCGGAGACAAGCTGTTCGTGGCCCGTGAAAAAAGGCCCGCGTCTTCCGAGGAAGCGCGCGGGCCGAAGCTGGAGTAGCCTTTCAATCAACGCGTTTCCCGGCCAACTGGTTGCGCCCGCCCGCGCGGCCAGGCCATGACCGGGAGGCGAATGGCGTGGCACAGGGGCTGCGGTCCCTGGCGCCGGCGGGACTGAAGTCCCGCCTTGCAACGCAGAAGCCCGAATGGCGGATTTTTTGGAAACAAGTGCGGCGGGAGTTCATTGGCTCGGAGGTCGTCGAAAAAAGTCCCTTCATCGACGGCTGACGGAGCGCTCGCCATTTCCTGCGATGTGGCGGGCAGCTCCACAACAATTCCAGGAAAAGTGCGCAGCGGTTTTCCGTCCGGAATTGAGTACAGCAAATGGTTAGGAGATATCCGTGCAGCCCGGCGAGTTTATCGCGAACCTATTCGCCGGCCTTGCTGGCAGCAGTGATCGCCGGCATCTTCCTTGTCTTCGGCAGGCTGCTCTGGCCGGAACGCCGGGCGCAGATGGGTCATCCTGCTTCCGGTCGATCCGACCACGACCGGATCCGTGCGCGGCGCCTGCTTCGAGCCTTGCCTGCCGCCCCGCTTCGATCTCAAGCGCGCGCTGCGGAGACCGCCGTCCAGTTCGTGAGCTGGAACCCGATCGCGCATCCCGCCGTTGACTCTCGTGAAGGGATGGCGCTGGCAGAGGCCGCCATGGACAGTTTCGAACTCATCGATCTTCTTTGCGTCGTCGACGCCTGCGCGAGCGATCGCTCGGCCGGGCGCCTCATCTCAATGTCGAAAGCCGTCGAGGAACTGCGCGTCCTGACCGGCGACTTCGTCTCGTCGGACGAGGCGGCTGCGAACGCCTTGAGCCAGGTGGCGCTGCAGCGCGGTTGCGCGGTGCTCTTCGACGAACAGCCGGGCGCCGATATCGTGGGCGAACTGTGATCTCCCTCGGGGGAGAATGGTGCTCACTTCACCAGCTTGATCACCCTGCCGGCGTACATCTCGCGGTTGCCAAGTTCGGCCGCGCAGTCCGCCTTCACGGCTGAGGTTCCCGTCATCTGCACGATATTGCCGACCACCCGCAGGCAACTGCCTTGCGCATTCATGTCCGAATTGCCGGTATAGGTGATCGTCGCGTCGGGTGCATAGATGAAGCCGCTCACCACGGAGCCCGCTCCGCCGTTCAGCGTCAGCGCCGAGGTGTTGCCGTGGTCCTGGAAGATGGTGATGCCGGCATAGGGACCGCTGGTCGGAGGCGAGAGGTTCACCTGCTCGTTGGCGTTGATGTAGAGCTGCGAGCCTTCCATCAGGAAGATCGTCACGCCCTGGCCGATGAGGCTGCCGTTGCCGCCGGGCTTTATGGTGACGCCGCGCAGGATGTAGACGCCCGGATCGAGTGTGATCTTTCCCGACCAGGTCTTGTCGCAATAGGTGCCGGGCGAGAGCGTGACCGTCTTGCCATTGGGCATCGTCTGGCAGAACCCGTAGGCGGGCGGGGTGACGTTGGCCAGCGGATCGAAGGATGCATACTGGTTTTCCTGCGGCGCGCCGCAGGAAAGGGTGGCATTGGGCGGCGTAAGCCCCGCTGTGGCGCCGACCGTCGAGACGCATCCGGCGCTGACTATGGCAGAGCCGCCCCGGTTGACGGCGTCGGCCGCGTCCGAATTGGCAGCGATCACGCAGCCGTCCATCGCGACGTTGGTCGAGCCCTGCAGGTCGACGGCGTTGTCGGCGTGCGGATCGAGCGCAAGCACGCACGCTTGCGCCCCGGGCTTGATCTCGACGGAGGCGGAGCGGATCGCCTGCCAGGCAGGCGCGCCGCTGATGAAAGCCGGGCGGCTGATGCTGGACGACAGTGAAATGGTATAGGCGCTCGGATCGCCGCTGGCAGTGACCTGGAAGGCGTCGACGCTGCCCGAATATTCCTGCGCGTCGGCGGCGCTCATGTTGGCCGCGAAGAACATCTGGCCGAACTGCCGCATGTCGCCGGCCGACATCTCCGGCTGGTATTTCGTGCCCACGGCAAGTCCGGCGGCGTCCAGCGAGTTCTGCAGTTGCGCAGCGTCGTCGCTGGTGCCCACGAGATCGACCGCCCCGGCCACGGCAAGCATCAGCGGCACCATGGCGATCGCGGTCGCCAGCGCGAAATTGCCGCGTGTCGAAGCCCAGAACTGTCGGATCATGGAAGCATCCCTCGCCGTATACAGCAGAGTGATAAGCCAGCCGTCTCTACGAGCGATTTCCGAAAAAGATAAAATGCAGAAAATGCTAAAATAACAGGTTTATCCGTATGTTACTCCTTAAGTCTGACAATGAGTGGGACCTAAGTCTGAATGCTTGTGCCACTCAGTCGTAAGTGCGCCCTCTGCGGTCTGACCGGCGCAAGTCGAGCAAAAAAATTAGCCAATCGTTTATCGACAGGTGTTGAACGTGATAGCCGGGATAGCTTGGGCGCGATTGGCCATGGCCTCGTTCAGTCGAATTTTCAGAGATTTCGTCTCCCGTCGCCTGCGAAGGGGTGAGGGCGGCAACGTCGCCATTGTCTTCGCGCTCACCCTGCCGGTGGTGGTCGGCGGGGCGGGGCTCGGCGTCGAGACGTCCTATTGGTACTATTCGAGCCTGAAGCTGCAGGCGACGGCCGACGCCGCAGCCTATGCCGGTGCGCTGGAAAAGATCCAGGGATCCGATACGGCGGCCATCACGACGGCCGCCACGCAGTCGGCCACTGACAACGGGCTCGGCGCGGGCACCATCACCGTCAACACGCCGCCCACCTCGGGGCCGAATACGGCCAAGAAGGCGGTCGAGGTGATCGTCAAGCAGAACCTCGACCGGATGTTCACCGCCATCTTCACGCAGACCAAGGTGCCGGAGCAGGCGAGGGCGGTGGCGCTCATCACCGATGGCGCCTATGCCTGCAACACGGCGCTCAATCCGTCGGCCTCGCAGGCGGTGAGCATTTCCGGCAACACCAGCCTCAAGCAGATCGGCTGCGTCATCAATGCGAATTCCATCGCCGCCGATGCCATCAAGGTGCAGGGCTCGGCGACTCTTCAGACCGACTGCCTGATTGCGGTTGGCGGCGTTTCGCTCAGCAACTCACCCACGATGGTCTGCAAGGCCCCGATCACTGGGGCCCTTCCGGTCTCCGATCCCTTCTCCAGCCTGCCGGCGCCGACGACCAGCGGCTCCTGCCAGAATGTCAACGGCGGCAAGTCGACCCAAACAATCCAGCCCGGAACCTACTGCAATGGCATGAACCTCAACGGCAATGTCACGCTTTCTCCCGGCGTCTATGTCGTCGAGGGCAATTTGAAGATCAACGCGGGCGCCGTCATCCAGGGCGACGGCGTGACCATCTATATGACCGGCAGCAACACCGTCAGCATGAACGGCAACGCCACAGTGATGCTGAGCGCGCCGACCTCAGGCACCTATTCCGGCATGCTGTTCTATGGCGACAGGACCGGCACCAGCGCGTCGAGCACTTTCAACGGCACCGCTGACTCGCTTTTGACCGGTGCGATCTATTTCCCCAGGCAGCAGGTCAACTATCTCGGCAATTTCTCGGGGACCGGCGGGTGCACGCAGGTCGTCGCAGACAAGATCCAGTGGTCCGGCAGTACGACCATCAAGCAGGACTGCACCAGCCTTGGAATGAAGAACATTCCGGCTGCCCAAACCGTGCAGATCGTCGAGTAGCAGCATGGAGCCGCTGGCGATCCGCTTCCGCAAGAACCGATCCGGCGCCGCCGCGGTGGAATTTGCGCTCGTGCTGCCGGTGCTGTGCACGGCTCTGTTCGGCATCGCCGACGGCTGGTCCTACGTCACCAACTCGCTGGCGATGCGGGCAGGGGTGAAGACGGCGGCGAACCTGGTATTGGCCGGCGCCACCGACGACAACGCCACCCAGGCCGCGGCGCTCGCGAGCTGGGAAAAGAAGCCGGACGACGCGGCTGTCGCGGTGAACCGCATCTATAAATGCGGAACGACCGTTGTCGATGCGTCTACCTTGTGCAGCGGTCCAAAGGTACCTTCAGTCTATGTCCAGATACAGGCGTCGGGCACCTGGGTCCCGCCCTTTACCTTCGGTCCCTTCCCGAACAACACCGCGCTCGGACATCAGCAGGTGGTCCGTGTTCGCTAAACCAATACTCAGGGCGTTTGCCGGCAATGCCTCGGGTGGCGCCGCGATTGAATTCGCGCTGATCGTGCCTTTCCTCATCATGCTCCTGTTCGGCATCTTCGCCTTCGGCTGGTCGATGAACAACATGTCCAGCGTGCGCTACACGCTGGAGGCCTCCGCGCGCTCCCTGCAGCTCAACAACACGCTGACCGAGTCCGACATCCAGGCGATCGCGACCAAGAAGCTGCAGGCGCTTGGCCTGAAGAATGTGAACGTCACGATCACCACCGATCCGCCGAGCGGCGGTTTCAAGATGGCGCATGTCAACGCCAGCTACGCCTTCGTCATCAATTTCCCCTATTTCAGCGACTACCCGATCAACTATTCGACGTCCGTCACCGTGCCGCTGATCAGCAGCTAGGGAAATCCAGCGAGAGTATATAATGATATATACTGGCATCGGCTCGGGATGCCTGAAATCAAAACCGTCGGCGCGCCTCGCGCTCAAATACTCCCGGTGCTAGTGGCTGGCGTCCACAACCAGTGCGATATTTCTCCAAAAAAGCGCGACATAACAAGGAGATGAAGTCCTCTGTGGACGCAGGCTGAATGGGGCTGGGCCTATGGTCCGACGGGGTATGGGCCTTCATTGTTTCAGAGGGCCGATCTCGATTTGGGCCAAATATTATCGTGAGGTTTCAATAGCTTAATGAACTCTCTAGGTTGGAGATGAAGGTATTTTCCAGGTCGCTCCCTTGCTGCGACTGATTTTGACTAAAAGTTACTCCAAGCCGTTAGGGAATTCTCATATGAGGCGATCTAGCGGTTGGGCATTGGGTGGCGATCACCTGCGGAGAAACATGATGACGATCCGAAAGACACTTCTGGCTTCATTAGCCGTCCTGGCACTCGCGACTGCTCCGGCGCTTGCCGGCGCCGGCGGCAACGGTGGCGGCAATGGCGGTGGTCACGGCAACAGCGGCGACCACGGTGGCGGCAACGGTAACGGCGGCGGCAATGGCGGTGGCAAGGGCAACAGCGGCGCAACGCACGGCAAGGCGTCGGCCCCGGGCCAGTTGGCGAAGTCGCAGGACGACACGACCGATGACGCCACGCCCGCGACGCCGAAGGAAAAGAACCTGCATGCCAAGCTCGGCCGGCTGAACTCGCTGCAGCGCAACATCAACGCTTACATGAACTCCAAGAGCCCGAAGTTCGCCGCCATCCAGGCCTATGTGACGCAGGCGGCGGCAGCCAAGAACGCGCAGGCCGCGGTTGAGTCGGCAACCCAGGCCGTGGCCGACGCCCAGGCCGCGCTTGACGATCTGAATGCGCAGATGACCGCGCTGCAGGCGGACCCGAACGCCACCCAAGAACAGATCGACGCTTTGCAGGGGCAGATCGATGACGCGACCACCGCGCTGAACGACGCCAACCAGGCACTCACCGATGCCCAGACGGAGGCTGCCAATACGCCCGCCCCCGACGACGCAACGCTGGATGCAGCCCTTGCCGACATGGCCAACAAGCCGGTCGATGCCGACGTCACCGACTGGGCCAAGGGCGTGCTGGCCGACAAGATCGACCAGGCAGCCGCCGCGACGACGACGCCGTAATAAGGCGCGAACGCGGCAAACCTGCCAGAGGGTGAAACTGCCATGCCGCCGGGCTTTGCCCGGCGGCATTTTGTTTTGACGAGCGCGCGCCGGGCATGGTCGCGTTGCTTCGCGCCCCTCTGTTCCGCCAACGCCTGAAACATTAGCGAGCTTGCTGGCTCCGCCCGATACCGCCCACGATCCACACCAAAATCCACAGCCGCTCCCCGCGCGTCGTGGCTAATATGCCTTGCGGCGTGTAGAGTTGGTGGGTGAGGGTTCGCAGGGCATTGGGAGGACAACAAAATGCCACGGGTTTCGGAACTTTTCTTCAAGACGGCCATCGTGTTTCTCATCCTCGGCGTCGCCGCCGGGCTGCAGATGGCGATTTCGGGCGATCACGGCGCCTTCCCGGCGCATGCTCACATCAATCTTCTCGGATGGGTCACCAGCGCGATCTTCGGCGGCTACTATGCGCTCAATCCGGTCAAGGCCGAGCGCCGGATCGCCATGATCCACTACGGCCTTTATACGGTGGGCATCGTGATCATGCTGCCGGCGCTCTACTGGATGCTGGCGGGGGGCCATCGGGAGATCGAGCCGGTCGTGGCGATCGGCTCGCTGATCGTCGCTGCCGCGGTGCTGGTCTTTGCCTTCGTTGTCTTCTCGGCTTCGGAGGGCGTGCGCTCGGCCACAGCCGCCATCGCGCGCTGACGTCGCACCGGCAAGCGCGTCGCCTGGAAACTGCCTCGGGGCGACGCGCTTTCGGAGCATTGTCGTCCTTCTCAAACGATCTTGGGGTCTGCGCCGCGTCGCTCCTTGCTTCGCCCAGGATGACGAAGCGATCTCGGCCAATATCTGGGCGGAGAACTCAGAGCTTCTGCAAACGCTGCTAGAACGCGTCGCGCTGAAACGAATTCAGGCGACGCGCTTTAAATCTTTGTTTTGATGCAGGTCGTTCTCCCGAAACCGCTGCGCTTTTGGGCGACACGCTTTACGGCAGCAGGCTGGGGAACAGCCGCGAGATCAGCGTGTGGATGATGCCGTCCCGCTCGAACGGGCCGGGCAGCTTGGCGGGGCTGGCGTCTGACTTCGTCTCGTGCGTCGAGCGGGCCTGGGCGAACACGAGCCACAGCACCGCCACGAAGTAGCCTGCCTGCAGCACCACGGCTGCCAGGAATGTCCAGCCGAGCGCCGCCCAGGCCGATCCCGTGGCTGCATAGGTCCAACCGAGGATCACCAGGAGTGTTGCCGTCATTCCCACAAGAAACTGCGGAAAATACATTTGCCCAACCGAGCGCCGTGACCGCATGCGATCCTCGGCGACCTCGCCCATTGCTCTACCCATCCCGACCCTTGCACCTTTTCCGGGAGGACCGCAAGGCTGAACAATGCCTCAAACGAGCCCCCGCGGCTAGGTCTTTTGGCCGATGCCCTGAGGGCATGTGGTCCAGTACTTCTGCTTTCAGGAACCAAGTACGGGCCAATCCGTTCCCGATCGGCACATTGATCACGTTGGGTCAAGATGCCGAAATTCTACTTCGATACTCAAGAGGGCGACGAAGTCCTGATTGACAGGGAGGGCCTTGAACTTCCCGACCTCGAGGCGGTCAAAGGCGAGGTCGCTCTTGGCTGATTTTGCGAGAGGCGTTCTGCCGGGCGCTCGCCGGCAGTTGACGATCAAGGTCCGGGACGCCCAGTCACGCCGCGTGCTCTCCACCGCGGTGATTTTTGATGTGAAGCCTTCCCCGTAATAATCGAGTCCCTGGTCCACTGCCAGCCACCGGCGGGGCCGCTGCAAGCTGTGGATTAACCAGAGCTCGCGGGGATGCTTGATGGCTCCCTCCGCGCGTTGGCCGTAGACTATGGAAATGGGACCTGCAAACTTCGCCCAGGAACTGCTCTCGGCCGCCGATCGAACCGGCGAGATGTCTGGCTCTGATCTGAAGGCGCTGCTTCGCCGGGCCGCGCTCGTTCTCAGAAATGCGGGCTGCGATCTGGGCATGGAAGCAGATATCGAGGAAGCTCTGGATGGGGCCGCGGCCGAGATGCGGGTTTCCAAAACGCATTTGCTGCAATCGATTGCCGTGCAATGGCTGATCGCCAACTCGCATATTCCGTTGTATAAAATGGATGACTGGGGCTAGGATTTCGGCCGGCCAATCCGGAAGTCAAACCGTTGGCGTGTTTTCCCGTCTGGCCCGATAGTCTCCTTCCCAGGGCAACGTCTCAAAATCCGGCTTGAATCCTCCTGCGCGATAGGCATTTTCGGTGATGTAAGTGCCCCTGGTTCCCTCCAGGACGCAAGCGAACGGCGGCTCTCCTGGACATCGGTAGAGGCCGACAGCTTTCATTAAAACACCCATGCCGTTGCCGCTTGCTTTCCTCGCCTTGAAGCTTGCATGGGCATTTGCGACCGTCGCCATTCATTTTGATGACGGCGCCGGCAGGTCAAGTGCGGGGTTGAGCGGAATTCCGAGCGTCGGCCGCCGGCATCGGCACGCACCTCGGCGCATTGAATTAGGCCCCTGGATCTCACGCCGGTCTTTCAGAACCTGTCACGCTCCTCGCCGTGACGAATGTCAGCAGGGCTCGTGAGACTGAAGTCCGGCGCGGCAAGGTATTGGTCCGGGTGCTGAAACATAACGCTCGCTGCCTCATTCGAATAGAGCTGGCGAGAGCGTTCCTTCATCGCCGGCGGAGCAGAGATGTCCGTCGGCCCCAGGGTTCGGCGGGCAAGCCATGGGGAAGCTGGTGCCCATACCTGTCGAACTTAACAATGTTGATCTCAAATTCGAGTGTCCGCGCTGCAAGCACCCGATTGTCAGGAAAGGCTCGTGGTTCAAGGTGATTGCCAACTTCAGATGCCAGAACTGCAGCGAGAATGTTCGTCTCGGCTACCCCGACAAACTCGCCATATTCGAAAGACACAAGCGTCTGGCTCAACGGCTCTAACCAAAGTCGGGACTGCCCAATTTGATCGTGCCGCGGAGACGTCGCTGGGCCACATCTGATCGTCCGAAAAGTCACGCCGCCGTGCCGAGCGGCGGAATTGTAATGGCAATTGGACAAGCCGCGCCGGATTCATGCGTTCGAGTACCATGAGTTGCACATCTGCCCTGACGGATGCACACTGCCGATGCCTGGCATTCAACTGTCGGACACGGCCCGGCCTGCGAAGTCCTGTGTCACCACGATAAGCAGGCCGGGCTGTCCCGGGTTCCCGCTCTCCTAAATATGGCTTGCTTGCTCTTTCGCAGGCAGCGCAGCTTCGACGGCCATGAGACGCGGGCACGAAAGAGGCCCGCTTTGCCTGAGGGCAACGCGGGCCTCTTCGTCGAGATTCTGATGCGGATCAGGTCAGGATCAGCACGATCGTATAGGTGTTCGGGTCGACGATAACGATGCGTCCGTCGGCCAGCACGAAATATTCATACTCCTCATAGGCTGGGACGATCTTGACGATGCGGGCCGGCAGTCGATGCAGGCGGATCTTGTGCCGCGGAACCTCGACGCCGACCGAGATGTCGAAGCTGACATCGCGGACCGGCTGGATATTGGTCTCATGGATGATCTGCGTGATCTGCGTCTTCTGCTCGACCGTCACGTTGGTGATCGAGGCCGTCTTGTTCTGGTCGGTCTGAACGTTGGTATTGCCCTGAGCGTTCTGCTCAGTGGTCGTACCGGTCTTGCCCTGGGCGTTCTGTTCGGTCTGCATCTTGGTGGTGCCCTGAGCATTCTGCTCGGTAGTGGTGTTGGTCTTGCCCTGGGCCTGTTCGTTCGTCTTCGAGCCCTTCGGACAGTTGGCCATGCCGGTCTGGCACTTGGCAGTGCCCTGAGCCTGTTCCTCGGTCTTGGTGCCAGCCTGACCCTGGGCCTGCTCGTCGGTCTTCATCTTGGTCTTGCCTTGAGCCTGCTGTTCGGTGCTGGTGCCGGCCTGACCTTGAGCCTGCTCATCGGTCTTCATCTTGGCCTTGCCCTGAGCCTGTTCCTGGGTGTTGGCGCCGTTCTGCCCCTGGGCTTTCTGCTCAGCCTGCGGCTTCATCTTACCCTGAACCTTGCCGCTCTTCTGGCAGTCGGCCTGGCCGGCGACGCAGTTGTTGTCGCCGCTCGGCTGCGCGGATTCGGTCTGCGCCATCGCGGCGCCGCAACCGACGCCGAGCGCGATCATGCCCGTGATAAGCAGATGTTTCATCTGATTTCTCCTTGGAGAGCCGGTCCCTTCGTTTGGGTAACCCGGGCTGAAAAGCATTGTTCCGAAATGTTTTGCGCAGGTGCGGTGACGTTTTGTGAGAGCATCGGCGGCAATTTTGCAGGAACAAGGCCTGGCCGTTGGCGTTGGATCCAATGCCGACCGGCTGTGGGAATCGCAGGCGCAGCGTAGGAGGCGATTCAGCCACGAAAGGGAAGAAACCATGAAGAAGATGCACATCACCACAGCCGCGGCGGGCCTTCTGCTGCTGGTCGGCGCTGGCGCCGCAGCCGCGCAGGATGTTGTGATCGAGCCCGAGCAGGAAACCGTCATCAAGGAATATGTGCACAAGCAGCCGCTCGCCTCGGTGAAGATTCCGGGCGTCGAGCTCAGTATCGGCAGCACGCTTCCCGATACGGTCGAGCTGCACGAAGTGCCAAGCGTCAAATACCGTTACGTCGTCGTCGACAATCAGACCGTCATCGTCGACCCCGGCACCCGCAAGATCGTGAAGGTGCTGCAGTAACGTGAAGGTGCCGCAGTAACCGGTCACTGATGCCGGCCAGAGAAGCAGATGGCCCGTTGCCCGTTGCGTGGGACGGGCCATAACCCAGTATTATTTTGTTACCAAACGCTAACGGAACCTTCCGCCCGGGTGGGCGTTGCCGCCTCTGGGTTCGCGTTGCCTCATAAGCAACATAAGCCGTTGGCAGGATGCGGATTCGGGCGGCGGCGCAACAGGCACGGGCTGGGGCGAGGAGGACTGACCAACATGTCGAAACGAGAAATCGGAACATCCCGGTCGCTCGGGATGCGTGTCGCCGATCTGAAAGCCAGGATGCGGGACGCCAGGATCACCGAACATGAGATGAAGACCTTCCAGAAGGTCGCTGCCATCATGGGGAGCGGCGAGGGCTCCCTACGCATCGATGCGGACGACCTGATCGCCGCATCCTTCCTCACCGAACCACTGGGCGAGTCGTCGCCGAACTGACAGCCGCCCTTCCCCGCCATTCGATGTCGACCGGCTGCCGGCCAAGATTGGGCGGCAGTGAGCGGCGTTGCGCACCGAAGCGCAATGGCCGCTCTGATCATGTGATATCGTTCACAGTTTTGGCGCTGGACGTTGTGCAATCGTTGTTGGCGAAGGTGTGACCGCCTCCTGGGGAGAATGGGATGACCCTATCCAAAGACCTGAGCGACAAAGATCTGACTTTTCAATGTCCGAGCTGCTCCCTGACCATCGTCAAAAAGGGATCCTGGGTCAGGACGGTCTCCAGGTTCAGATGCGAGAAATGCCTCGAGGAGGTACGGCTTCCCTATGGCGAGAAGCTTGCGATCTTTCATCGCCATAAACACCTTGGCCGCGGAGGAACCTCGCGACGCTAGATGTGAGCTTTCAGGAGGTTGTCCATTCGGCCCGGGCCGGGAAAGCTGA
>SAQE01000036.1 GCA_004020545.1 Mesorhizobium sp. | reverse complement strand
CTGACGGCGGCAATGCCAAGTCGGACGGCGGCAATGCCCATTCCGATGGCGGCGACTCCGAGTCTTACGGTGGCGATGCCCTCGGCGCGGGCTACGGCGCGGGCTACGGCGCAGGCGTGGGCGCAGGCACCGGTGGTGCTGGCGGCACGGGTGGCGCTGGAACCGGCGGCGACGGCTACAGCGGCGACGGAACCGGCGGTGCTGCAACCAGTGGCGGCGCGGCCGGCGGCGACAGCCTCGGTGGCTTCGCGACGGCCTTCGGCGGTGACGGCGGCCATGCGCTGAGCGGCGCCTGGGCCGATGGCACCGGCGGCGATGCCCAGGGTGGCTTCACCATGGGTGGTGCTGCAGGCGACGGCGGTGCCGGCGGCTACGCCTACAATGGTGACGGCGGCGACGGCGGCGACGGCGGGACCTGGGGCTCGAGCAATGGCCACGACGGGTACGTGACTGGCGACAGCCAGGCCTCGGCGGACGCCTTGATCTCCCCCAGCATGTTCAACCAGCAGATCGTGATGGGCGCCAACCTGCAAGAAAACCTGGTCTCTCAGACCGTGGTGGGCGGCGACTACCATCATACCGTGGCCGGTGAAGGCACTGACGATCATACCGGTGCATGACTGATCGACTGATCTCTAAGCAGATCAGCAACAGCGGACTGCGCGGACTTTTCCGCGCAGTCCTTCCGATCCGGGAGACATGCCGCCCCGAAATCCCAAGATACGGAGGCTACCGTGTACGCCATGCAGTTGGACAAGATCACCGAGGCAATCTCGCATTTCATCGGCATGTTCGAAATCTCGGTCGAGGAAGCACGGCAGCTAAAGACCTACGACGACTTCAAGATTGCCGAGGCCACCAAGGAAGAAAACCCCGACCTTCCAAACACGAATGTCAACGTGAAGGCGCCCTACACGCTGGACGATTTCGATCCGCACGTTCCGTATATGGGGCTCAAGCCGGATCTGGTGCTGAACACCGTCGGCTCGAGCTTCTGGTACACGCCGATCGAAATCCATCAATACGGGCATCTGAGTCCCGGCCACCATCATTTTCATCTCCCCCACCTGCCAGGTGTCGGCGGCGGCATGATCCTGCCGCAAGTCGAGCCGCCAGGCGCGGTCGCCGCCTATATCAACCAGGAGATCCGCCTGTCGGACAACGACTATGTCGGCGCCGGCGGACACGGCCTGAAATTCACGCCCGCGATCGACGACGGCAGCCATCTGGCCTCCCTGATGAACGCCGCCGCGGCCGTGTCGCCGATCGACGATGTGACGATGCTGGGTACTCCCGACGACATGGCTGCCGCGGTCGTCACGATGGGCGCGCGGATCGAGGCATGCTCCGGCGGTTCCGACGGAGAGGCGAATGTCTTCGTCCTGCGCCCGGACGCGGCCTCGGGACATATTTCGGGAACCTATGTCAATGGGCAGCTGGTCGACGAAGCCGACGCGCCCAAGGCGGAGGACCACCTCAACATCCTCAAGGAAAAGCAGGACGACGAGACCGCCAGCGGCGGTCCTGGCAAGGATGACTACAACACCTCGCCGGACTCCTCCGACTTCATGTCGGGCTGGGGCGACGGCCTGTTGAACCCTTGCGTGGAGCTGGACACCGGCGGCAACACCCTGATCAACTCCGCCGTGCTGACCAACAACTGGACGACCACGTCCGTCGTCGCCGCTGTCGGAGACAGCTATGAAATCAACGCCATCATTCAAATCAACGCGCGCTGCGATACCGACGCGGTCAGTTCGAGCCTGAACGGGTGGACGCTTGGCAATGCGCCCGACGAGAGCTTCAACATCGCTGCGTTCAAACACATCGATCCGTCGGCTGGCAGCGCCGCGCCGGCACCGGCCGACAGTTTCCCCGCCGCCTGGGTGGTGACGCAGGTCACAGGCGATCTCATCATCACGAACTGGATCCAGCAGTACAGCTTCATCACGGACAACGACACCACGATCCTGTCGTCGTCCGGCGTCAGGACCAGCGTGAGCACCGGCGACAACACGGCGATAAACGACGTGTCGCTCAATGAGCTCGGCCACTACTACGACCTGATCATCATCGGCGGCAACATCTACGACGCCAACATCATCCACCAGCTCAACGTCCTGATCGACAACGATCTCATTGGCGCGGTGGACGGCTTCCAGACCTCTGGAGAAGGTTCCTACTCGACCGCCGGAAACCTGCTGTGGAACGACGCCACGATCATCAATGTCGGTGGACAGAACCATTTCGATGCCTTGCCGGCCTCTTATCTGAAGGCAGCTCAGGATCTGGCGGCTGGCAAGGACGCCGACCCCGGCGACATCCTGAAGGACGAGGCCTTCGCCGGTAGCGGCGCGCTGCGCGTTCTCTACATTTCGGGCGACCTGCTCAACGTGCAGTACGTGTCGCAGACGAATGTGCTGGGCGACAGCGATCAGGTGGCGCTGGCGATGAACCAGTTCGTCGCCCACCCCGAAGCCGAATGGACCGTCACCACCGGCGGCAACCAAGTGGCCAACTTCGCCGGTATCGTCGACGTCGACGGGGCCGACAAGACCTATGTCGGCGGTGAGCATTATTCGCACGAAATCCTGATCCAGGCCGACATCATCTCCACCGATCCGGAACTCGGCGGGCAGAATCCGGATGCGCTGGTGAACGAAGCGGTTGCGTTCCTCGCCGATGACGCCACGGACGACAACGCACAGATAGACCATCCGATAGTCCCGACGCCCGATCACGTTCAGGCGGACGGCGTGCATACATTGGGCTGAGATCCGGGGGATGTCATGACCGACGATCGCGACCTGCCTTGGGACACGTTTGCCGAGGACCTCGAAGCAGCGATGCAAGAGGACGACCAGGGATCGCCGGGGGCGAGTTCCGAAATGCCCCGCAGGACACTTTCCAGTGCCTTGCAACAGCATGAGCGGGCGATCGACCGCACCATGAAGCCAATCGACAACGTCGTCGGTCAATTGCATGACGTCGTGGCCCGTCCTGAGGTGAGGGTCGGCCAGGACCGGCGCTTGCCCCAAGCTGACATCCGGAACGCCGCGACCAGTCAGCCGAAGGCAAGGCCCGCTCCGGAGCAGGCGACACCGCCTCTGCCAGCGTCCCAGGCCAAAGTCGCGCCAGCCGCAGTGTCCGCATCTGCCGCCACGGCGCAAGCCGCGCCGGCGCAGAGCAACGTGCACGAGCAAGCCACCACGCCGCCTTCAACCACGAACTCACAGGTTGCGGCGGCAAGAAAGCCGGAGGCCGACCTTGGTAGATCCGCCCCTGCCCCGCAGGAGAAGCGGCACGAGGAGAAAGCGCATCCAACTCAGCAGGCGACGCCGCATTCGGGCCGTCCTTCGAACCCGCCCGGTGAGATGCGCCCCGGTGCCGCACATCTCCCGGCTGCCGCGCCGACCCCGAAAACCACGCCTGTCCCTGACAGGTCGAACCTCACGGCACAGCGCCAGCCGTCCAAACCGGAACCGGCTCCGCAGCCGAGCACAGTCGGCTCCGCCGGCGCTCAGGCAGCGGGTTCGACGGCGGCTCCCGAGCGGCGGGCTGCAACGCAAGGACCCCAAGCGGAACCAACGCGGCCGGCGCAGGAGCCAAGGTCGGCAGCGACGATCGAGAGACAAGGCGCGCCGGCTGATCCGGTATCGACAAGGCCGCCGCCTGCGCCCCAGCGGCCCGCCGAACCGCAGGCCAAGGCGGCGCCCGAAGCCCCAGCCAAGCCGTCGGTAACCGAGATGAAGGACGCATCGAAGTCGCCAGGCATGATCACGATCGAGGGCGACACTGGTCCCATCAAGGTGCATCAGGGCGGATCCCCGCCGGGCGGTGGAGATGAAAACGGCCGGCGTGGCGGCGGAGGCGGCGGCGGCGCCTTCCACAAGCGCCTCGGCCCGGTCGATTTCGGCGGCGCTCTCAAAGCCGGCCTGCGCGCGGTCAAGAAAAACCTGCTGATCGTGATGATGTTCACGGTCGCGTGCAACATGCTGGTCTTGGCGATCCCGATCTATCTGTTCCAGATCTCGGATCGCGTTCTTACCAGCCGTTCCGCCGACACCTTGATCATGCTGACCGTGGTGATTGTCGGCGCGGTGGTCCTGCAGGCGATGTTCGATGCGCTTCGCCGCTTCATTCTGATGCGCACTGCCGTGGAAGTCGCAGCCCAGTTGGGCGCGCCGATCCTGAGCGCCGCGGCCAGAGCCGCGCTCAACAGCAACGGAAAGGAATATCAGGTCCTTGGCGACCTGCAGCAACTGAGGACGTTCCTGACCTCCGGCACGCTGCTGTCGTTCCTCGACGCGCCGATGGCCCCGATCATGATGCTGGCGGTGTTTCTGATCCATCCGCATCAAGGATTTATCGTCGCGACCTCGGCCCTGCTGCTGCTCGCGATCACTCTCATCAACCAGCGCGCGACGGCCGCGGCATTCAGCGAAGCCAACGCGCACCAGAGCAAGGCCAACATCCATCTCGATTCCATGTCGCGGAACTCGCAGATCATCAACGCGCTCGCCATGATCCCCGAGGCAGTGAAGATCTGGGGCAAAGACACCGCCAACTCGCTTCGCGCACAGGTCATCGCGCAGGATCGCAACATCGTCTTCGCTTCGCTGTCGAAGGCGGTGCGGCTGCTCACCCAGGTGACCATGCTTGGCTGGGGCGCTCATCTGTCGATCGATGGCCATCTCACCGGCGGCATGGTCATTGCCGCATCGATCATAGCCGGCCGCGCGCTTGGTCCCATCGAAGGCGCCATCGAAGGCTGGAACCATGTCGTGCATGCCCGCGCCGCCTATGGCCGCATCGCGTCGCTCTTGCAGACCTCTCCATTGAATTTCGAACGGCTGAGCCTGCCCCGCCCCGAGGGCCGGCTCGACGTCGAGCGACTTCTCTTCGTGCCGCAGGGAACCAAGCGCGTGGTGCTGAACGGTCTTTCGTTCTCTCTCTCGCCAGGCGACTCGCTGGCGATCATCGGCAATTCGGGCGCCGGCAAGACGACGCTCGGCAAGATGCTGGTCGGCTCGATCCTGCCGACATCAGGCAATGTCCGGCTCGACCTGATGGATCTGCGCAACTGGGATCCGCGCCAGTTCGGTGAGAACATCGGCTATCTACCGCAAGACGTTCAGCTATTCCCCGCATCGATCAAGGCCAACATCGCGCGTATGCGCGACGACGTGACCGATGCCGAAATCTACCAGGCCGCCGCGCTGGCGGATGTGCATGAAATGATCTCCACCCTGCCGCACGGCTACGAGACGTTCGTTACCGCCGACGGTGCGCCGCTTTCCGGCGGACAGAAGCAGCGCGTCGCGCTCGCGCGCGCATTCTTCGGCAATCCCCGCCTGGTCGTTCTCGACGAGCCGAACTCGAACCTGGACTCGGCGGGCGATGCCGCGCTGGAACGAGCCCTTCAGCACGCCAAGGAAAACAAAATCACGGTCATCACCATCACCCAGCGGCCGTCCCTGCTGAAGAGCGTCGACAAGATCCTGCTGCTCGTCAACGGCACCGTCGCGCTGTTCGGCATGCGCCAGGATGTTCTGCAGGCCCTGGCGAGCCGCGGGTTGAGCATCGAAGGCGGCTCGTTCGGTCATCAGATCCAGTAGCGGGGGTGTTGAAGATGACAGCCGACATCGCAAAAGTTCACGACATCCAGTGGTACTCGGAAGTACCGCGCTCGATCTGGAAGCAGACCGCCTTCGGTCTGGTCCTGATCGCGGTCGCCTTCGGCGGCTTCGGCACCTGGGCGTCCACGGCGCCGCTGGCTTCGGCCATCATCGCTCAGGGCAGCTTCGTCGCCACCGGCCAAAACAAGATCATCCAGCATCTGGAAGGCGGCATCATCAAGGAAATCCTGGTCAACGAAGGCGACCATGTCGGCCTCGACCAGCCGCTGATCAAGCTCGACGAAACCGCCGCCCAGACCAACGCACGGCAATTGTTTCTGAGGATGGCGAGGCTCGAGGCCATCTCGGCGCGGCTCAATGCCGAGGTGCAGGGCAGCGGCAAGATTCAGTTCCCCCCAATCATCCTCGATAACCGGAGCGACGCGGAAGTCTCGCCGATCATGGAAAGTCAGCAGCTCAATTTCAATGCGGCCGAGAGCAAACGCGAGAGCGATATCGCGCTCTTCGATCAGAACATAAAGGCAATGGAGTTCCGCAACGAAGGGATCGACGAACAGATCTCTTCCGTGCGGCGGCAACTCGAATTCCTCAAAGAGGAATACCAGGGCAAGCAGAAGTTGCTCGACCAAGGCCTGATCCGGGGAACCGAGGTGAAGGCGATCCAGCGAGCGATGGCGGACGCCGAGGGCCAGATCGGCAAGATGGTCGCCGAAGTCTCCGAAAACCGCGAACAGATCGTCAGGTTCGAGCAGCAGATCACACAGACCAATGACACCTATCGGCAAGCAGCGCTTCAGGAATTGCAAAGCCTGGAAGCGGAACTCGACGCGGTGCGCGAGCAATCACGCGAAGCCGACAACGTGCTCCGCCGCGTGACCATCAATGCCCCGGTGCCCGGCACCATCATCCGCATGTATTACCACACGGCCGGCGGCGTCATCGAAAGCGGCAGGGCCATACTCGAGATCCTGCCCTCCGATGTGCCTCTGGTCATCGAGGCGCAGGTCCCGCGCACCGATATCGACAACGTCAAGGTCGGGCAGAAGGCCTCGATCAGGCTGATCGCGCTCAACCGCCGCACCACGCCGGTACTGGAGGGCGAGGTCTACTATGTCTCGGCCGATGCCTTGCCTGAGATGCAGGGCCCGGTGCCAAAGGAAGTCTACCTTGCCCGCGTGCGCGTGCCTGCGAGCGAATTGGCGAAAGTGCACGGCTTTTCGCCAACGCCGGGCATGCCGGCCGAAATAATGGTGCAGGAGCGCCCACGGACGTTCTTCAGCTATCTGACGAAGCCGATCGCCGACAGCATGGCGAGAGCCTTCATGGAACAGTGACCTACACCAAGGGAACAAATTCGGGGGAAACCATGCGGGTCGACGTCATCACCACACGGGAGGAACTGAACCGGCTTCGAAAGAACTGGGACGATCTCTACGAAAAGGATCCCGAGGCCCAGTTCTTCCTCTCCTGGACGTTCCTGTCGTCTTACGTCCGACGCTATGAAGATGCCTGGTCGATCCTCGCGGCACGCCCAGGACCGCCGGGCTCGCCCTATGTCGCCCTGTTGCCGCTCAGGCTGCGCACCAGGCTGAACAAGAAGACCGGCTTCTGCCACAACGAGATCAACATGGCCGGCAACTACGCGGCCGACTATGCGGGGATTGTTTGCTCGCCGGGATATGCCCAGCGCGCGATCCCGGCCCTTGCCAGGCATCTGATGAAGATGAACTGGGCCAAGCTGCATCTCGAAAATCTGCGCATGTCGGAGAAGCGGCGACGCCTGCTGCTCGACAACCTCGTCGACAAGCGGCTCACCGCGCAGAAGGTGGCGCGTTTCAACAAGACGGACAATGTCGACAATTGCGTCTGCCCGGCCACCGAATTGCCGGGCGACTGGGACAGCTATCTCGAGCGGAAGACCAGTTCGAACACGCGTCAGAAGATCAGGCGCTTCCTGCGCAAGCTCGACGGATCCGACGAGTTTCGCATCACCAACGCCGACGCCTCGACGATTGATCGCGACATCGGCATCATCCTCGAGATGTGGCGGATCAAATGGGCGCCGCGGAAGGGCAGCCTCCTGCCCGGTCTCATCAGGTCCAACCGGATCCTGTTCAAGGACGCATTCGAGAGCGGGACGCTGTTCCTGCCCATCCTTTGGCAGCGCGACAAGCCGCTCGGCGGCCTGGCGTTCCTGGTGGACGACGTAAAAAAGACAATGCTGTTCCATCTCGCCGGCCGGGACGAGACCGCCAACGACATCCCGTCGGGACTGGTGCTGCATGCCTATTGCATTCGCCGGGCCATCGAGCAGGGCTTCCGCGTCTACGATTTCCTGCGCGGCAACGAGACCTACAAATACTCATACGGTGTCGAGGAAACCACGATCCATTGTTTCCTGGTCAAGACCAGGACCGGGCGTAATCTCGGCGACAGGCTTGATGCGAGATCCGTCGGAAGCGTTCTCGAGCAGGCGACCAAATTCCATGAAGCGGGCAACCTGACCAACGCCGAAAACGCCTATCGCCAGATTCTGGAGGTCAATTCCCGCCATGCCCGTACCCTTTACGGCCTGGGGCAATTGCTGGCCGCCAGAAGCGATCACTGGTCGGCGGTCGATACATTCGCCTCGCTCGTGGAGGTCGCCCCCAACTCGGTGAAGGCGTGGTCCAGGCTCGCCTTGGAATATCAGGCGCTTGGCCGCCATGCAGACGCCGCGCACGCATTCCGCAAGGTGCTCGAACTCAATCCTGAACTGCCCGGCGCGCAATACGGGCTCGGCCGCAGCCTGATACAGCTCCGGCAAGTCGACGAAGCCGCCAAGATTCTGAGCTCGGTGCAGGAGAAAGCCGACAAACCCGTCGACCCGGTGCTCCGCGCCAAGACACGACTGCAGTTGCAAAAGCTCAAGGAGGATGCGAGCCCCTGCTATATCAAACGGGAGCCAACCAAGACAAGCCTGCCGGCTGTGGAGCATGCGGGTGCCTGATCGGCTCCCTATGGTCCGGAAACCGGACAGATTCGGCGCAGCGTTCGCACGGGGTCCGGAACGGCGCTTCGAGGCGCGTCGTTCCCACTGTTGAATGCTGCCGGTTTGGTTGGCCCGTTCCTGACAGGGGCCTGTATTCAACCTGGGCTGCCGGCCGCCGGATTGGCTGCCGCGGCGGCCCGGAAACGGGCGGCGAAATCGTCGAGCGCCGGCCGCTCGGCATCCGAGATCGCCCAATAGGAAAAGGCGCCGTCGGTCCAGTGGACCAGCAGGAAGCCGCCCGCCGAGAGATCGTCCGCCACCGGCACGGATGCACCTCCAGTCTGCTGTGGTGCTGCCACCAGGGTGATCAGATGCTCATGGTGGCGATAGACCAGCGCCGGCATCGGTCTGTCGCCGATCACTTCGACTCGCCCACCAAGCAGCGCGTAGCCGTCCTTGGCCATGTCGGGCGCCGGCGGCGACACGCCGATCCGGCCGTCGAGCCACGGCTTCACCGTGTGGCGGTCGGACGACACGATGTCGACCGGGGTTGCGGCGAGCAGGCTGCGGCGATGGCCGTTGGCGACGGCGACCGCAAAGCTGTCGGGCGCATTCTCCACCATCAGCCATTGCGTCGCGCCACTAGCGACAAACGCCGTGAGCACGATCGAGGCCGCCATCTGGCGCCAGTCGAAGGAGTTGAACCAGCGTGCCGAAGCGCGCGGCCGCATCTCGATGACTTCGCCCTGGTGCTGCTGCGGCTGCGGCTCCGCCTTCACGACTTCGGCCTGCGCGGCCTCGGCTTCGTCGGCGCCTTTCGCCTCGGCGATCGACGCGATGCGCGCCAGGAAGTCGTCGCTGACCGCCGGCCGCAGCACGCTGCCGACAGCCATGCGCAGCGCGACGATACGGGCATGCTCGGCGGCAAGCTCGGGATCGGCTGCGATGCGCCGTTCGACGGCAAGGGCCGCCGCGGCGTCGAGCTCGCCATCGACAAGGGCATGGATCATCAGCTTCATATCCTGCGGGTCTTGCGGCAATCCGTCCTCACGCGGGCTCATGGCGCCCTCCAATATCCGTCATCAGCAGGCTGCGGGCCCGCGCCAGCCGCGACATCACCGTGCCTTGCGGCACGCCGAGCATGGCCGCGATCTCGCGATAGCTGAGACCGTTTATGTCGCGCAGCACCAGCGTTTCGCGAAACGCGTCCGGCAGCCTTGCGATCGCCGCCTCCACCACCGCCGAGTTCGCCTTGGCGATCAGCGCCGCCTCTGGGCTGTCTGCGTCGCCATCGGGCGGCGGCGAGACATCGTCGAGATCGGCGAGATCGCCGACGGCAACCACAGCGCGAGGACGGTTGCGAGCCATCCAGGTGTAGGAGGCGTTGCGAACGATGGTGAGCAGCCAGGCGCGCGGATTGCCGCCGGCAAAACCGGCAATGCCGGCATGCGCCTTGAGGCAAGCCTCCTGCACCACATCCTCGGCGTCCGCTGCGTTACCGGTCAGCCAGCGGGCGAGCGACAGCGCGTCGCCGAGATGCGGCAGCACCACCTCGGCAAAACGCGCGGCCAGCATTTTCTCGCTCAACACCGTTCCACCGTCAGGCGCTCCCGCCGGGGCTTTGCGGCCACCTTCAGCGGGTGGCGGCGGTCGGTCCCTGCTCGTGCGGGTGAAGATCGCTATTGCAGGCGAAGGCGCCTGCTTTGGTGGAGGTGAAGGCATAGGTGTCACCGGAGTCAAGCGCCTCGGAAGGGAACGGCGCATCACCAGGTCAGGCCCGGTGGCAGGACGGCGATGCCAAAAGCACTTTGGTCCAGCTCAGCCGCTCCAGGGGCCGGCGCCGGCCTATGCCCTGCCTCCCGGCGTTCGCATTGTCGCGATGGGTCATGTCGGTCTCCCGCAACGCCATGAGCGGCGTATGCCCAGAAGACCGATGGAACCGGCGGGTTATTCCCGAATGATCAGTCTTTTTTCGATCACACTGACGTGATCGATTGTCACTCGACGCTCGAGAGCGAGGATTGCAGCGATCAGATGCGCCTGCCGGTCTTGGCGTCGAACAGATGCGCCAAGGCGCGGTCGACCTCGATCCGCACACCCTCGCCCTGCTTCAACGCCAGCCGCTCGCGGAACAGGCAGGAGATCGCTTCGCCGCCACAGTCCACCATGGCGAAGATTTCCGAGCCGGTCGCCTCCATGAGCGTGACGGTGCCGGGGAGACCCTGGCCGGTCGCCCGGATATGTTCGGGACGGATGCCGTAAACCAATTCCCTGCCCGCCGCTTCGCCCGGCTGTATGCTTTCCGGCAGCGGCAGCGTCAGCCCGCCGGCGCTGCGGAAGATGCCCTCTTCGATGTGGCCGGGGATGAAGTTCATGGCGGGCGAGCCGATGAAGCCGGCGACGAACAGATTGGCCGGGCGGTCGTAGAGATCGAGCGGCGCGCCGATCTGCTCGACAAGGCCGTCATGCAGCACGACGATCTTGTCGGCCATTGTCATGGCCTCGATCTGGTCGTGCGTGACATAGATCGTGGTGGTGCCGAGCCGCTGGTGCAGCGCCTTGATCTCGCCGCGCATCTGGACGCGCAGCTTGGCGTCGAGGTTGCTGAGCGGCTCGTCGAACAGGAACACCTGCGGATCGCGCACGATGGCACGGCCCATGGCGACGCGCTGGCGCTGGCCGCCGGAAAGCTGCCGCGGATAGCGGTCGAGCAGCTTTTCGAGGCCGAGAATGCCTGCCGCCCGCTTGACCCGGCTCGCGGTATCGGCCGGATCGGCCTTCTTGATCCTGAGCGCGAAGCCCATATTGTCGGCCACCGTCATGTGCGGGTAGAGCGCGTAGTTCTGGAACACCATGGCGATGTTGCGGTCCCGTGCCCTGAGGTTGTTCACGGTGCGCTCGCCGATCGCGATCTTGCCGCCCGAGATCGTTTCGAGCCCCGCGATCATGCGCAGCAGCGTCGACTTTCCGCAGCCCGACGGCCCAACCAGGATGACGAACTCGCCGTCGGCGATATCGACACTGACGTCGTGGATGATCTTGGTGGCTCCGAAAGCCTTCTGCACATTGTTGATGCTTACCGATGCCATTGCGTCTCTCCAAAGAAAGTGACGGCGGATCAGGCGCTCAGCCGCCCTTGACCGCGCCTGCGGTCAGCCCCGCGACGATCTGCCGTTGCGCGAACATGGTCAGAACCAGCACCGGCAGCGTAACCACGAGCGCGGCGGCGGCGAGCGGCCCCCAGCTCACCTGCTCGTAGGACAGCATGTTGTAGACGGCGACCGGCAACGTTCGTGTCTCGCGGCTGGCGAGCACCACGCCGAAGACGAAGTTGTTCCACGAGAAGATGATCGACAGGATGAAGGCGACGACGATGCCGGGCTTGGCGATCGGCAGCGCCACCAGCCGGAACACCTGCCAGGAGGTTGCGCCGTCGATGTTGGCCGCCTCTTCCAGCTCCATCGGGGTCGTCTCGAAATAGCCGATCATCACCCAGACCACGATCGGCACAGTCACCACCAGATGGATGATGATCTGCGGCCAGAGCGTGCCAAGGATTCCCAGCCACTGGAACAACAGGAACAGCGGGATGAGGTAGGAGAGCCCCGGCGTCATGCGGGCGATCATGATGACGACCGCGGAGCGCTCCGCCTTGAGGCGGGCAATGCCGTAACCCGCCGGCACGCCGATCAACAGCGCCAGCAGCGTCGCCGTGCCGGTCACCAGCACCGAATTCCACATATAGAGCAGGAAATTGTTCTCCTCGAACACCTTGGCATAGTTCGACCAGGCGAAGCGCTCGGGGATCAGGATCGGCGGATAGGCGCCGTTGTCGATCTCGAACTTCAGCGACAGCGAGATCATCCAGAGGAAGAACAGGATGGCCGGCGAGACCAGCACCAGCGCCGCGAAGAACAGGCCCAGCTTGTTGAGAAGCCGCGAGCTCATTTATTTGCCCTCCGCGTCGATCCATTGCGAACGCTGGCGCAACATCAAAAGGATGAAGGACAGCGCCACGATGACGATGAAGAAGACGACGGCCATGGCCGAGCCATAGCCCATGTCGTAGTAAGAGAAGGCGGTGTTGTAGAGATAGATGTTGATCGTCTCCGACGCCGTGCCCGGCCCACCCTGGGTCATCGCGTAGATGATGTCGAAGCTCTTCAGCGCATCGATGGTGCGGATGATGACCGCGATCATCAGGAACGGCGCGATCATCGGCAAGGTCAGGTAGCGGAACTGCTGCCAGGCGTTGGCGCCGTCGATCTCGGCGCTCTCGAACGGCTCGCGCGGCACGGAAGCCAGCCCGCCCAGCACGATCAGCATCACCAGCGGCGTCCACTGCCAGGTCTCCACCGCGACCAGCGAAGGGATGACCGTGTTGGCGTTGAAGATCCACTCCTGCGCCGGAATGCCGACCAGCGACAAGAGATAGTTGAGCACGCCGAGCTGCGGATGGAACATCATGGTCCATACCAGTGCCACGGCAACGGGTGTGGCCATCATCGGCATCACGAAGATGCCGCGCAGCAGGCCACGCAAGGCAAACCTGGCGTCGAAGATGAGGGCGGCGACAGTGCCGAGGAACATCGGCGCGACGACGGACAGGAATGTGTAGGTCAAGGTATGCCAGAGCGATTCCCAGAAGCGCTGATCGCTCGCCAGGCGCAGATAATTCTCCAACCCGGCAAAGCTCCGCGACTGGCCAAGCGTCCAGCTGTTGACGCTCATCCACAGCGTGAAGGCCCAGGGAAAGACGATCACGGCGCCGACGACGACGAGCGCCGGGACGACGAAAGGCCAGTAGTTGGGAGCCAGCCGCACCGGCTGGCTCTCTTCGATGGCTTGCGTCGTCACCCCTGCGCGTTCCGGGGTGATGGCGGACATCAGCCTTGCTCGCTCCTGTCGAGAACCGGCTGGAACTGCTCGGTGGCCTTCTTCAGCTCGGCGGCCGGATCGGCGCCGGCAATCATGTTGGTCAGCGCCACGCCATAGATGTCGCGGAACTCGGTGACCGGGATGATGACCGGCAGCGCCAGCCGGCTGATGTTGCCGGAGCCGACCACGGCGTCCAGCCAGCTTGGCGGCATGGTGACGCCCTCGCGCACCTTGGGGTCTTCGAGCACCGACTTGCGGAACGGCACGCCGGCGCCGGCCTGCAGCAGGCGCGCGCCCATGGCCGGCGATACCGCCCACTGGCAGAAGAGATAGGCCGCTTCCTTCTTCGTGCTGGCGGAGGTCACGCCGATGCCGTCGCCGAACGTGCCCGCGGCATGGGCTTTCGGCCCCTTTGGCATGACGCCATAGCCGACCTTGCCGACCACCCGCGACTTCTCCGGATTTTCCATAGGCGGCGCGAAGCCCACGCCGTCGAACCACATGCCGATCTTGCCCTGCAGGAAGGCGGATTGCGCCTCGGCCCAGTTGAAGCCGGTGACGCCGGGAGGCGCGGCCTTGGTCATCAGCCGTTGGTACAGGCTTGCGGCTTCGACCGCTTCCGGCGACGTGGTGCGCAGCTTGCCGTCGCTGCCGAGCGGCGTCATGTCGTAGCCGAGCATCAGCGACGTCCACACCGGCGTGTTGGCGTTCTTGAGGCCGCGGGCGACGAAGCCGAAGGTGTTGCTCGACGGGTCCGTCAGCACTTCGGCGGCAGCCACCAGTTGCTCGAAGCTCTCGGGATATTTCAGCCCCTTGGCGTCGAACAGCTCCTTGTTCCAGTAGAGGATCCAGTAGTCGACCGAGAACGGCAGCGAGCGCAGCACGCCCTTGTCGTCCTTGGCGAACTGCATGCCGGCCTCGGCGAAGTCGCTTTCGACCAGCCCAGGATCGGTGAGGCCCGGATCGGCAAGGTAGCCGGAAATATCGGCAAGCCAGCCGCCCTTCTCGAACTGCCGCTTCTGCACATGGTAGCTCAGATGCACGACGTCGAAGCTCGGCTTGCCGGAGCTGAGCTCGATCACCGTCTTCTGGCGCTGCTGCTGTTCGGGGGTCGCCTCCGCATTGACCTTGATGCCGGTCAGTTCCTCGAACTCGGCCAGGTTCTTCAGGATGGTGTCGCTGCGCGGGCTCTTGACCAGATTGACGTCGAGCGTCGTGCCGGCAAAGCGCTTCCAGTCGACGCCAGCGGCGAAGCTCGGACGAAGACCGGCAAGGCCGGCGGCGGTAAGCGCGGCGGTGCCCTGGAGCAGCTGCCTCCTGGTTGGATTGAACGGATTGGACGACATTTCTTCCTCCCGGTTGCTGTCGTTGTCGATTGCGCCGCGACGATTGCGGCGCGGTCCTGCTTCCTCAGATCTGGAGCGCCAGCCGGCGCGCATTGTCGATGTGCTGGCTGATCGCCTCGACCGCCTTCTGCGGATCGCGTTTCTCCAACGCATCGATCACCGCGAGATGTTCGCGCATGACCGGCACGACGCGACCGTCAATGCGAAAGCGCTCCTGGTGGATGAGGCGGATTTTCACCGAGTTCACCAGATAGGCCTTGGCGATGATCTCGTTGCCCAGTGCGCTAATGAAGGTGTCGTGCATGGCCCAGTCGATGTTCTGTGCCTTGGCTTCCATTTCCGGCGTCGGGGTCTGCGCCAGCGCCTGGGCGAGCATGTCCTCGTGCTCGCGCCGCAGCCGCGCAATCTCGGCATCGGAAGCGTTGACGGCAAACAGCGCGACCGCCTCGCGCTCCATGAAGAGACGGAACTGGAAGGCCTCGCGGATCAGGCTGATGTCGATATGCGCGATCTGCATGCCGCGCTGCGGGATCGTGGTCAGCAGCCCCTCCGCCTCGAGCCGCGGCACGATCTCGCGGATGGCGCCAAGCGGCAGGCCGGTGAAGGCGACCAGTTCGCGCTGCGACACGAACTGGCCCGGTCTGAGGTCGCGGGCCAGCAGATGCCGCGTGAAGCTGGCATAAGCCTTTTCCCTCAGAGTTGCCGGTTCGCTCGTGTCGTCCATGCCGATCAGCGTCCTCCGCCGCTCATGCCGCCTGTGTCGAAAACAACCTGTCGTAAGCGGCACCAAGCTGCTGCCGCTGCTGCAATGCCACCGCATCGAGCGGCGGCCGGACCGTCAGCCAGCGTTCGTCGCCGGTCTGCCGCGCCACCATGGCCTTCACCGCCGGAATGACCGGATGCCCGAGCAATTCGAGGACGAAGCCCTCCACACGGGAATCGTCGCGCCCGCTTTCGATCATGGCGCGAAGCTCGCCGGCGGCGAAATTGGCCATGCCGGAAATCGCGCCCTGGCCGCCGATCCGCACCGCGGGCGCCAGATGCCGTTCGTCGCCGATTAGGATGATCAGGTCGCCATGCGCCTTGAGCAGCGCTTCGCTGTAGGCCCAGTCTCCTCCGGAATCCTTGACCCCGGCGACCACACCTGGATAGGCCCTGCGCAGCCGGCCGATCAGGTCGAGCGAGAGCTGCACCGTCGTGACCGAGGGGATGTTGTAGAGCAGCATGCCGCGGGCAAGCGGACCAAGCGCGGCGAACACGGCCGCAAACCAGCCGAACAGCCCGTCGTCGCCGACATTCTTGAAGTAGCTCGGCGGCGCGAGCAGGATGTTGCGGACGCCGCGCTGCAGGGCCTGGCGGCACTGCTCCGCGGCATCTTCCGCCGCATCGACCAGCACGCCGGCGACGAGCTGATCGGCCGAAATACCTGACGCAAGCATGGCATCGATAACCGCCTGCCGCTCCGCCGTACCGACGGAAGCGCCTTCGCCCGTGGTGCCGAACAGCGTCACGCTGTTGCAGCCGGCATCGAGACAGGCTCTGGCATGCGCGGTCATCAGCGGGATGACAATCCGCCCGGATGCATCGAAGGGCGTAGTGAGGGCAACCGACAGACCAAAGCGCGACGCCACTGCAAAGTCTCCAAATTCATCAATCTGCAGGTAGCCGTATCATGCTGACATGTTAGTTGTAAACAAGCAGATCGATCACGCTTGGCTGCGGTCGGAAAGATTTTCACAATGCCTGCAGAGCCAGTCCCGCCAGGGCCGATCCCGCGAGCGTTGGCAACATGCCGGCTTTCAGCCTGAGCATGGCGACCATCGCCGCCGCCGACAGCAGCGCCGCGCGCCAGTCGAGCGAGGAGAGGACCGGGACCTCCACGCCCCAGCCGACACTCTCGACCTTGCCGAAGACGACATGCAGTGCGAACCACAGCGCGAGGTTCATGATGACGCCGACGACGGCCGCCGTGATCGCGCCGAGCGCCGCCGACAGAGCCCTGTTCTGCCGCAACTGCTCGATGTAGGGCGCGCCGAGGAATATCCAGAAGAAGCAGGGCGTGAAGGTGGCCCAGAGCGTCAGCACCGCCCCAAGCGATCCGGCAAGCAACGGGTTGATCGCGCCGGCGTGACGGTAGGCGGCGGCGAAGCCGACGAATTGCAGCACCAGGATCAGCGGTCCGGGCGTCGTTTCGGCAAGGCCGAGCCCGTCGACCATCTGCCCAGGCGAAAGCCAGCCGAACGAAGTCACCGCCGCCTGAGCGACATAGGCGAGAACCGCATAGGCGCCGCCGAAGGTGACGACGGCCATCAGGCTGAAGAAGCCGCCGATCTGCGCCCACACGCTTCCCGGTCCCGCCAGCACGGCGATCAGAGCCACCGGTCCGAGCCAGAGCGGCAGCCAGATGGCGATGGTGCGGGCCGCATGCCATTTGGTCGGCACGGTGTGGCCGAGCTCGCCGCGCTCGAACATCAGGTCGACCACGCCGCTTCTGTCGGTGGCGGTACCGCCGTTGCCATGCGCCGAGCCGGAAAACAGCCCTGGCGCGAAGCGATTGCCGATCCAGCCGATCAGTCCTGCCGCAAGCACGATCAGCGGAAACGGCAGCTTGAGGACATAGATGGCCAGGAAGGCCGCCACCGCGATGGCCACCATGGCGCGGTTCTTCAGCGCTCGTTTGCCGATGCGGATCACCGCCTCGACGACGACCGCAAGCACCGCCGCCTTGACGCCGAAGAACAGCGCCTCGATGACCGGCGCGTCATTGTAGAGCATGTAGAAGCTGCTCAGGCCGAGCATGACCAGCGCGCCCGGCAATACGAACAATGTGCCGGCGACGAGGCCGCCCGCTGTCCGGTGCAGCAGCCAGCCGATATAGACGGCGAGCTGCTGCGCCTCGGGGCCAGGCAAGAGCATGCAGTAGTTGAGCGCGTGCAGGAAGCGTTCCTCGCCGATCCAGCGGCGCTCCTCGACCAGCTCCTTGTGCATCATTGCGATCTGTCCGGCCGGCCCGCCGAAGGAGAGCAGGCCGATCTTGGCCCACAGCCGCGTCGCCTCGCGGAAGGTCGGCGCGGCCGGGACTTCGGCCGGCCGCGCGGCGCCGTCCTTGGCAAGCACCGTCATTGTGCCTTGCCTCCGGCTGGCCAGTTGTGCGTCTCATCGGTGGCGTCGCGGCACCAGCGGAAGAAGGCATCGTAGAGCAGCATGCCGGCTTCGAGCTGCTCGAGATCGTCGCGGAACATGCGCGACAGGCCGAGCGAGGCGGCGAGGAACCCAGCCGCCTGCGGGACGAGATCGAGACGCGCCGTGTCTGCCCCGCGCACGATCAGCGCCAGACGATCGAGCGCTTCGATGCGCAGGCCGAATTCCTCGATCATCGTGTCGAAGGTGCAGCGATCGCCGCGATGACTCCAGAACACGCCTTCGATGTCGAAGGGGACTGCAGCGAAACGGTCGGCCACCAGGGGCACCTCGGCCGGGTCGACGAACAGGAACACCGCACCGGGATCGACGAAGCGGCGGATCAGCCACGGGCAGGCAATGCGGTCAACCTTCGGCCGCGAACGGGTGACCCACACGGTGCGGCCCTTCTCGTCACGGGGCGGGATGGCGCTGGACGTGATCAAAGGGGCATTGCCGGCGGCCCAGGCCTCGAAGCCGCCTTCGAGCGATTCCGCAGGAATGCCTTCGTGGCGCAGCCACGCGGCGACGCCTTGTGAGAGCTTCTGCCCCTTCTGGCAGATGACGACCGCTTTTGCTCCGGAGAACTCGGCAGCCCAGGTCGAGACGGTTTTGAAATCGCGCCGGCGGGAGGCCGGCAGCAGGCGTGGATCGGCCTGGTAATCGTCATCGATGCGCACGTCGATGAGAACTGGGGCATCCGGCAGGCCGACCAGACGGGCAAGCTGCGGGACGGTTATTGCAGTGGTTGATGGCATGGCGTCCACCTCCTGAACGAAGAGAGTTTGGACGCGATCGTTGGGCTGACGCCTCACGGGGTCGTCGCGGGGAACCCCTTGCAATGATGCTGGAATGATCCCCGCCGATTGTCAAGGAAGAGCTTCTACGCTCGTCCCGTCAGAGCGATGCCGTGATGCCGCCGTCGACATAGAGGACGTGGCCGTTGACAAAGCTTGATGCATCGGAAGCCAGGAAGACCGCCGCCCCGATCAGTTCCTCGACCTCTGCCCAGCGGCCGGCAGGCGTGCGTTTCTCCAGCCAGGCGGTGAAGTTGGCGTCGGCGACCAAGGCGGCATTGAGTTCGGTGTTGAAATAGCCTGGACCGATCGCATTGACCTGCAGGCCATATCGCGCCCAGTCGGTCGCCATGCCCTTAGTCAGCATCTTCACGGCACCCTTGGTCGCCGTATAGGGCGCGATGCTCGTGCGTGCCAGCTCGCTCTGCACGGAGGCGATGTTGACGATTTTGCCGTGTCCGCGCGGGATCATGCGGCGTGCCACAGCCTGGCCGACATGGAACACGCTGTCGATATTGGTCGCCTTGAGCCTTTCCCAGGCATCCAGCGGAAATTCCTCGAGCGGCGCGCGAAACTGCGTGCCGGCATTGTTGAAGAGGATCTCGATCGGACCGATTTCGCTCTCGATGGCATCGATCGCTGCCGTCACGGCGGCCGCGTCGGTCACGTCGAAGGCGCGAGCGTGAACCTTATGGCCTTCGGCGGCGAGCCGTGCCCGCGCCTCCTCCAGCACGCTTTCGTTGCGCGCGTTGAGCATCAGCTCCGCACCTGCTTCGGCCAAGCCGCGGGCGATCGCGAAGCCTATCCCCTTCGAGGATCCGGTTACCAGCGCGAGCCGGCCGGAAAGGTCGAAGCGCTTGATGGCAGTTTCCCTCATCGTCACGTGCATCACCCCGGAAAGATCGTGAAGCCGCCGTCCACGCGGATCACCTGGCCGTTGATGAAGCGGGCGCGCGATCCAGCGAGAAAGGCGACAGCCTCGGCAATCTCTTCAGGCTCGGCATAGCGGTTCAGGGAACGCTTCGACGAATCCATCCTTGCCGGATCGACGACGCGTGTCGCCTGAAACCGGGCGGTTTTCGTCGCCCCGGGGCTGACTGCATTGACCCGCACGCCCTCGTCGATCAGTTCCTTGGCGAGGCAACGGGTATAGTGGACGACAGCAGCCTTGAGCGTCGAATAGACGACCTCCGGCGAGCAGCCGAGGTGAGCGGCCGCCGAGGCGATATTGATCACCGACCCTGATCCGCGCTTCACCATCGGCGGCACGAAGGCCTGGCAAACCAGCATGGTGCCGATCAGGTTGTTTTCGGTGAGCACCTTTATGTCCTCGTAATCGATGTCGAGGGCATTGTTGGGGTTGGGCTTGGTTCCCTTGGCGCCGATGTCGCCGCCCGCGCAGTTGACGAGCACATGCACATCGCCGAGTTCCGCCTCGATCTTGCGCTTCATCTCGGCAACGGCGGCACGGTCGCCGATATTGCCGGTGACCGCGGTCACCCGTGTGCCGTGTCGTCCCAAGTGCCTTGCCGATTCACCGAGGTCGGCGAACTCGCCATACTTCGCCGGTTGGGTCCAGTCCAGGTCGTGGATTGCAACGTCCGCCCCGAGTTCCGCCAGCCGGTCCGCCATGACGTGGCCGAGGCCGCGTCCGGAACCGGTGACGAAGGCGGTGACGCCGCTGAGTTCGCGAGTTGTCATGAAGGGTTCTCCAGAGTCATGAGGCCGAGCTCCTTCATGTTGGCGGCGCTACGCCGGATCATGTCGAGCTCGTAGGAAACCAGGGCGCCGTCGTCCCCGCGCTCCCAGGGAGTGCGGAAATCGGCATCGTCGGGCAGGCGATTCTTTTGCGCGGCGGCAAGGCAGGCGGCGAATTCGCGCGCGGTTTTCGGCGGATAGCCGTTCCACCAGTCGTCGAGAAGAAAGCGCACATGGCGCGCCTCGAGCGCACCCGGCTCGAGCACGGCGGTGAGTTCGTCGTGCAGGTCGCCGAGCAGGGCCGCGAGGTCGCTGAAGGGCACGGCGCCGTCGCCGATGGCGCAGCGCACGAGCCGATATCCTTCGCCCGTGAACTGAACGCGGTAGTCCTTCAGGTGGACATGTCGCACATAGGGCGCGATGCGGCGGGTAAAGTCGAGCGGCGCCTCGGCGACGGGAAACGTATTGCCGGTGTCGAACGTGATGCCGACCCCTCGCCCGCCCGTCTCGCAGAACGCCACCAGCTCGGCGCTGCCGAAATCCTGATGGTTCTCGATCGCGAGCACGCGGCCTTCGGCTTCGGCCCGCGGCCCCCATTGCTGAAGCGCCGACCTGATCGAGGCGTTGAGCTCACCCCATTTGCCGCCCCAGGCATTGCGGTCACCGCACAGAACCGGTGTCAGGCCGAGCCGGATGGTCTTCGCGCCGAGCGCGCGGGCGGAACGGAACGCGCTCTCCAGCGGCCCCATCATGTTGAGCCCGGCGCTGACGACGGGCGTCATCCCAAGCCCATCGAGCCGCTCCCTCAGGGCGGTCAGCCCGGAATCGGACATTTCCGCCAGCCATGGATCGTAGATCTCGAGCGTGCGTGCGCCGAGCTCCTCGGCCAGGGCGATGAAGCCTTCGAGCCCCGCGCCCTTGGGGTTGGCGCGCGGCGTGCCGCGGCCCTGCAGCCCAAGATGATAGGTAAGCCCATAGGGGTTCAAACCAACGCGGAGCATCAGGCCAGCCGATCCAACGAGGGGAAACGGAGAATCTGCATCAGCGCAGGCCCGCATCGACGGTGATGGATTGCTTGGTGATCATGCGGCTGTCGTCGGCGGCGAGAAAAAGCGCCGTGCGGGCGATCTCGTCGGCCAGCAGAACCCGCCTGATCAACTGGCGCCCGACCATCCGATCGACGGACTCCGGCGTCGTGTACCAAAGACGGCGCTGCCGTTCGGTGATCACGGCGCCCGGCTCGATGGCGTTGACGCGGATATTGTCGGGACCGAAGGCGCGGGCCAACGACCGCGTCATGCCGATGATCGCGGCCTTGGCCGTGGCATAGGCGGTCATCTGGTCGGCGCCGAAGCGCCAGGAGGTCGAGGAAAGGTTGATGATGGAGCCAAAGCCCAGCGACTTCATCTGCGGATGGACGGCCTGGGCGGCGAAGAACTGATGCTTCAGATTGACGTTTTGGGCATGATCCCAGTAGTCCGGCGTCACTTCAGCGACTGCGTGGCGGTCATCATTGGCGGCGTTGTTCACCAGGACAGCAACCGGCCCAGCCTTTTCCCGCACATTCTCGATCGCTGCGCGCAGGGCCGCGATGTCGGTCACATCGCATGGCAGGAACAGAGGCGCGTGGCGCGTGGCGCCCGCAAGCTCCGCCTTCAGTTCCCGGCCGGCCGCTTCCTGAATGTCGAGAAAGGCCACTCGCGCCGCGTTGGCCGCAAAGGCGCGAACCATTTCGGCGCCGATCCCAGAGGCTCCTCCGGTGATCAGCACGACACGGTCTGCGAGGCTTGGATAGGTGGCGAATGTCAAAGGCTAAGCTTTCAAAGAAGGGATTGGGTCGTCGGATCGAAGAGGCAAGCCCGCGCCATGTCGATGCCGAGCGTCATTGTCTCGCCCATCCGGGGGGCGCCGTCCGGGTCGAAACGGCCGGTGACTTCGAGATCGCCGAAGCGAAGTACCGCCAGGGTCTCGGCACCCGTGGGCTCGACCAGCTCGACCGGGGCCTTCACCGCCGCGATGGCGCGCTTGCGGTGCTTCAAGTCGTCCGAAAAGCGGTAAATATGTTCCGGCCGCACGCCAAGCACGACGTTCCTCGGCGCGCCGGCCGGCACCGGCTGGGCAAGTTCCAACGCTGCGGTGCCGCCATCCGCGGTCCGAACCGTGACGCAGGGCCGGCCCGCCCCGTCGCCGAGCTCGGCGGGAATGAAATTCATCGCCGGCGAGCCCATGAAGCCCGCGACGAACATGTTGGCGGGGCGGCTGTAGATCATCTGCGCGGCGTCGAACTGCTGCACCGACCCCTGATGCATGACGGCAATGCGCGAAGCGAGCGTCATCGCCTCCACCTGGTCGTGGGTGACATAGACCGTGGTCTTGCCGACACGGTTGTGCAGCTTCTTGATCTCGGTGCGCATGTCGACGCGCAGCTTGGCATCGAGGTTGGAAAGCGGCTCGTCGAACAGGAAAAGCTTCGGGTCCCGCACCAGCGCCCGGCCCATGGCGACCCGCTGGCGTTGACCGCCGGAGAGTTGCCCGGGCTTGCGGCCAAGCAGCGCCTCGATCTGCAGCAGCGCCGCGACGTGCTTGACGGCTTCGGCTTGATCGGCCTTCGGCACGCCGCGGCTCTCCATGCCGAAGGTGATGTTCTGGCGCACGGTCATGGTCGGGTAGAGCGCATAGGACTGGAACACCATGGCGATGTCGCGGTCCTTTGGCGGCACGGAATTGACGAGCCGGTTGCCGATGCGGATTTCACCCGACGTCACGCTTTCAAGTCCGGCGATCATGGCAAGCAGGGTGGACTTGCCGCAACCGGAAGGTCCGACGAGAGCGATGAACTCTCCCGGCTGTGCTTCGAGGTTGATGCCCTTCAAGACGTCCACGGCGCCGTAGCTCTTGTAGAGATTGCGAATGGTCAGGGCGGATAGGGATTGGCTCGTCATTTGATGGCGCCCTGTGTCAGACCGCGAACGAAGTATTTGCCGCCAAAGAGATAGATCAGGAGCGGCGGCAGCGCGCCAATCAGCACGGCGGCGCTCATCACGTCGTAGCTGCGGGCGGTCGTGCCGCTCGCCGTCAGCGCGACGAGCGCGGCTGTGATTGGCTGCGCCTGACCGGACGTGAAGACCACGCCGAACAGATACTCGTTCCAGATGCCGGTGAACTGCCAGATGACGGTCACGATCAGAATGGGCGGCGACAGCGGTATTATGATCTTCCAGAAAATCCGCCAGAAGCCGGCGCCGTCGATGCGCGCCGCTTTGATCAGGTCGTCGGGGATGCCGATATAGTAGTTGCGGCAGAACAGGGTGGTGAAGGAAATTCCTTGGACGACATGCACCAGGATCAGGCCGTAGGTCGAGTTGGTCAGACCGAGCTTTCCAAGAACGAATGCCCAGGGCATCAGCGCGATCTGCCCCGGCATGAAGACACCGAGCAGCATCAGGGTGAACAGGACCTCCGAGCCCTTGAAGCGCCATTTGGACAGCACGTAGCCGTTCACGGCGCCGAGCAGCGTGGAAATGATCGTCGCCGGAATGGTCATCCACAGCGAGTTCAGGAAATTCCGTTGCATCCCCTGGCAAGTGCCGGCGATGCAATAAGTGCTCCAGGCCTGCGCCCATGCCTCCAGCCGGAAGGTCTTTGGCAGCGAGATGAGCCCGTCGCGCGCGATCTCCGCCTGCTCGCGGAAGGAATTGAAGACGACCACGAGCAGCGGGATCAGATAGATTGCGGCGAAGACCGTGAGCAGGCCATAGATCGCGAACCGGCTCCAGAAGTGCCTGCGGCTCGCTGCAGCCGCTTCCAGGTCGATGGCGGCGGCCAGTTCAGCCATTTCCTGCCTCCGCCCGGCGGCGCCACACCACCCACAGCGAATAGGGCACCAGCACCACGGCAAGCGCCGCCAGCATCATGACCGCGGCGGCCGCGCCCTCGCCGATCTCGCCACGCTGGAACATCAGATCGTAGACGTAGATGGCGGGGAACGTGGTCGAGATGCCCGGCCCGCCGCGGGTCAGGGCGGCGACGAGGTCGAACGTCTTGATGGCGAACTGGATCTGGATGACGGCGACCGCAAGGAAGATCGGCGCGATAGTTGGCAGAATGACCTTCCTGTAGGTGCGCACGACCGATGCGCCGTCGATCTGCGCCGCCTTCACCAGATCCGGATCGACCGAGCGTAGGCCGGCCAGAAAGAGCGCCATGGCGAAACCGGAAGACTGCCAGACGCCGGTGATGATCACCGCATAGATCGCGTGGTTGCGATCGCTGGTGAGCGCGAAGCTGAAGTCGCTCCAGCCCAGCCCGCGCACCAGCGCCTGGATGCCGTCGACCGGATTGTAGAGCCAGCTCCAGACGGTGCCGGTGACGATGAAGGAAACCGCCAGCGGGTAGAGGAAGATCGTCCGCCACACCGCCTCGCCGCGCACGCGCTGGTCGATCAGGATGGCCAGCAGCAGCCCGACCGCCATTGAGCCCACGATATAGAAGCCGCTGAAGAGGAAAAGGTTGGTGTAGGCGATGTTCCAGCGCCGGTTGGACCAGAGCGATGCGTAGTTGTCGAGGCCCGTAAGGCCGTAGCTCGGCAAAAGTGTCGAGTCGGACAGCGACAGATAGAGCGTCCAGCCCGTGAACACGAAGACATAGACGAAGCTCGCCGCGAGCGAAGGGGCGAGCACGAGGATCGGCACGATCGATCCCAGACGATCCCGCCACGAGCGGGCGGGCACGGCAATCGGAACGGAAAGGTCGTGGATGGACATTGGGCTTCCTGCCGGCCGGGCGCCGGCGCGATGTCGCGCCGGCGCTCTCCGCACGTCATTCCTGCGCTTCGGCGGCGTCGGCCATGGCGTTGGCCGCATCCTTGGCGGACATGTCCGGCGTCGCGACGAATTCGGTGATCGTGTCCATGATGGCGCCGCGGACCTTTTGCGGGATGGTCATGTTGTGGGCCATTGAGCGGACCAGCGTGCCCGCCTCGATCGAGGCCTGCAGGTCCTTCTGGGACTTCTGCTGGCAGGGATTGAAGCCCTTCGACAGATCGACGTCGAGGCGCGCCGGGATCGAGCCCTTGGCCTGATTGAAGACGGTCTGGAACTCCGGCGACAGGATGGTGCTGGCGAGCAGCTTCTGGCCCTCCACATAGTCGGGATCCTTCTGCTGGAAGAACACGACGGAATCGGAGTTCAGGATGAAGCCGGGCTTGCCCCAGTCGGTCGGCGCCTGGGCGCAGACATAATCCGTGCCCTCCTTGAAGCCGGCGGCGGTGAGCAAGCCGATCGTCCAGTCGCCCATGATGTGGAACGCCGCCTCGCCGCGCCCGACGAGAGCCGACATCGAATCCCAGTCGCGGCCGTTCATCCCGGAGTCCATGTACTTGGACGTCATGATGCGGAATTGCTCGAAGGCCTTGACCATGCCGTCGCTGCGCATGGCGTCGACGTTGCCTTCGACGAAGGCCTTGCGATAGAGGTCGAGGTCCTGGCCGTAGACGACGACTTCGAAGACGGTGGAATCGGTCCAGTCGGCGGTCGAGTGCGAGATGCAGATCTTGCCGGTGGCCACGATCTTGTCGCAGGCTGCGTTGAATTCCGCCCAGGTCTTCGGAACTTCCGTCACGCCGGCGGCCTGCATGACTTTTGGCGATGCCCATATCCAGTTGAGCGGTGGATGTTCATGGGTGCCGCAACCCACTTGCCGCTCGGCTTCATCACCGGCAGCAATTCCGGCGCCACCACCTTCTCCCAATTCTCCGCCTTCGCGAGATCATCCAGATCGGCGGTCATGCCGGTCTTGTTCCATTCAGCGATCTCGGGACCCTTGAGCTGAACCGCCGGCGGAGCATTGCCTGCGATCACGTCGGCGCGCAGCTTGGCAAGCGTGTTGGCGGTATGGCCGGCGATCGAGGTCTGCTGCCATTTTCCGCCCTTCGTCTCGAACATCTCGCCAAGCTTGGCGATGGCCTGCGCGTCCGATCCGGTCGCCCATTGGTGGAGCAGATTGGTCTTCGGCTCGGCGAGTGCTGTGTTTGCGAGAAAGGCAAATGCCGCCATAGCGACAAGGGTCGCCCTCAGATATCTCATCGTCTCACTCCCATTTGATTTCAGCACGGTTCATCACGACCGTTTCGTCGAGACCGCCCGCCGATCGCAGAAAGTCTCTAGTTTTTTCTAGAATGATCAAATACGATCGACAGTCAAGGAGTTTTAAGACAAAAATGACAAAAAGCCTGCTTAGATCGCTGCTGGACGGTCAACCTCCGGGCACGCCTGAAAGTCTGATTGTCCGCTGTCTCAGCCAGCGCGGCGCCATTTCCGCCGCGCAGATCGCCCGGCTCACCGGCTTGGCCCGCTCGACCGTCTCGACGGCTTTGACTGGCCTGAAGAAGTCAGGGATCGTGGTGGAACTGGCGGCGGCTGACGAAACGACCAAGGGCGTCGGCCGGCCGCCGGCGACGCTGACGCTCAATCCTGAAGCCGGCACCTGCGTTGGCGTTCATCTTAGTCTCGACGAGATTCGGGTCGCTGTGGCCGACGTCTCGCATTCATTCATTTCTGAAAAAATTATCCCCCTCGGCCTGGACTATCCTCCGGACCGGGCGGCAAAGCTCACCAAGGCAGCGATCGCGCAATGCTACGAGGAGAACAGCTTGTCTGCGTCCGGCCTCCTGGGTGTCGGGGTTTCTGTGTCGGGACCGGTCAGCCCCGAAGGCTTCGTCCAGCGGGCCAGCATCGTTCCCACTTGGGCTGGCGTCAACATCCGACATGTCTTTGGGCCGGTGCTGGAGCAGCCGATCTTCGCAGCCAATGAAAGCAACTGCGCCGCCATTGCCGAGATGATGTGGGGCGCCGCCGTCGGTTACGAGGACTTTGTCCTGTTCAAGATCGACCTCGGGGTCGGCGGCGCGATCGTCCAGCACGGACGCGTCGTGACCGGAATTGCCGGCGGCGCGGGCGAATTCGGTCACATGAGCATCGATCCATCGGGCGATCTTTGCCGCTGCGGCAATCGAGGCTGCCTGGAACTCTACGCCAGCTTCAACCGGCCATTGGAGCAGATCGCGCGCGTGACGGGCCGGCGCGTCACGATGGACGACGTGATCCGCATGGCCGAGCAGGGGGATGTCGGAGCATTGCGCATGATCGAGGATACGGCCGAAATGGCGGGCCGCGGCCTGGGCATGATTGGATCCGTTCTGAACCCGCCTCTCATCATCATCGGAGGACGCATGGCGCTCGCCGGCGACATCCTGCTTACGCCGCTCATTGCAGCCTATGAACGGCACACCCTAATCAAGGCGCGGGACGTCGCCCCCGACAGGCGCACGCGAATAATCATCGGCAAGCATACCGAAAACGATGTGCTGCTTGGAGCCGTCGGCCTCGTCCTGAGCCACTACGGGCGACTTCAATAGCCATGGGGACCGGCACGGACTGCGCCAGGGGAAGGATAGTAGGAAGCAGCGCGAGTTAAGCCTTGCGCCGCGACAGCGCCCCCTTTAGGGAAGCGCGCTTACTGCGCCGTCCAGCCGCCATCCATCGGCAAGGTCGTGCCGGTCATCTGCCTGGCGGCATCCGAGCATAGGAAGAGCGTCAGCGCGGCAAGCTCCTCGACGGTGACGAACTCCTTGGTCGGCTGTGCGGCGAGCAGCACGTCGTGCTTGACCTGCTCCTCGGTCATGCCGCGCGCCTTCATCGTGTCGGGGATCTGCTTCTCGACCAGCGGCGTCCAGACATAGCCGGGGGCGATCGCGTTGACGGTGATGCCGTCCTGCGCGACTTCCAGCGCCACCGTCTTGGTCAGGCCGGCAATGCCGTGCTTGGCCGAGACGTAAGCCGACTTGAACGGCGAGGCGACCAGCGCATGCGCCGAGGCCGTGTTGATGATGCGGCCCCATTTGCGGCTCTTCATGCCGGGCAGCGCCGCCTTGATGGCATAGAAGGCAGCCAGCAGGTTGATGCGGATGATCGCCTCCCATTTGTCGTCGGGAAACTCGTCGATCGGCGCGACATGCTGGATGCCGGCATTGTTGACCAGGATGTCGAGGCTGCCGAATGCCTCTTCGGCCTCGTGGATCATGGCGGTGACCGCGGCGCCGTCCATCATGTTGGCGCCTGAATAGCGGCACTTAACGCCGAAATCCTTCTCGATGCCGACACGCTCCTGCTCGATGGCCGCGGCGTCACCGAGCCCGTTGATGGTGACGTTGGCGCCCTCGGCGGCAAAGGCGCGGGCGATTGCAAGCCCGATGCCGCTGGTCGAGCCGGTGACCAGCGCATTCTTCGAAGATAGGGAACCCATGAAAAATCTCGCGACAGGTGGGAGGGACTATGCAGGCACATAGTTTGTGCGCCGCAGCATGACAATGCCATGGCCATATGTCGTTGCGATTACAATGTTGTGATGCTGTCCGAGAGCCATCAGGCTGGCGCCCGAGGACCATGACATGGCACTGTCATGGTGCCGTGCAACATTCTCCCCCTGCGCGTCTCGCGTGTGTCATTCCTCAACCGATGGGTGAATAGCTTGGAAATCGACGATGTCGTGAAGCGCGCCTATGCGATGCCGCTCACCAACCCTTCCTTCCCGCCCGGCCCCTATCGTTTCTTCGACCGCGAATACATCATCATCACCTACCGCACGACGCGCGAAGCGCTGGAGGCGGTGGTGCCGGCGCCGCTGGAGATCGATGAGCCGCTGGTCAAGTACGAGTTCATCCGCATGCCGGATTCGACCGGCTTCGGCGACTACACCGAGACCGGCCAGGTAATTCCTGTCCGCTTTGGCGGGCAGCATGGCGGCTATGTCCATTCCATGTATCTCGACGATGACGCACCGATCGCCGGCGGCCGCGAGCTGTGGGGCTTCCCGAAGAAGCTCGCCAGCCCCAAGATCGTGCATGAAGGCGAAGTGGTGGTTGGCACGCTGCACTACGGCAGCGTGCTCTGCGCTACCGGCACCATGGGCTACAAGCACCGGGAGGCCGACCACGATTCCGTGCTGGCCTCGCTCGCCTCGCCCAACTTCCTGATCAAGATCATCCCGCACGTCGACGGAAGCCCGCGCATCTGCGAGCTGGTGCGCTACTACCTGACCGATGTGACGCTGAAGGAAGCCTGGACCGCGCCGGCCGCGCTCGACCTTCGGCCCCATGTCATGGCCGACGTGGCTAAGCTGCCGGTGCTCGAGGTCGTCTCGGCCGTTCATTTCACCGCCGATCTGACGCTCGGGCTTGGCGAAGTGGTTCATGACTATCTCGCGGACCGCAGCCACTCCGCGACCAGCGCAATCCAGCCGGAGAAAGCTCGTGCTTGAACGGACCCGAAACAAGGCGGTCGCCGCCACCATCCAGGAGATTTCGGCGCAGTATGACCGCATCGCCCTGGTGTTCCAGGGCGGCGGCGCGCTGGGCGCCTATCAGGCAGGGGTCTATCAGGCGCTTTCCGATGCCGGCTGCGAGCCGACCTGGCTCTCCGGCGTTTCGATCGGCGCCATCAACGCATCGATCATCGCCGGCAACGAGCCGAGCCGGCGCCTGCAGCGCCTGGAGCAGTTCTGGCAGACGATCTCCGGCCGCAAGATCTGGGCCTATACGCCCGAAGGCGACATCTATCGCGACATCCGCAACCGCACCTCGTCGTGGATGACGATGATGATGGGCCAGCCCGGCTTCTTCAAGCCGCGCAATCCCAATCCATGGTTGGAGCTGTCGGGTGCCGAGGGTGCCACCAGCTTCTACGACACCGCCGAGTTGAAGGACACGCTGGAGAGCCTGATCGACTTCGATGTGCTGAACGACGGCAAGAAGCGCTTGAGCGTCGGCGCGGTCAACGTCAGGACCGGCAACTTCGTCTATTTCGACACCGAGAAGGTCCGCATCGGGCCGGAGCACATCATGGCGAGCGGCGCGCTGCCGCCGGCCTTCCCCTCGGTCCGCATCGAGGGCGAGTACTATTGGGACGGCGGCATCGTCTCCAACACGCCGCTGCAATACCTGCTCGACCAGGAAGAGGACCGCTCCTCGCTGGTGTTCCAGGTCGACCTGTTCAGCGCACGCGGCGCCCTGCCGCGCGGCATGGCCGACGTGCTGTCGCGCCACAAGGACATCATGTATTCGAGCCGCACGCGCCAGAACACCGATAATTTCCAGCGCATCCATGCGCTCAAGATGAAGCTTCTCGATGCGCTGAAGCGCGTTCCGCCGGATGAGCTCAGGGACGGCGAGAGGGAACTTATCGCCGACTATTCGGACGCGGGCGTCGTCAACATCGTCCATCTGATCTACCAGCACAAAGGCTATGAGGGCCACGCCAAGGACTATGAGTTCTCGGGAACCTCGATGCGCGAGCACTGGGAGATGGGCCTGGAGGACACCGAACGCACGCTGCGCCACAAGCAGTGGCTGATGCTGCCGACCAACGTCGAAGGCGTGGCTATCCACGACCTGCACCGCGAAGATCCGACGTAGGGTCTCGTAAGGAAATTCGACGAGCCGGTTCCACTAACTGACGAGCACCCGTCGAGTTCCTTCACTGCCGGCCATCTCCCCCGCAAGGGGGGAGATCGGATGTTGCGCAGCTTTCGCCAATTGTCGACGTTGAAAGAAGGGCGCGGCGCCTAAGCCGCCAATCTCCCCCCTTGCGGGGGAGATGTCCGGCAGGACAGAGGGGGGTGCTGTCCCGCCTGCGTTTCGAGGATAGCCATCAAGCAAAAAAGGCAGCGCCGGTCGCCGGCGCTGCCTTTCGTTCAAGCGCTCTTGCGTTCTGCTCAGAACACCTGGCGGAAGACCACGAACAGCCCGAAGGCCAGCGCGATCGAGCAGGGCAGCGTCAGCACCCAGGCGAGCAAAAGGTTGCGCACGGTCGCCCACTGCAGGCCGGAGCCGTTCGCTGCCATCGTGCCGGCAACGCCCGACGACAGCACGTGGGTGGTCGACACCGGCAGGCCGAGGCGGTCGGCCATGCCGATCGTGACCATCGCGACCAGCTCGGCTGCGGCGCCCTGGCCATAAGTCAGGTGGCTCTTGCCGATCTTCTCGCCGACGGTGACAACGATGCGCTTCCAGCCGACCATGGTGCCGAGGCCGAGCGCCAGCGCCACGGCGATCTTGACCCAGAGCGGGATGAACTTCGTCGCGTTGTCGACTGCCTTGTGGTATCTCGTCACCGCCTGCAGGTCAGCGTCCTGCATCGGCAGCAGCTTCTTCTTGTCGATCAGCTTCAGCGCCTCGCCGATCAGATAGATGTCGTTGCGGGCGTTGCTGACCAGGTCGGTCGGAACCTTGTCGACGGTCGCGTAGGGCTGCAGCCCGGCGGTCGTATCGTGGATGTAGGTCTGCAGCGCGAGCGTCGTCTGATCGCTCCAGCTCTTGGAGCGGACAGCCTCTTGAACCGCGGCCTTGGCATCCGTGACGGTGACGCCCGGCTTGACGTATTTGCCCAGCGACTGCTCGACGGCGGCGGAAGCCGACTTGTAGGCGTCGAGATAGTTGATGTCGGGCGTGCGGTTGAGCGCATAGGCGGTCGGCACCACGCCGATCAGGATCAGCATGATCAGGCCCATGCCCTTCTGGCCGTCATTGGAGCCATGCGCGAAGCTGACGCCGGTGCAGGTGAAGATGAGCAGCGCGCGAATCCACCACGGCGGCGGGGTGTTGCCCTTCGGCGCCTCATAGAGTGCCGGATTGCGCACGAGGAGCTTCATCACATAGAGCAGAATGGCGGCGGCGAAAAAGCCGACGAGGGGCGAGACTAGCAGGGACATGCCGACATTGGTTGCCTGTCCCCACTCGACGCCGCTGGTGGCGCTTCCGGCCGGCGCCATGAACTGGTTGGCGAGGCCTACGCCGATGATCGAGCCGACCATCGTGTGCGAGCTCGACGCAGGCAGGCCGAGGAACCAAGTGCCGAGGTTCCACAGGATCGCCGCGACCAGCAAGGCGAACACCATGGCGAAGCCGGAGGACGAACCGACCTGCAGGATGAGTTCGACCGGCAGCAGCGACAGGATGCCGAAGGCGACCGCGCCGCTCGAGGTCAAGACGCCGAGGAAATTGAATACACCCGACCACATGACGGCGAATTCCGCCGGCAGGGAACGGGTGTAGATGACCGTCGCCACCGCGTTGGCGGTATCGTGGAAGCCGTTGACGAATTTGAAGCCGAGCGCGATCAGCAGGGCGATGCCGAGCAGGATCCAAGGCACCGTCTTGGCGACCGCCAAGTCCTGGCTCAGTGCATAGCCGACATAGATAATGCCGGCCAGGACCAGCACGCCGAAGGCAGGCAGGAACCACTTCGCCCCGCTTGAATGTTCCAACGGATGATCCGGTCTCGGAATCCCCGCCTCACTGGAAACCACGTCCACCATTGTCCCACTCCATTTGCATTGCAGCAAAGAACCGGGAAGACGCTATGTCCCCAGGATGAAGCTGGTGTGACGCCCTGCAACCTATCCGGCTATCTTGAGAAGCGAGGAAACCAGGAGCTTGTGCTCCTCCGGCGAGAGCACGTCGGAATCGAAAAGATTCATGCTGCGCAGTCCCTCGATGGCGAGGAAGCAGACCAGCAGCGAGCCGAGGTCGTCCGTCTCCCCTTTCAGCCGTTCGAAGAGCTGCCGCTTGAACGCCTTTATCGGCGCCAGGAAATCCGGATCCTCGGCGATCGCGGAAAACATCCACGAAGCCGAAGGTTTTGGTTTCTCGCAATCGTCGGCCGAAAGCTCGATATAGGCCGAGAGCGCGCCTTCATGGCCGCCTTCTGCGACACGCGTTTCGAGCGCCTGCTCGAACTCCTTGAGGTAGTTCTCGACCAGCCCCTGCATCAGCTTGGCCTTGGTCGGGAAATTGTAGAGCAGGCCGCCCTTGGAGACACCAGCGCGGCTGGCGACGGCGTCGAGCGACAGGCTTCCGGGGCCCGCCTCGCGCGCCACGTCGGCGGCCGCCGCAAGTATCCTGTCGCGCGAATTTGCCCTGCGAGCTTTCATCACGCCTTCCCCCTTACATTAGCTTATGCGGAATTGACAAGACCGTCCAGACGGTACAGTAAAGCGCCCGAAATTTGAAATCGGGACGCATCGTCGGTATGTGTCCCGGCATTCGTTTTGCCGGCCCGAGGGGACTGTCCGTGAAGCGCTTTATCATCATCACCGTATTCCTGCTTCTGCTCGCTCTGGTGTGCGTCGGTATCGTCGGCTTCAACATCCTGCGCGACAACGGCATCAAGCAGTTTTTCGCCACCATGAAGCCGCCGGCCGCGACCGTCTCGACCGTCGTCGCGAGACCCTCGAACTGGACGCCGGGCATCGAGGCGATCGGCACCGTCAACGCCGTGCGCGGCGTCGACTTGACCGTCGAGACGACCGGCATCGTTAAGGACATCCTCTTCCACGCCAACCAGAAGGTCGCGGCCGACGCCGTGCTGCTGCAGCTTGACGACGCCGTCGAGAAGGCCGATCTGGCGGCGCAGAAGGCGCAGGCCGCGTCCGATCAGGCGGCCCTGACCCGTGCGCTGGAATTGCAGCGGCGTGGCGTCGGCACCGACGCGACGCTTGACGCCGCGCGCGCGGCGGCGACCGCTTCGGCCGCGCAGGTGAACAAGCTGCAGGCCGTGCTCGATCAGAAACAGCTCGCGGCGCCCTTCAACGGCACGGTCGGCATTCCGAGGATCGACATCGGCCAGTATCTCGCGCCGGGCAACTCGGTGGTCACGCTGCAGGACCTGGACACGATGCGGGTCGACTTCACGGTGCCCGAGCAGCAGCTGCCGTTGCTGAAGATCGGTCAGACGGTGCGGATCGGCGGCAGCGTGGCCGACATGCCCTTTGCCGGCTCCATTCGCGGCATCGATCCCAAGATCGACCCGGCAAGCCGCCTGGTATCGATCCGCGGCGAGGTCGCCAACCCGGAGGGCAGGCTGACCCCCGGCCAGTTCGTGCAGATCCGCGTCGAGCTGCCGGAGGAAAACAACGTGATCTCGGTGCCGCAGACGGCGGTGACGTCGAGCCTTTACGGCGACTTCGTTTTCGTTGTTGTTCCGGCAAAGCCTGCCGAGGGTGGCGCTGCGGCGCCGGCCAAACCGGATCACCAGAAGACCGGCGCCGAGAAGCCGGCCGGCGACGCCGCCAAGCCGCAGGCCGATGCCTCGAAGCCGGCCTCCGACACGGCAAAGTCCGCCGACAATGCCGCAAAGCCCGCCGACAACGCTCAGAAGCCGGCCGAAGCCGGGCAGCAGCCGGCGCTCGTTCTGTCGCAGGTGTTCGTCAAGCTCGGCCGCCGCAACAACGGCATGGTCGAGATCCCCGAGGGTCTGAAGGCAGGCGACCAGGTCGTCACCGCCGGCCAGAACCGGCTCTTCAACGGCATGTCCGTTGCCGTCGACAACACCATCGATCCTACCAAATCGGCGAACAAGCAGGTTCAGCAATGAGCTTTTCCGATATCTTCATTCGCCGGCCCGTGCTGTCGACGGTGCTGGCCTGCATGATCCTGCTCCTCGGCTTCCAGGCCATCTTCAACCTGTCGATCCGCCAGTATCCGAAGGTCGACGAGACGGCGATCACCATCACCACCGCCTATCCCGGCGCCAGCGCCGACCTGATCCAGGGCTTCATCTCCGCGCCGATCGCGCGCGCCGTCGCCTCGACCGAGAACATCGACTACGTGACCTCGTCGAGCCGCCCGTCTTCCAGCACGGTGACCGTGCAGATGAAGCTCGGCTCCAATCCGGACGTGGCGCTGACCGAGGTGCTCTCCAAGGTCCAGGGCGTGCGCGGCACCCTGCCGGACGCCTCCAAGGACCCGGTGATCGTCAAGGGCACCGGGCAGCAGTTCGCGATGATGTATATCTCGATGCAGAATCCGAACATGACCAAGGAGCAGCTCACCGAGTATATCGAGCGCGTCATCCGGCCTCGCATCTCGACGGTGGAAGGCGTCGCCGACGTGCAGATCTTCGGCGCCGAGGAATATTCCATGCGCGTCTGGATCGACCCGGTCAGGCTTGCCGCCCGCGGTGCCACCGCCGCCGACGTGCTGACCGCGATCAACAACTCCAACTTCCTGTCCGCGCCCGGCAACACCCAGAACGAGTATGTTGTCTCGTCGATCACGGTTCACTCGACCTTGCAGACGCCGGAAGCGTTCTCGCAGCTCCCGATCCGCTCGACGGACGGCCAGGTCGTGCGTCTGCGCGACGTGGCGCGCGTCGAGCTCGGCGCCGCAAGCACCGACACCAGGGTGAGCTTCAACGGCAAGCCTGGCACCTTCCTCGCCATCTTCCCGACGCCGGCCGCCAACCCGTTGACGACCGCGGCGGCGGTCACCAAGCTCGTGCCGCAGATTCAGGAGACGCTGCCGAAAGGCATGACGATCGAGGTCGTCTACGACGCCACCGGGCAGATCAGCGCCTCGATCGAAGAGGTGTTCAAGACCATCGGCGAAGCGGTCGCCATCGTCATTGTGGTCATCCTGTTGTTTCTTGGCTCGTTCCGCTCGGTGATGATGCCGATCGTGACCATCCCGCTGTCGCTCATCGGCGTCTGCTTCATCCTGTTTTCGGTCGGCTACTCGATCAACCTCTTGTCGCTGCTCGCCATGGTTCTGGCGATCGGCCTCGTCGTCGACGACGCCATCGTGGTGGTGGAGAACATCCACCGCCACATGGAGGAAGACCACATGTCGCCGATGCAGGCGGCCTTCAACGGCATGCGCGAAATCTTCTCGGCCATCGTCGCCATGACCATCACGCTTGCCGCCGTGTTCGCGCCGCTAGCCTTCACCGGCGGCCTGACCGGCGCATTGTTCCGCGAATTCGCGGTGACGCTCGCCGGCTCGGTGGTGCTCTCCGGCCTGATCGCCGTCACCATCACGCCGATGATGTCGGCGCGCCTCTTGAAGGCCGGCGCGCACGGCCGCTTCCAGCGCATCGTCGACGGCACCTTCAGCCGTGTCGAGCGTGTCTATGAGCGGGCGGTCACCGCCTCGCTCAGAAACCGGCCGGTGACGCTGATCATCGTCGTCGCGCTGGTCGCGCTTACCGGCTTCATGTTCACCAAGACCTCCAGCGAGCTGGCGCCGGAAGAAGACCAGGGCTTCCTGCTTTCGCTGGTGACCGCGCCGCGCTATGCGACGTCGGACTACACGGAAACCTACGTCAACCAGATGCTCGGCCTGGTGAAGGACATCCCGGAGACCAGGGCACAGTTCTCGGCCGTCGCTTTCGGCGGCGCGACCAACAGCGCCTTCGTCGGCTTCGCCTTCAAGGACTGGGCGGACCGCAAGCGCGGTTCGAAGGAGCTGCAGGCCGACATCCAAGGGCGCCTCGCCAAGGTGGCGGGCGTCGAGGCCTTCGTCTTCGCGCCGCCGACTTTGCCAGGCTCGGGCGGTGGCCTGCCCATCTCCATGGTGGTTCGCTCGACCGGCGATCCGTCCGAGGTTTTCGACCAGGCGGAAAAAATCAAGAACAAGGCGCAGGCTTCCGGCCGCTTCATCGTCGTTCAGAACTCGATGGCCTATGACGCGCCACAGGTGACCGTCACCATCGACCGCGAGCGCGCGGCGGCGCTGAACCTGCCGATCGCCGACGTCGGCCGCACACTGACGCTGCTGGTCGGCGGCGCCGAAGTGGCGCAGTTCGACCGCGATTCCAACAGTTACGACATCATCCCGCAGGTGCCGCAGGAGTTCCGCGACAATCCGGAGAAGCTGGGCGAATACTTCATTCGCAGCGAGGACGGCAAAATGGTGCCGCTGTCGGCGGTGGTGAAGATTTCGACCAACGCCTCGCCGGCGGCGATCGAGCAGTTCAACCAGCTCAATTCCTCGACGATTTCGGCGCTGCCGCTGCCGGGCGTCACCACCGGGGACGGGTTGAAGGTGCTGGAGGATCTTGCCAAGGAGACGCTGCCGGACACTTTCTTCATCGACTATTCCGGCCAGTCGCGGCAGGAAAAGGAGCAGGGCAACACCATCCTGATCGCCTTCGCCGCGGCCGTGCTCGTCATCTATCTGGTGCTGGCGGCCCAGTTCGAAAGCTTCCGCGATCCGCTGATCATCATGATGGCGGTGCCGCTTTCGATCTTCGGCGCCATCGTGCCGCTCAACATCGGCCTGGGCACGCTCAACATCTATACCCAGGTCGGACTGATCACGCTGATCGGCCTCATCACCAAGCACGGCATCCTTCTGGTGGAGTTCGCCAACCAGCAGCGCGAAATCCATGGCATGCGGCGGCGCGACGCCATCATTGCCTCGGCCAAGGTGCGCCTGCGGCCGATCCTGATGACGACGGCGGCGATGGCGCTCGGCGTCGTGCCGCTGATCATCTCCAGCGGCGCCGGCGCCGCGGCCCGTTATTCGATGGGCCTCGTCATCTTCACTGGCATCCTGGTCGGCACGATGTTCACGCTGTTCGTCGTGCCCATGTTCTACACCTTCATCGCCAGCAAGGATCTCCCGCATCTCGCCGAGAAACCCGATCCGAAGCTGATGCCGGCGCTGCCGACCTGAAACAGATTCAGGGAACCGCTCCAAACGAAAAGAGGCCGGAAAATTCCGGCCTCTTTTTTGGCGGTGGCCTCACGGCTTCGGCGTAAATCGCCGAAGGCGGCAATCCGCCCGCTACTTGACCCAGCCCGTTATTTAACAATGACGATGCTGGTGTTGGCCGGGCCGAAGACCTCGACGAGCTGGTAGAAATCGGCCGCGGCATCGGGATGCAGGCGCACGCAGCCGTGCGAGGCAGGCCGGCCGAGACGGTTGATGGCATAGGTGGCGTGCACCGCGTAGCCGCCGCTGAAGAACACCGAATGCGGCATCGGCGCATTGTCGTACTTCTTCGAATACCACATCTCATGCAGGCGAGTCGGCCTGAACGATCCCGTCGGCGTGATGTGCCTCCTGTCACCCGTCGACACCTTCCAGGTGTAGGTCGGACGGCCGTCGACCGTGACCTCCATGATCTGCTGCGACAGCGAAACCCGGGCGACGATCTGATTGGCGTGGGCGGCGTTGCTGCCGAAAAGCAATGCCGCGCCGGTGAGCGCGGCGGCAGTGACATTGATGAGCTTGGCGGAAATGGCGGTATGCATGACGATCCCTCTCTTTTTATGCCGGTCAGGCCGGTTTCATTTCGATGGGTCGCTTTATCGAGGCTGCCTGTTTCAAGCCTATTTCGCTTGATGCTCGTTATTGTTTCGAATCTGTTTCCCAAAGTTAACGGCCCCTGACCCGGAAGAACCCTGCTCTTGAACCTGTCATGGTTAGCGGCGACGGGAGTAAACCGGTAAACGAAAGCGCATATGGCTTTGATATGAAAGCCATTCCGCCAATCTCGAAACCGAATTGCAACAAAACGCGGCCTGCGCGGCATGATGCGGATACAGGCCGGCAGCAAGGTTGGCGCAACGGGAACAGACAACAGCAAACGAAAATGGGCAGGAAATCGAAACTGCGCTCCTGGCTTCTCAGGATCAGCGTCGCGGCCGTCATCCTCGGTGGCGCCGGCTCTGTCGCCGGCAACCCCGTGGCAACGCTCGGCGCCATGAATTCGGGCGAGGTTTCGACGCTGCACACTGCACTGTTCATCGCCACGGTCTGGATCGTTTCCAGCCTGCGCGTCCACCGGCTGAAGGCCCTCTGGCGGGTCGGCCTTCGGTTGATGAGGACGCGCGGCCCCTCCGGCTACTTGCTGCCGAGAGGACCGAAGGCCCGCGCCGCAGCGGGGGGCTCCGTCAGCGGCGCGGGCGCTTCGGGAGTTTCCTGAAGCACCGATACATATCGATTTAGGGGTTATGACATGAACACCAGATTTGCAGCTTCCGTGCTTTCCACATTGCTCTACGCGCAAGGGCTGCTCGGCTTTGCCGCGCTCGCAACCGTGCTCTTGAAGGAGCGCGCCCATGTCGAAATCACCGCCAGCGCCGACTTGCCCTCAGGTCCCTCGGTCCTCGTGGTGCGCTGAGCACGAAGCATCGGTTTGGGGGGATCCGATGCCAGATCAAGGAAATGACCCGGCCGCCCTCGCCTCAGTCGGTGCGCGGCGTCGGCGGATCGAAGCGATAGCCGGCGCCCCTGATCGTGGTGATGGTCTCGGTATCGAGCTTGCGGCGCAACCTCACGATCCGCGAATCGATCGAGCGGTCGAAAGCGTCCGCATTCTCGGCCGGCGCGGCGGCGATGATGTCGTCGCGCGTCAGCACCTTTCGCGGGCTCGCCAGAAACAGCCTGAGCAGCGCCACTTGGCCCGGCGACAGCTGATCCTCGGCGCCGGAGCGATGCATGACCATAGCCGACCTCAGGTCGACGGTAGCGTTCTCCAGCACGATCAGTTCCTGGGTGTTGCGGCCGCGCCGCATCAGCAGGCCGCCGATGCGCGCAGCGAGCTCGCGCACATTGAGCGGACTTTCCACTACGTCTGCGGCGCCGAGTTCCAGCGCCAGCACCTTGTCGACAAGGTCGCGTGGCCGGCAGATCAGGATGAAGTCGGAGCCGCCCTCGCCGCCATAACGCTTCAGCAGTTCGCGACCGTCCGCCTGGGTCACATCGTCACCGACGACGACGACATCGATGCCCCCCGCGGAAAGCAGCGACTCCGCCTCCCAGGGCTGGCGTGCCTGGCGCACATCGTGCCCGCGCCGTTCGAGATGGTCGGCAAGGTCGCCGGCCACCACTTCGGCGACGGACACAAGCGCGACGACGGATCGTGCTGCCATTTTCTTCACCCCGCCAGAGACAACTCGAGATGAGCGCTGGACATCATGTTTATACCCAATCTACTTTCCGCTGAAAGCGGGAGCGAGACCATTGTGAAGGCGCGCATCATCGTCGTCGAGGACGAGCCGGACCTGAGGGAGGCGGTTGCCGAATATCTCGGGGCAAACGGCTATGACGTCGCCACGGCCGAGAATGCCGCGGCGGCGCGTAGCCTGCTTGAGGCGCAGTCCTTCCACCTTGCCATACTCGACATTGCCATGCCCGGCGAGGATGGCCTGTCGCTCGGCCGCTGGCTGCGCTCGAAGACCCAGATCGGCATCATCTATGCCACCGCCGCCGGCACCGCGCTCGACCGCATCGTCGGCCTGGAACTCGGCGCCGACGACTACATCGTCAAGCCCTACGAATTGCGCGAAGTGCTGGCGAGGGTCCGCAGCGTGCTGCGCCGCGTGCCGCAGCCGGCAGCACCTCAGGCCGCGAAGGCCGAAGCCGGCACGCGCCGCTTCATGAACTTCGGCGGCTTCCAGGCCGATTTCGACGGCAGGCTGGTCACCGGCGCCAACGGCGCGGTCATCGAGATGGCCAAGAGCGAGTTCGACGTGCTGGAGGTTTTCCTCACCCGCGCCAACCGGCTCCTGACGCGGGCGGCGATCTCGGAGGCGATCGGCTTCGTGGAAGACCCGGAATCGTCGCGCGCGGTCGATATCCGCATCATGCGTCTCAGGAAGAAGATCGAAACCGATCCGGCCAACCCGAAATTCCTGCGTACGGTGCGCGGCGAAGGCTATATCTTCTCGCTGCCGACAAGCGACGGCAATTGACTCCGGCGCCGCGCATCCTTCCGGATAGGTGAAGGACGCTGTAGCATTCCGATCCAGCGCATGCCCGCGCAAAACCGTGATCGATTTTCGGGGCTTGTGTGCTGGATTTCATGGTTTACCGATATGGCCCCGGGGATGACGTTCGACGATGACAGCTGAGGCCGCACGGATGGACATGCACGGCTCCCGCCAAGGCGCCGCGATGGCGGCCGTCCACGTCGTTCGCCGTTTGCGCGAGGCGGGCGATTGGCAGCGCGAGATGGACGGCATACTGGAAACGCTCTGCCGGGCCATGGATTGTCAGCGCGGCATTCTGTTTCGTCTGCGCGAACTGCCCGGCCAGGGCTTTGCGCAATCCGTTTCGGCCTACTGGATCGACCCTGCATTCGGCGGCGAGCTGGCATCGCCCACGGTGATCATGCAGTCGATCATCAACTCCGATCCGCTGCTGGAGCGGCTGCAGGAGGACGAGCGCCAGGGCAAGGTCTTTGCCGGCCACACGCGCAATCTGGATGGTTTCCTGCGGGCCGATTTCGAGAAGCAGAACATCAAGTCCTTCCTGTCCGTGTCGGTCTTCGCCCACGGCCATCTATGGGGCACGCTGGCGGTCAACGACTGCGTCGCCGAACGCGAATGGACCGACGAGGAAGAGGCGACGCTGCACATCATCGCTTTGGCCATCGGCGACGCCATCGAACACTCCCCTTCCGAGGCGCATGCCAGCGAGGTCATCCGCCGCACCATGCTGCAGGCTTCGCTCGACGCCATCATCGTCATCGACGAGGCGGGCTCGATCATCGAATTCAATCCCGCGGCCGAGAAGATGTTCGGCTTCCCGCGCTCTGACATCCTCGGCAAGGACCTGCTCGACACCATCGTGCCGATCTACTATCGCAAGGGCTATGCCTCGGGCGCCGACTACATGTCGGGCCGCGGCGCGCCGATGGTCGGCCAGCGGATGGAGACCGTTACCCAGAATGCCGCCGGCGAGGTGTTCCCCATCGAACTGACGGCGACCGAGATGCGTGTTGCCGATCGCCGCCTGATCTTCGGCTCGATCCGCGACCTGCGCGAGAAGCTGCACGCCGAAGAAGAGATCAACCGCCAGCGCGAGAAGCTGCACCAGAACGAAAAGATGGCGGCGATGGGCTCGTTGCTTGCCGGCGTTTCGCACGAGCTCAACAACCCGCTCGCGGTGGTGGTCGCGCAATCGACGCTGCTGCATGAATTCGCGACCGACCCACAGACCAAGGTGCGCGCCGAAAAGGTGCGCGCAGCCGCCGAACGCTGCGGCCGCATCGTCAAGAGCTTCCTGTCGATGGTGCGCCTGCATCCGACCGAGCAGGCCGAAACCGACCTCAACCATGTGATCCGCTCGGCGCTTGAGGTTACCGCCTATGGCGCGCGCTCCAGCGGCATCATCATCGACACCGACTTCGCCAATGGCCCGCTGCTCGCCATGGCGGACGCCGACCATGTCACGCAAGTCGCGGCCAACTTCCTCATCAACAGCCAGCATGCGCTGGCCGGCGTCACCGGCGAGCGCCGCATCAAGGTGCGGACCTTTCGCAGCGAGCGCGGCAATCCCGGATTCTCCGTCGAGGACAATGGTCCCGGCATTCCCGAGGCGATCCGCTCGCGCATCTTCGAATCCTACTTCACCACCAAGCCCGTCGGCGTCGGTACCGGCATCGGCCTTTCTATCTCGAAGTCGATCGTCGAGCGCCACAACGGCAACATCTGGTTCGAGGAAGTGCAGCCGCACGGCGCGCGCTTCGTCGTCCAACTGCCGGCGATCGCCGGCGATATGGCAAAGACCGGCGAAGGTCCGGCACGCTCGAGCGGGCTGCGCCATGCGCTGATCATCGACGACGAGCCTGACGTCGCCGCTTCTCTCTCCGACATATTGGAGCTGATGGCGGTGAAATCGCGCGTCGTCGCAAGCTGGACGTCCGCCGGCGAGGTGCTGAGCGGGCAGATGCCGCCGGACATCGTCTTTTCCGACCTGCGCATGCCGGGCACCAGCGGCATATCGATCTACCGCGAGCTGCTGGCCGAACGGCCGGGGATGGCGCAACGCTTTGTGCTGGTCACCGGCGATCTTATCGGCGCCAAGGCGGAGATCGAGGCGCTGCCGCCGCACCAGCGCCCGCAGATCCTGGAGAAGCCGTTCTCGACGCTTGACGTCCGCGGGGTCCTCTCCGCTATCGCCGATCAGGCGGCGGCCGTGGAAGGCTGAATCCGGCGCGCCAAGGATATGTAGCGATTCAAGTCAGGCCGGCCTCACCTGAATCGCCACATATTCCAAAAAAAGAGGCTCCCGACCGACATTGCGGCGGGAGCCTGACTGGAGCGCGGAGGGTGCGCTCAGGGGAGCCCTAAAAAACGTTCGGCGTGTTGGTGAGCGGCGCGGCGTTGGCGATCATGCGCACCGCGCGGGCCCGGTGCTGGCCGGACTGCTCGGCGATGACGCGCAGGCAATCGGGGCTTTCGGCGCCCCAGTTCTGACCCTTGCAGGCGAACTCGATCTGCGACTGCGGCAGGCGTGCGGTCTTGAGCGTGGTCGGCGCGCCCTCCACGACATTGGCCGGGGGATTGATCGAAGCGAAAGCGGGACCCGCTGCCGGAGCGGCCACCATGCTGAGGAAGGCGCAGATGCCGATCAGCATGAACATCGCCATCGGATGATCGCTGGCGCGCTGGCGCAGCGCCAGCTTCGGCCGGCGATCATTGCGCTCCGGGCCGTTTGTGCGGCGGCTGGCATCGGTGGTCTGAACTTTCGCAAACATCGGCTGTTCCATTCGTTATCTTTCTTTTCCTTATGAAACGAACATAATCGCGCCAGGTAACAGCCGAATGATTGGGTGCGATCGGCCGTGTAACAGGATTGAAACAGGGCCGGCCGCTTTTGTTCCTGCTTGGGACCGGCGAGCGTTCACCGCCTCTGGTTTACGAAAGAAACACATGCGCCTGTCGGATGCGGCGGACTGTAAGCGACCTCACACAGGCGCCGAATTGCCATGGCCGTCGCGGTCATCCGGAGCGCGGGAGGTGCCGAAATGGACCCTCTCGCAACGCCCGAATCCGCGGCCGGACCCGCTGTTCCACATCCCTGACTAAGGCCCGGATTTTCCGGGATTTTCTCGGCCCGGGCGAGGTCAAACCCACCGCCATGGGTTTTCCATATTTTCACAAGCCATTGCATTTCAATATAAAATATGCTTTTATTGAATGATCATTCAACAAAAAAAGAGCACTTCCATGAACCCGCACCTCCGTGACGTGGCGATCCCCAACGATTGGGACCGGCGGGGCTTGCCGGGGTGGAGTTATCACTCCAACGCGCTTCTCGAACTCGAGAAGGAATACGTCTTCCGCAATCACTGGCAGATCGCCGGCCACGTCTCCGACGTGCCGAATGCAGGCGATTATCTGACCATGGACGTTATCGGCGAGCGCGCGCTGATCGTGCGCGGCAAGGACGGCGTCGTGCGCGCCTTCAACAACATGTGCCGTCATCGCGGCAGCCGCGTCGTCGCCGACAGCCGGGGCACCTGCAAGAACGCGTTGGTCTGCCCGTTCCACGGCTGGGTCTACAATCTCGACGGCACGCTGCGCGGCGCGGCGCGCCCGCGCTCTTTCCCCGAGCTCGACAAGACCGAGTTCGGCCTGATGCCGCTCGACCTCGAAATCTGGATGGGCTTCATCTTCATTCGTTTCCGCAAGGGTGGCCCGCAGCCTTCGGTAGCCGAGCTCTTGAAGCCGATCGAGGCGGAGATCGCCCACTATCACGTTGCCGACATGGTGCCATCCTGGGGCATCTGGACGCAGAAATCGCCGGTCAACTGGAAGTCGGTGCGCGACGTCGACAATGAAGGCTACCACGTCGCCATGGCGCATCCGGCGCTGCAGGACCTCTATGGCGCGACCTATTTCGACGAGCCTTTCATCAATGGCGTGTCGCGGTCCTTCGCCACCTACAACCCGCATGCCGGACGGCGCTGGAGCGTCGGCCAGTACATCAGGATCGCGCCCGAGCCGGCGCACTTGCCGGAGCACCTGCGCCGGGCCTGGATCTATTACGGCATCTTCCCCAACAATGCGCTGTCGATCATGCCGGAATCGGTGCAGTTCTATCAGGAGTTCCCGCTGTCGACCGGCGAGACGCTGCTGCGCGGTGCGGTCTACCGCTATCCGGACGAGACCAGGGAGCAGGCGGCGGCGCGTTACCTCGCCTACCGCATCGACCGCGACACGATGAACGAGGATGTCCAGCTTTCGGTCTGGTCGAACGAATCCATGCTGTCGGAAGCCTTCGGAGGGTTCTACCTCTCCGACCTCGAATATGGCGTGCGCACCCATCACGACCACCTGCGCAGGCAGGTCCCGGTGCTGAACCTGGAGACGGCGCCCGAGGAAAAGGACATGTGGGGATTGAACGACGCGCTGAGGTCGAGGGGATGAGAGCGTCCCTCTCCCCGTTCTACGGGGAGAGGATGCCGGCAGGCAGGTGAGGGCAGCGCCGGCTTATGAGATTATCGTTTCAGCCGGGCGATAGCTTCTGAAGTCCGGCGGCCACGGCCAATCGCCAAGGTCGGCGCCGCCCCTCATCCGCCCTTCGGGCACCTTCTCCCCGTGAAACGGGGAGAAGGAAGAACGTCACCCCCGCCAGACCCCTTCTTTCCTGAGATCATCCATGGTCCGCGAAATCCCCTCGCGCAGGATGGCGACCATGTCGTCGACCTGCTCGCGGCTGATGATCAGCGGCGGCGACATCACGCACATGTTGATCAGCGGCCGGACGAGCAAGCCGAGCTCGTGGCAATGCGCGTCGATGCGTTTTCCGACATCCTTGTCGAGCTGTAGCGGGTTCTTGCTCTCGCGGTCGGCGACGCATTCGACGCAAGCCATCAGGCCGACGCCGCGCACCTCGCCGACCAGCGGCAGCTCCTCCAGCGTCTTCAGCCGCGCCTGAAAATAGGGCGCGATCTCGCGTGCATGCTGAAGCACGCCTCCTTCCAGGAGGTCGAGGTTCTTCAACGCCACCGCACAGCCGATCGGATGACTGGTGTAGGTCAAGCCATGGCCGAACAGCGCGTCGGGATGGTTGGACCGGCGCAGCTCCTCCAGCAGCCGCTCCGAGATGATGACGCCGCCGAGCGGGAAATAGCCCGAGGTGACGCCCTTGGCGAAGGTGATCATGTCCGGGTCGATACCGAACACGTCGCCCGAGGCAAAGACGTGCCCGAGCCGCCCGAAGCCGGTCACCACCTCGTCGGAGACAAAAAGGATATCGTTCTCGCGACAGATCTCGCGGATGCGCTTGAGATACCCGTCAGGCGGTACGACAACGCCGCCGGACGCTTGCACCGGCTCGCCGACAAAGGCGCCGATCCGATCGGCGCCGACGCGCGCGACGGTGTCACGGAACTGGTCGACGAGGAAATCGGCGAAGGCGGCGATGCTCATGTCCTTCGGCCGCCGGAACGGATCGGGCGAAGATAGCTTCACCACCAGTTCGTCGGCGCCGTCCATCCAGTCGCGGTCGCGCGGACGGCCGTTAAGCGAGGCCGACAGATAGGTCGAGCCGTGATAGGCGCCGCCACGGCTGAGGATCAGCTTCTTCTCCGGGCGGCCGCGGACGTTGTTGTAGAACTGCATGAAGCGCAGCGCCGTCTCAACAGCCGACGAGCCGCCGGTGGTGAAGAAGGTATGGCTGAGGTCGCCGGGAGCGGCGTCGGCGATGCGCCTGGCGAGCTCGGCCGACGGCGCATTCATCGTGTACCAGGGCGTGTTGTAGGAGAGCGCCATTGCCTGGTCGTACATCACCCTCGCCAGCTCCTCGCGGCGATGGCCGACATTGATGCACCACATGCCGGCCGGCCCGTCGATCAGCCGCTTTCCGGAAGCGTCGGTGACGTAGATGCCGTCGCCTCCGCCGATCAGCGCCCGCGCCTCGGCGCCGACCGAGCCGGCATAGGGCCAAGGCTGGACGAGATGACGCTTGGCAAGCTCGACCGCGTCGTCGCCGTCCTCGATGATCTCGCTGATCTTGCTTTGAGCCGCCATGTTAGCCTCGCATCGTTCGGTTGCCGATTTTTCTTGGACAGAAACAAAGCGGCAAACCCTTGAAAATCGGCTTTTCGTCGCTTCATTTTGAATGTCCGTTCAATCAATATTACAGAAATAGCGCTTGATTTCAATCAGCGGATACGCTCATGATGAAAGAAAGCCGGCAAGCCAGTGAGCGATTGCTCGAGGCATAAGAATTGGGAACACGGCGCCGGTTAATGGGAAGGCCGCATGGCGGGACAGTCCGAGCCAGCAACTGCAATCACGCCCGGAGCGCTGCAATGACGGTGGCTGCGGAAGGGTCGCCGCCGCTGCGCGTGGCGGGAGCCAGACGAAGTCCCCTTCTGCAATCGGAAGCCGTCCAGGGCTTTGCGCTGATCAGCCCGACCTTCCTCTACGCGCTCATCCTTCTCGTCCTGCCGATCCTGGTCGTCATCGCCCATTCCTTCTGGACGCAGGACTATCTCACCATCGATCACACATTCACGCTGGAGAACTATCGGATCGCGCTCACCGAGCCGATCTACCGCGACCTTCTCTGGCGCTCGCTCTACATCTCGCTGACGGTCAGTGCGCTGACAGTGATCCTCGCCTACCCGATCGCCTATTTCATTTCCTTCCATGGCGGCCGCCACAAGAGTCTCTGGCTGTTCCTCATCACCATCCCGTTCTGGACCAGCTACCTGCTGCGCGTGATGTCGTGGAAGGTGATCCTCGGCTATAACGGCGTGCTCAATTCCGGACTGATAGGGCTCGGCATCATCCACGAGCCGTCGACGGCGCTGCTCTACAATTCCAGCGCCGTCATCATCACGCTCACCCACGCTTGGGCGACCTTCGCCATCCTGCCGATCTTCGTTTCGCTGGAGAAGGTCGACCGCACGCTTGTCGAAGCGGCGACCGACCTCGGCGACGGGCCGCTGCGCTCCTTCCTGCGCGTGACCTTGCCGCTGTCGGCGCCCGGCGTCATCTCGGCCGCGCTGATCGTCATGATCCCGACCGTCGGCGATTATGTCACGCCGAAGCTGGTCGGCGGCAAGGACGGCGTCATGATCGCCAACGCCATCCAGGCGCAGTTCGGCAAGGCGTCGAACTGGCCGCTCGGCGCCGCGCTCTCGGTCACCACCATGGTCATCGTCTCGCTAATGGCCGGCGCCACCGTGCTGGTCATTCGCGCTATCCAGAGGCTGGCGCGATGACGGCGATGCGACGTTTCCTGCCAAGCTGGCTCACGAGTTACGCCATCCTCTACGTCGCCTTTCTCTATTTGCCGGTGATCTTCCTGCCGATCTTCTCGATCAACACCGCGGCGACGCCGAAATTCCCGCTCTCCGGCGTCACGCTTCATTGGTATGAGGACCTGCCGCGCACGCCGGCGCTGATCGACGCCACCTGGAACAGTCTTCTGGTCGGCGTCTCGGCCTCGATCCTGTCGACCGTGCTCGGCATCCTCGCCGCCCGTTCGATCACACGCTACCGCTATCCCGGCCGCCGCACCATCAACGGGTTGATCATGGCGCCGCTGGTGCTGCCCGAGGTGATCGTCGCCATTTCGATGCTCTTGGTGATGCTGCAGCTCGGCCTCAGCCTGTCGCTGTTCACCGTGGTGCTCGGCCATGTGCTGGTCTGCATCCCCTATTCGATGACGGTGCTGACCTCCGGTTTCGAAGGTTTCGACCGCAGCCTCGAGGAGGCTTCCGCCGATCTCGGCGAGAGCGCCTTCGGTACCTTCCGGCGTGTGACGCTGCCGATGGTCGCGCCGGCGATCATCTCCAGCCTGCTCGTCTGCTTCACCATCTCGCTCGACGAGTTCATCATCGCCTTCTTCCTCACCGGCACCGAAGCGACGCTGCCGATCTATATCTGGGGCCAGCTCCGCTTTGCGGCCAAGCTCCCCGGCGTGCTGGCGCTTGGCACCTTGCTGCTGGTGGCGTCCTTCGTGCTGATGACCGTTGCCGAAATCCTGCGCCGCCGCGCGGCCAGACGCACCCAGAACGAGGGAGGCCTCTATGCTTGAGCGGGTCCAGCCGGAGCGCACCCAATCGGACCGCGTCATGATCGAGATCCGCGATGTCACCCGAAGCTACGGCGCCTTCAAGGCGCTGGACGATGCCTCGCTCAACATCCGGGAAGGCGAGTTCTTCTCGCTGCTCGGGCCTTCCGGCTGCGGCAAGACCACGCTTTTGCGCATGATCGCCGGCTTCGACACGCCGACCAGCGGCTCGATCGCCGTCGATGGCCAGCCGATGGACGGCATCCCCGCCAATCGCCGCCCGACCAACATGGTCTTCCAGAGCTATGCGATCTTCCCGCACCTCAATGTCGAGCAGAATGTCGCCTATGGGCTGAAGCGCCTGAAGCTGCAGGGCGGCGAAGAAAAACGCCGCGTCGAGGAGGCGCTGGCGCAGGTCTCGCTGACCGGCCTCGGCAAGAGGCGCGCGACCGAGCTCTCCGGCGGCCAGCGTCAGCGCGTCGCGCTTGCCCGCGCGCTGGTCATGCGCCCGAAGGTGCTGCTCCTCGACGAGCCGCTCTCGGCGCTCGACAAGAAGCTGCGCGAGCAGATGCAGGTCGAGCTGCGCCGCCTGCAGCAGGCCGTCGGCATCACCTTCGTGCTTGTCACCCACGACCAGTATGAGGCTTTGGCGATGTCGGACCGTATCGCCGTCATGTTTGGCGGCCGCATCGCCCAGGTCGCTTCGCCCAAGGAAATCTACCAGCGCCCGGTCAACCGCCAGGTCGCCGACTTCCTCGGCGGGATGAATTTTGTGAAAGCCCAGATCGTCGCGGAGAACGGCGCTTCGCTGGTTGTCGACACGCTTGGCTTCGGCCGCGTGAAAACCGACAAGCCGAAAGCCTTCGTGCGCAATGGCGGCGCGGCGACCCTTGGCATTCGGCCCGAGCGTTTGCGTGTCCTGTGGGACAATGCGTCGGCAAAGTTCGAGGTCGCCGGCAAGGTGGTCGAGCGCCACTATTTCGGCGAGATCACGCATCTGATCGTCGAGATCCCGGGGTTGGAAAAACCGCTCTCGGTGACCGAGACCAACGATTTCGGCGCCGACGACATTCCGGTCGGCGCGCCGATCCGCCTCGCCTACGATCCCGAGGCGCTGGTGGCGATGGCCGACTGAATTTTCCTGGCGGCGATACGCCCTGCTACGATCGCGCCTTCGACATAGCCGGGAAAAGACGGCGAGAGTTCCGAAGCCGAGAAATAGACCGGCGGCGCGCCGGCAAGGATGGTGCGCTCGGCGTTCCTCGCCGTGGCGTCGATGATGAGGTCGCTGTAGGCGCCGCCGCTCCAACGGTCATGCGTCCAGTCGCGTGAGCTGAAATCGACGATGTCCGCCGCTTCCGGGCCGAGCGCTTTCACCAGCCTCGCCGTCACCTCGGCGCGCAGCGCCGTCTGGTCCAGTTCGTGCCAGCGCAGCGCAAGAGGCCCGCCGATGAAGACGATAAGCGCGGCATGGTCGAGATCCTTGCTGGCGTCGCAGGCAAACAGCCCCGGCTGATCGCGCCACATGACCATGCCGCGCAGATTCCGCTCGCGCCAGAATGGCCTGGCATAGCGCACCAGGATCTTGATCACCGCGCCACTCTCCCAAACGCCTAAGGCCTTCGCCAAGGCCGGTGGCAAGGCAGGTGCGAAATCCACCTTCGAGGCCGTTGCGGGCGGCAGCGCGACCAGCATTGCGCGCGCCTCGATGATGTCCCCGGCGGTGGTTGCGCGAACGCCATCCGATCCATGCTCGATGCGCGTCACCGCCTCATTGAGCCGCAGCCGGTCGCCGAGATCACCCGCCAGATCGTCGGCCAGCGACTGCATGGTTTCGCGCAAGAAATATTGCAGTTCGAACACCTCGTTGGTGATGCGGCGATCGTTGTCGATCAGGTGCCACAACGGCACCTTGTCCAGCGCCAGGCACCACAGGCCCTCGATCATCGAACGAAAGGCGGCCTTGGCGTCGGCCGTGTCCTTCTGGCGTTCGAGCCATGTCGCGACGGTCAGCCCGGTGATCGAGGGATCGTCTGGCTCGATCCCGTTCATGCGCTCGCGGATCGCCATCGCGATCCGGTAGGTCCGCTCGGCTTCCTCGACGGACATCGATGGGTGGGTAATGAATTCGCCATCGACATAGGTCTCGACGAATGTCTTGCCGCGCGCCTTGGCCAACGCCATCAGTTCCGGCATGTCCTCGCACAAGAACTGGCCGCCGCTGTCGATCAGCTCACCGAGCCCGTTTCGCATGGCTTCCACACGGCCGCCGACGCGGTCGCGTGCTTCCAGGACGAGGAAATCGACGCCGGCGCGCTTCAATTCTAGCGCAGCCGACAGGCCGGTAAAACCGGCGCCGACGACTATGACGTCGGTCCTTTCGGTTTTGCTGCTCAATAGCCGGCCTTGATCTTCTCGAACTCGGCAACCATCCGCTGCTTGAGCTCCGGCGCGACCGGCCGCTGGAACAGTGTCTTATCGAGGAACTTGTCGAGATTGTCGAAACCGCGGTCGGTGAGCAGCTTCCGGTCCATCGCCGCCATGCCGGCATTGTTACCGTGGCCGTAGCCGAAGGTTTTCACCATATACTCCGAAACGTCGGGCGCGTTGACGGCGTTCAGAAAATCATAGGCCTGGTCGAGCTTGCCCGGCGCGTCCTTCATCAGCACATAGCCGCACACCCAGGTCGACAGGCCTTCCTTGGTGTTGCGGTTCATCTCGATCGGCAGTCCTTGTCCTTTCAGCGTCACATAGGTCTCGTTCCAGCCCCAGACCAGATCGACCTCGTTGCCGGTGAAGGCCTGGTTGAGGTCGGTGTCGTCGGTCCAGTAGAAGCGGATGTTCTTGTGCACGTCGCGCAGGAAGGCGGAAGCTTGGCTGAACTGCTCGTCGGTCATCTTGGTCCAGTCCTTCAGCCCGATGACCAGGCTTGCCAGCGCATACGCATCGTCGACATTGTCGCCGATGGTGACGCGGCCCTTGAACTTGGGATCGGCGAACACTTTCAGCGATTGCGCCTCTTCCGCCGTCACCTTGTCGGTGCGATAGAGCAGCGAGGTGTTGCCCCAGTCGAAGGGCATGAACCACGCCTTGCCGTCGGCGGTGGTGGCAAGATCCTTCATCGCCATGATGCCGGGATTGAGGTCCTTCCAGCCGGCGATCTTCGAGGTGTCGAGCGGCTGCAGCAGGCCGGCCTCGCGCCACTTCACCACGCTCTGCGAGCAAGGATGGGCGATGTCGGCCTTGAAGCCGGCGCGCATCTTCTCGAAGGCTTCGTCCTCATCGCCGAAGAAGGAGAAGCTCGGCTCGGCGCCGTATTTGGCGGTGTAGGCCGGATGCAGCAGCGGGTCCTCATAGCCCGACCAGTCGAAGACGACGAGATCGCCGCCGCCCTCGGCAAGCGCATAGGCCGCACCGGCGCCGACGGTGACGACGGCCGCAAGCGCACAACGGCGAAACACGGATTTCATGGCGCGAAAAACTCCCCCGTCGCGAACGCATTGGCGGAAGTTAGGAGAATTCAGTAGCTTTGGCGAGCCCGCCCGTCCGCTCGGATGCGGAGCGGGCGAGACCTCAAGCCAGCGCTCAATAGCCGGCTTTGATCTTCTCGAACTCGGCGATCATCTTGAGCTTGAGCTCGGAAGGCAGCGGCTGCTGGAACAGCGTCTTGTCGACCCACTTTTCCACGTTGTCGTAGCCCTTTTCCTTCAGCACCGCCCGGTCGACGCCGGCCATGCCCTTGGCGTTGGCCTGGCCGTAGCCCCAGTCCTTGACCAGCACCTTGGCGATTTCCGGATCGTTGACGGCGTTGAGGTAGTCATAGGCCTTGTCGATGTTGCCGGGCGCGTCCTTGAACAGCACGTAGCCGCACACCCAGGTCGAGATGCCCTCGTCGGTGCCCTTCTTGGACTTGATCGGCACGCCGGCCTTGACCGACTGCACCGTCGCATCGTTCCAGGCCCAGGCGAGGTCGACTTCGCCGCCCGAGAGCAGCTGCACGATGTCGGTGGTGTCGGTCCAGTAGGAGCGGACATTCTTGTGCACCTGGCGCAGGAAGTCGGACGCCTGCTTGAACTGCTCGTCCGTCATCTTGGTCCAATCTTTCAACCCGATGGCGAGACTGGCCAGCGCATAGGCGTCGTCGACATTGTCGGGGATCGAGACCCTGCCCTTGTATTTCGGATCGGCGAAAGCCTTCAGCGACTGCACGTCCTTTTCGGCGATCTTATCGGAATTGTAGGTGAGCTGGGTGTCGCCCCAGTCCCAGGGCATGAACCAGGCCTTGCCGTCGGGCGTGGTGGCGAGGGCCTTCATCGCCATGATGCCGGGATTGAGGTCCTTCCAGCCGGTGATCTTCGAAGTGTCGAGCGGCTGCAGCAGTCCCGCTTCGCGCCACTTCACCACGCTTTGCGAGCAGGGATGGCCTAGATCGGACTTGAACCCGGAGCGGATCTTTTCGAAAGCCTCATCCTCGTCGCCAAAGAAGGCGAAGCTCGGCGAGTCGCCGTTCTTCTCGATATATTTGCCGTGGAAGCTCGGGTCCTCGTAGCCGGACCAGTCGAACACGGTCAGGTCCTTGTCGGCGGCGACGGCGAACGCCGCCGCCGAAGCCGCGATCGCACTCCCAAGCGCCAAGGTCAAAGTCAGGCGTCGGCTAAGATTCTTCATGCTGTTCCATCCTCTTTTGGTCTTGCCGGTCTTGTAGGCCGGCTGTTGCGAACCCCCGGCTTTTGCTAGCCATAGTGTTTCGGGAAGGCGGCGGCCAAAAACGCGTTCGCCGCCTGCAGCGCGGTCTCGCGCGTGGTGTCCTCCGTCCCCATCATCAGCCGCAGCCACAGGCCCTCGAGCATGGCGCTGAGCGCTAGCGCAATGGCCTGGGGCTCATAGGCATAGCCGCCGCTCTGTTTGAGCGTCGTGCAGAGATCGATGAAGACCTGCTGGTAGTGATTGTCGCGCGAGCTGCTCAGCGCCTGGTAGATCGGCCGCGACTTGGCTTCGCCCCAGAAGGCGAGCCAAGCCGCGAGCTTGCGCTTGTTGCAGATCGATCGATCGAAATCGGCCCACACCAGATGCTGCAATTGTCGCGCCGGATCGTCGCCCGCCTTCTGCAAGGCTGTGCGCCAATGCGCCGAATACTCGTCATACATGTGCTGCAGCGTGGCGATCAGGAGCTTTTCCTTGCTCTCGAAATGGAAGTTGACGATGCCGCGCGACAGGCCTGCGCCATCCGCGACATTGGCCATCGTCGTTTCGGCATAGCCGCGCTTGGCCAGTGAATCGATCGTCGCCTCGATCAGTTGCAGCTGCCGGACCTCTTTCGAGGCCTTGCGGCCGCGCTTTTCGGCATCGCCTTTGCGCAGCGATTCAGCGGCATTGTCGGTGGCCTCTGCAGTCTTCATGGGTGTGACGGTCTCCAGCATCGCCGGCTATCCAACCGGCTTCCAACCGCGCAGATGAGTGGGGCGGTGCTCGCCACTGTCAAGCACCTTCTGCATCGCCTCCCAGGTCCGGATGTTCTTGTCGACATAGGCCGCGCCGACCGCAGCGGCGACGGGTTGATAAAGCGGCCCCTTCAGGCGCGCCAATTCGTCCCGCGCGACCTCGCGGTACCATGGATTGCGGTCGCGTATGGTGATGTCGGTAAAGCCGGCGCGCCGCATCGCTTCGGCGTAGCGCGCCGGCGAGGCCATGGCGAAGGAGAGCCCCTCGGCTGCGACATAGGCCTTCATCTCAGGCGACGGCTCGCCGTCATGCCCGATCATCCAGTTCGACGCGGCGAACACGCCGCCCGGGTTCAGCACGCGGAAGATTTCTGCGAACAGCGCGTCTTTGTCGGGCACATGCAACAGCGCATCCTTGGAGAAGACGACATCGAAGGAAGCGTCGGCAAACGGCAGCGGTCCAGGCGGCGCCTGAACGAAGCGGACACGGTCTTGGAGACCCTGCACGGCCACCCCTCGCCTCGCCGCCTCGATCACCGGCCGTTCGACGTCGAAGCCGATCGCATGCGCCGCGCCATGGCGCGCGACCAGATGCAGCGTGATGCCGCCGGCGCCGCAGCCGATATCGAGGATCGTCTTGCCCTTGAGCGCCAGGCCTTCGACCACGCGGTCGACTTCTTCGGGACCGCCCGGCGACAGATAGCCATCGCCCCAGAGCGCTTCCAGGAAGCGAATGGCGGTGTCGTCATATTCCGGCTCGGCGTCAGCCGTTTCGATCATCGGATCTCGGCCTCCAGAAATGCGGGGTAAAGCCTAGCGCATCAACGGGAAAACGCAACACAATTTGTTGAACATTCATTCAATATGCCTGGACAAAAAGCCGTTAGCCGTGCCAAATTCGGGCGATCAGGGCCAAGATCATGCAAAAATGAAGGGCGGCCGGATGGAGGGTGAGCGCGCATGAAGGCGTGGGATGCGATCGTCATCGGCGGCGGCCACAACGGACTGGTCAACGCCTGTTACCTGCAGCGCGCCGGGCTCGACGTGCTGGTGGTCGAGAAGAACGACTGGGTCGGCGGCGCCGCCACCAGCCGTGAGCTGACGCCGGGCTTTCTCTATTCCAACTGCTCCTATGTCTGCTCGCTGTTCCGGCCCGAGATCATGCGCGACCTGGAGCTGCCGCGCTTCGGCCTGCAGGTGATTTCCTACGAGGGCGGCGCGGTCTTCACCCGAGACGGCGACTACCTCGCCAACTACCGCGACCACGATGCGCACCGCCGCGAGTTCGCGCGCTTTTCCAAGCGCGACGCCGAGGCCTATGACCGCTACTCGCGCGACGTCACAAGACAGTGCCGCTTCATCCAGCCGCTGCTGATGCGCACCGCGCCCGACCCGACCAGCTTCAAGCCGCGCGACCTCGGCGAGCTGCTCTATCTCGGCCGGAAATTCGCCGGTCTCACGGCCGAGGAGATGGCGCTGACCTTGCGCTTCTGGACGATGTCGATCTCGGATTTCCTCGACGAGTATTTCGAGACCGACGTCATCAAGGCGAACTTCGCGCTTTCCGGCATTATCGGCACCGCGCTCGGTCCGATGTCGCCCGGCACGGCCTATGTGCTCCTCCACCACTATATGGGCGAGGTCGACGGCTCGGTCGGCGCCTGGGGCTATGCGCGCGGCGGCATGGGCGCCGTCACCAAGGCGCTCGCCGCCTCCTTCAAGGCCTCCGGCGGCACCATCCGCACCGGCGCCGAGGTCGACCATGTGCTGATCAGGAACGGCAAGGCCAAGGGCGTGGTGCTTGCCGGCGGCGAGGAGGTCTACGGCAAGCTCGTCATCTCCAACGCCGACGTCAAGCGCACCTTCCTGAAGCTGGTCGAGGAAAAGGAACTGCCCGATATCTTCCTGCGCAGGGTCAGGAACTTCAAGATCCGCGGCTCGTCCGGCAAGGTCAACATCGCGCTGGATTCGCTCCCCGAATTTCCGGCCTTGCCGAAGGACTCGCCGGTCTACCGCGCCGACATGCACTTCACCGATTCCATCGAGCGCATGGAGCGCGCCTATGACGACTGGAAGGCCGGACGCTGGTCGGCCGACCCCTTCCTCGACATGATGATCCCGACCACGCTCGACCCGACCATGGCGCCGCCGGGCAAGCATTTCATGAGCTGCTTCGTCCAATACGCGCCGCCCAGGATAGAAGGTCGCGACTGGACCGGCGCCGACCGCGATGGCTTCGCCGAAAGCGTGATTGCGCAGATCGACGAATACTCGCCGGGCTTCCGCGACCGCATCGTCCATATGGAGGTGCGTACGCCGCGCGAGATCGAGGCCGAGGTCGGCCTTACCGAAGGCAACATTTTTCAGGGCGAGCTCACCTTCGACCAGCTGCTCTTCAACCGCCCGGTGCCGGGCTACGCCCAATACCGCTCGCCGCTCAGTGGGCTCTACATGTGCGGCTCCTCCACCCATCCCGGCGGCGGCGTCATGGGCGCGCCCGGACGCAACGCCGCCGCCGAGATCCTGCGCGACCTCGCCAAGCCAACCCTGCATATGAGCCCGGCCCATGACGTCATCTGAAGCGAACTGGGACGCCATCGTCATCGGCGGTGGCCACAACGGCCTTGTCGCTGCCGCCACGCTGGCGAAGTCCGGCCGCAAGGTGCTGCTGCTCGAGGCCGGCAACGAGGTCGGTGGTGCCGCGCGCACCGAGGAATTCGCGCCGGGCTTCCGCGTCTCCGCGGTCGCCCATCTGCTCAATCACCTGCATCCCGATGTGGTGAAGACGCTGGAGCTGGAACGCCATGGGCTTAAGGTCGAGCGCGGCGATTTCGTGCCGTCGGTCGCATTGTCGAAGGACGGTCCGCTGGTGCTGCACGGCGCCTATGGCGAGGTGCTGACCGGCGCGAGCCCTTCGGAACAATCCGCCTGGAAGGAACTGCGCGCGCAATTGCTGCGCTATGCCGGCGTGCTGAAGCCTTTTCTGGTGCGCCGCCCGCCAGACCTTGCCGGCATGTCGCTCGCCGAAATGACCGGGCTCGGCCGGACGGCGCTGGCATTGAAGAAACTCGGCAAGGAAGACATGCGCGATTTCCTGCGCGTGCTTCTGATAAATGTCTACGACCTGCTCGACGAGCAGCTTTCGGACGACAGGCTGAAGGGCCTGCTCGCCTTCGACGCGACGCTCGGCTCCCATCTCGGACCGCGCTCGCCGAGCTCGCTGCTCGGCCTCTACTACCGGCTGGCCGGTGAGATCGGCGGCCTCGCCGGGGCGCAGATCCTACCGAAAGGCGGCATGGGCGCCGTCGTCGCCGCTATCCGTTCGGCAGCCGAGAAGGCAGGCGTCTCTATCCGCAAGGCATCGCCCGTCGCCAAGGTCATCGTCGAAAAGGGCCGCGCCGTCGGCGTCGTCACGCAAGGCGGCGAGACGCTGCGGGCCAAGTCCGTCGTTTCCGCGATCAACCCGGCAACGACGATCCTCGATCTGGTCGGCCCGCGCGAGGTCGACACCGGCTTTGTCCGCAAGGTGAGGAACATCCGCATGAAGGGCGATGCGGCAAAGCTCCATCTGGCGCTCGACCAGCCGCCGCAATTCACTGGCGTTGATGCTGCTGGCCACAAGGGCCGCCTCGTCATCGCGCCTTCGCCCGATCATGTCGAGCGTGCCTTCAATCCCTCGAAATATGGCGAGTTCTCGCCCGAGCCGGTGATGGAGATCACGCTGCCCAGCCTCACCGATCCCATGCTAGCGCCCTCCGGCGCATGCGTGCTCTCGGCCGTGGTGCAATATGCCCCCTATGCGTTGAGGCAGGGCTGGTCCGCCGGCAAGCCGCAATTCCTGAACGCAATCATGGCGCAGCTCGAAACCTACGCGCCGGGGATCGGCGCAACGGTCGGCCATGCCGAGCTTTTGACGCCGGCCGACATCGAGGCGCGCTATCGCATGCCCGGCGGCCACTGGCACCACGGCGAGTTGCAGGCCGACCAGATGCTGATGTCGCGGCCGGTTTCGGGCTGGTCGGGCTACGACACGCCGCTCGAAGGCCTGTTTCTTGCCGGCGCCGGTTCGCATCCGGGCGGCGGCGTCTCCGGCGCGCCCGGCCTCAACGCCGCGCGGCGTGTCATCGCGATGAGGGCATGAGGATGAATTCGCTATTTGCAAGCGCAGCGTTCTACGGCGCCCCCCTCTGCCCTGCCGGGCATCTCCCCCTCAAGGAGGGAGATCAGCAGCTCGATCTGTCGGCGCCTTTCTTGCAACGTCGGAGATTGGCGAAATCGCCGGCAACAGCCAATCTCCCCTCAAGAGGGGGAGATGTCCGGCAGGACAGAGGGGGGCGCGAAGCAACGCCGTCATGAACCATCATCCCACCGTCCAACCATCAACCGACCGCGCCATCGCGCAATCCCACTTCCGCACGTTGCGGCTGGGCACGCCCTTCCAGCCGCGCATCGACGCGTTGGCGCTGAAGAACGACTGGTATAACTGGGCCGGCTACCGCGCGCCGCATTCGCTGTGGGACGAGGAGCTCGAATATTTCTCCATCCGCAGCCAGGCAGCACTCTTCGACATCTCGCCGATGACGAAATACCGGATCGAGGGCCCGGACGCCGAAGCTTATCTCGACCGCGTCACGCTGCGCGACGTGACCAGGCTGAAACCCGGCCGCGTTCACTACACCGCCTGGTGCGACGATGAAGGCTTCGTGCTTGACGACGGCACGCTGTTCCGGCTGTCGCCGACGCGCTTCCGGCTGTGCTCGCAGGAGCGGCATCTGCCCTGGCTGCTCGACAGCGCTTTTCGGTTCGAGGTGAGCGTCGAGGAAGAGACGGAGGCCGTCGCCGGGCTCGCTTTGCAAGGTCCGACCTCCTTCGCCATCCTGCGCGACGCCGGCTTTGTCGGTGTCGAGCGGCTCAAGGTTTTCGATCTCGCCGAATTCGCGCATGACGGCGCCACCCTCACCATCTCGCGCACCGGCTTCACCGGCGACCTCGGCTATGAGCTGTTCGTGCCTGCCGGCAAGGCGCTGAGCCTGTGGGACCGGCTGATGGCGGCTGGCGAGCTGCGCGGCATCCGCGCCATCGGCTACACGGCGCTGAACCGAGCCCGGCTGGAAGCCGGGCTGATCGTCGCCAATGCCGATTTCACCACTGCCGTGCACGCCGTCCGCGCCAACCGCCTGCGCATGCCGGACGAGATCGGCCTCGGCTTGATGGTCGATCCGGAGAAAGGCCACTTCAACGGACGCCGCGCCATCCTCGAAGCCCGGGCAAGCAAGAAGCTGCGCCACGTGCTGGTCGGGCTTGAGATCGAAGGCAACATCCCGGCCGAGCATGCCATCGTCTACTATCGCAAAAGCCAGGAGGTCGGGCTGGTGAGCTCGGCGATGTGGTCGCCCATGGCCAAGCGCAACATCGCCATCGCCTCATTGCAGCGGCCCTATGGCGACACGATCGTCGACGACCTCTGGGTCGAGATTTACGCGATGCGCGAGCTGCAGTACCAGAAGCTGATGAAGCGGGCGAAGGTGGTGCCGCGGCCCTTCATCAAGCTCGACCGCCGCACCGCCAACCCGCCGGCGGATTTCTGACATGGCAAGCGATCTGGAAGAGGCGGAAGCGGAAGCCGCCGAGCAGTGGGAGCTGGTCAACACGCCGCTCGGCGAGATGTGGTCCGGCCGCACCCGCTACGCGGCGGCGATGTATTTCTTCAAGCGCGGCGAGATGAACGCCGAGACGCTCGAGGTCTACCGCATCTGCGCGCGGCTCGACCACGAGGACCCCTTGCCGATCATCCGCGACCGCGGCGTCGGCAAGGAATGGCTGATGCGCATCGGCTACGCGCAGTAGTTCTCGCCTAGCCGATGGTCCTTTCCAGCACGCTCAACCAATTGCGATAGGCGATCTTATCGATCAGCGCGCGCCCGAAACCGCGCGCGGCGAGTGCTTCGATGAGCTTGGGCAGGCCGGCGACGTCGCCGATGACGGCGGGGATCATGGCGCCGTCAAAATCCGAGCCCAGGCCAACGCCGTCTTCGCCCAGCGCCTGCAGCAGCGAATCGATGTGGCGCACCATGATGTCGAGGCCGGTGTCGGCATTCATGCGGCCGTCCTCGCGCAGGAAGCCGGTGGCGAAGTTCAGGCCCACCATGCCGCCCGATTCGCGGATCGCGCCGAGCTGCCAATCGGTCAGGTTGCGCGAATGGCCGCAGATCGCATGCACGTTGGAATGGGTGGCGACCAGCGGCGCATCGCTCAGCGCAGCCACATCACGAAAACCCTTCTCGTTGAGATGCGAGAGGTCGATCATTATCCTGAGCTGGTTGCAGGCCTTGACCAGCGCCTTGCCGGCATCGGTGAGGCCAGGCCCGGTATCGGGCGACGAGGGGAAGCGGAACGGCACGCCATTGCCGAAAGCGTTAGGGCGACTCCAGACGATGCCCAGCGAGCGCAGGCCGGCGGCGTGCAGCACGTCGAGCATGGCAAGCTCGGGATCGATCGCCTCGACGCCTTCGATATGGAACACCGCCGCAATCGAGCCCTTCGCCATCGCCTCGCGGATATCGCCGGCGCTGCGGCAGACGGTCAGCGCGCCGGCGCGCTCCAACCTGAACAGGATCGAGGCCATGCCGATGGTGGAGGTGATCGCCTCGGCGCGCGGCAGTTCCGGCGGCAGGGGCTCATTGTCGCTCGGCGCCGGCGGCACGACGCTGCGCTTGGTCTTTTCGATCGGCGGCGGGAAGATCGCGAACATGCCGCCGGCAAAGCCGCCTTTGTTGGCGCGTGGCAGATCGATATGGCCGCCCGGCGTCCCTTCGATGAACAGCTTTTCGACATCCGCTTCCTTGGATTGGTAGAGCCGAAGCAGCGTGTCGTTGTGGCCGTCGAAGACGGGGATCAGGTCGATTTCGGTCATCAGGGAAGCCATTCAATTCGGGGGCAGGCGGGACGAAGGTTCGTCCGAGCGAACCGTCAACTTAGGCAAGATGGCCGGGCTGCGCAAATGCCAAGGCTAGGCCTCCACCCTCTCCCCTTGTGAGGCCTTTGCACGGAACCGGGTTGGTGATTCCGTGGGTAAAGGATGAAGGGGGA
>SAQE01000035.1 GCA_004020545.1 Mesorhizobium sp. | reverse complement strand
GCGAAATGCCGGCCGGCCCGCGGAGGCCGACAGGCTGTTGCGGGATATCGCGAAGGCGGCCGGCATTTCGCCTGACCTGCTTCAGTCGCGCGATCCGCATGAGGTGGCCGCCGAGATCGGCGCCGTGCTCAGAACCACGGTCGAGCAGTTGTCGCTGCTGCTCAAGGCGCGCGCGGCGGCCAAAGTGCTGGCCAAAAGCGCGCATCGCACGATGATCGGCGCGGAGGACAACAACCCGCTGAAATTCGTGCCCGGCACCGACGACATCCTGGAGATCATGTTCGCCAAACGCAGGGCCGGCTATCTCGACGCCACGCACAGCGTCGAGGACGCTTTCCGGGACCTCAAGACCCACGAATTCGCCACTTACGCCGCCATGCAGGCCGCGCTCTCCAGGCTGCTCGACGATCTGTCGCCCGAGGCGATCGCCAGGAAGCTGCCGCCGGCCTCCTTTTCATCCAAGAAAAGCCAGGCATGGGACGCCCTGGTCGCCACCTGGCGGACGATGGAAGAGAAGCACGAAAACGGCATGCTCGACGTCTTCCTGGCCTATTTCAGCGAAGCCTACGCCAAGGCCGGCAAGCAGAAGTAACGAACCCGGCGCTATGTGACGGGTCTCACAGAAGAAACCGCTGCTTCGAGCATCCTGCCTTCCGATTTCAATCGGCTGCCCGATTTCAATCAGCTGCCTGTGCGATTAGGATAACGCACGGAAGCTTGCCTGGCGGGCAAAGCGGCGTGACTTGGGGCGTGTGCAGCAATGTCATGTTTCGGCGAGATGAGCCTTTCCATCCGGCCCGCCGCCAAATCTCGGCATAAAAAGGGCGCAGCCGGCTTCTTTCCTCGACTTGTTCGCTGCACCGCGACGGTGGACCGCCGATGAGCTCGAAGGACGATCCCTCCGCGCCGGCGGACAAGACGGTCATCCGTGCGCCGCGGCCAAGACAACGGTCGCCCGCGGCTCCCGAGATCTCCTCCTCGGGTGGCGTTGGGCAAACTCCGACACCTCCCCGGGAATCGACAGTGTTCGATCCCGGCGTCGGCGGGCGAATGCCGACCGGCTGGTCGTCCGGAACCGTGATCCATCAAGGCGCTGCTCCCGATGCGGCGGCGCCTGCGGCATCCGTGCCGGCGCTGCAACAGGAGATGCTGCTCGACGCCACGGACGGCGTGACATACACCACGGCCAATCCAATTCTCGCCGCGGCGGCGCCCCTGCTGATGCTGTTCGGCCAATTGCGGCTGATGCCGGTCGAAAGGCAGGCGGCCCCCTTGGCGGAGCATATCGCCGAAGCGATCGGGACGTTCGACCGGGAGATGGCGAAAGCCGGCATTGCCGGGGAGGATGGCAGAATCGCGAAATTCGCCCTTTGCGAGACCGCCGACGATCTCGTCGGCAACCTGCCCTGGCCAAAGGACGACGCCTGGGGCCCGCACAGTCTCGTATTGCAGTTCTTCCATACGAAGCCCACAGGCGCCGGTTTCTACGAGGCGCTGAACAAGATCCTGGGCAACCCGGAGGGGCATCACGACCTGCTCGAGTTGATGCATGCCTGCCTGTCGCTCGGGTTCGAAGGGCAGTATCGCGGGCGGACCGGCCAACGGGACACTCTCGAACGCGTCCGGCGCGATGTCTACGACACGATCCGCTACTTCAGGCCGGGTGAAGGCGACGACATCTCGCCCCACTGGCAAGGCATGGCGGCGACGATGCCAAAGCCAAGGGCGCGGCTACCGCTGTGGGCGGTCGCGGCCGCCGCCGCGACGCTGGTGACGGCGGCGTTCTTCGCATTGCGCGTCCTCATCACCGATGAGGGCGACGTCACCGCCGGCGAATTGCTGGCGCTCACTCCTTCGACACCGGTCACCATCGAGCGCGCCAGTGTCGCGCCAATCGCCAAACCCGAGGAGGCGGCACCACCGCCGCCTGTCGTTCCCGACACCACCCAGATCGACCGCATCCGCGCAGCTTTAGCCAAGGAGATCGCCGTCGGCGGGCTGACGGTCGGCACGAAGGGCGATTTCATCGTCGTGGAGGTCAACAACCAGCTTTTGTTCGCGTCCGGCCAGGCCGAGCTGAAGGACCAGTTTCAGCCCATCGCGGCCGACATTGCCACGGCCCTCGATGCCGAGCCCGGGCCGATCCGGATCGTCGGTCACACCGACAATGTGAAGCCGAAGAAGTCGAGCCAGTTCAAGTCCAACTTCGATCTTTCCGTCGCCCGCGCCAAAGCCGTCCAGACGATGATGGCGAAAGAGCTCAAGGATCCGTCACGCATAGCGGTCGACGGCAAGGGCGAGGACGAACCTATCGCCGACAATGCGACGCCGGAAGGCCGCGCGAAAAACCGCCGCGTCGACGTGATGATCCCGAAGGAGGAAACGCTGTGAGCGGGCGCGGCGGGGAGCGGCACTGATGCGCTGGGTGCTCAGGATATTCAGCCTGCTGGCGCTCGCCGGTTTCTCGGCGGCGGTCTGGTATGCCGGGCCGCTGATCCGCTTCGCCGATACCCGTCCCCTCGGGCCTGCCTGGCTCAGGGCGACGATCATCGGCGTGACGGTTGCTGTGCTCGCATTGTTCTACGGCATCCGCCTGTGGCAAGGGCGCAAGGCGCAAAAGGCGCTCGAAGCAGCCATCGTGCACAGCGACGACCGGAACGACGATGGACAAGTGCTCGAGGCGCGCATGAGCGAGGCCATCGCGACGCTGAAGCAGTCGAGCGGCAAGCGCAACTTCCTCTACCAAATCCCCTGGTACATCATCATCGGCCCGCCGGGAGCCGGCAAGACGACGGCGCTGGTCAATTCGGGGTTGAAGTTCCCGCTGGCCGGTTCCGGCAGCGCCCAGCCGGTGGCCGGCGTCGGCGGCACGCGGTCCTGCGACTGGTGGTTCACCGACGATGCCGTGCTGATCGATACCGCCGGCCGCTATACGACGCAGGAGTCGGACCGCGAGCGCGACAAGGCAAGCTGGCTCGCCTTCCTGGGACTTTTGAAGAAATACCGCATCAGGCAGCCGATCAACGGCGTGATCCTCGCCATCAGCCTTGCCGATCTCGTCGGCCTCGACGACCAGCAGCTCGACGTGCATGTCACCGAGATAAGGAGCCGCCTGCGCGAGTTGCACGAGACGCTGAAAATACAGTTCCCGGTCTACCTGCTCTTCACCAAGGCGGACCTCGTCGCCGGCTTCATGGACTATTTCGGCGATTTCGACGAAGCCCGTCGGCAGAAAGTGTGGGGCGCGACGTTCCAGACCACCGACCGCAACAAGAACATGACCGGCGAGGCCCCGGGCGAGTTCGACGCGCTGGCCAGGCAACTTGCGGACGGGATCGTCGACCGCCTGCAGGACGAGGCCGACCCGGTGGCGCGCATCGCGATCTTCGGCTTTCCGGCGCAGTTCGGGGCACTGAGGGCCCGCGTCGTGCGTTTCGTCAGCAGCCTGTTCGATCCGTCCCGCAGCCAGGTCAATGTCAGCCTGCGCGGGCTCTATTTCTCTTCCGGAACGCAGGAAGGAACGCCCATCGATCAGGTGCTGGGCGCGATCGGCCGCAGTTTCGGCAGCGCTTCCCAAGCGCATCTTTCCGGTACCGGCAAGAGCTTCTTCCTGCATGATCTGCTGGCGAAGGTGATCTTTCCGGAGGCAGGTTGGGTCTCCTTCGACAGGGCCGCGGAGCGGCGCGCCAGGCTCGCCAGATTTGGCGGCCTCGCCGTGATCGCGCTGGCGGCTTTGGCGACGCTCGGTGTGCTTGGTTTCAGCTTCACCGCCAACCGGTCGCTGATCGACTCCACCAGGCAGGCGATGGCGCAATACCGCCAGAGCGCGGATTCCCTGCTCAAGAGCACGACCGTTACCGATGTCGATCTGGAGAACGTCATCGGCCCGCTCGACCAGTTGCGCAACCTCCCGGCCGGATTCGAAACCGCCGCCCAAACGAGGCCGGTCGAGGAGAGTTTCGGGCTCAGCCAAAGAGGGAGACTTCTGTCGGCGTCCAAAACGGCCTACCGGCAGGCGCTGGAGCGAAGCTTCCGCTCCCGGCTCCTGGTTCAGGCGGAGCGGACGATCCAGGCCAAGATGGCCGATCCGATCGCGCTCTACGAGCCGCTGAAGATCTACCTGATGCTGGGCGGCAAGGCGCCGAAGGTCGACGACGAGCTGATCGTTTCCTGGATGAAGCAGGACTGGGAGGAGAACCGGTATCCAGGCGAGAACAACCGCGAGGGCCGCGCGCAACTCGAAAAGCATCTGCGCGCCATGCTCACGCTCGACGATGCCTATGACCCGGTCTTCGAGCTCAACCAGCCGCTGGTCGAGGCAGCGCAGCGCTCGCTCGGACGCATGAGCCTCGCCGACCGCGCTTCGGCGCTGATCAGGTCGGCGGTCTACGCGGCGAGGCTCGAGGACTTTTCCGTTGCCGCGAAAGCCGGCCCGGAAGCGCAGCTTCTGTTCGAACGCATGGATGGCAGCGAGCTCTCCGACCTTGACGTTCCCGGCCTCTATACGCGAGCCGGCTTCAACCGCTTCTACCTCCCGCAGCTCTCGCGCATCGCGCAGATGCTGGTCGACGACCAATGGGTTCTCGGCGGCGGCGGCGAGCAGGGCGGCATCGACCAGGACCTGCCCAAGCTCGGCCCCGAACTCATCGACCGCTACGGCAAGGAATTCGCTTCCGCCTGGAGCGGCGCGCTCGACCAGTTGAAATTCAAGGCGATGCTGAAGGACAAGCCGCAATATATCGCGCTCTCCGCCGCCGCCTCGCCGGACTCGCCGCTGGACCGGCTGTTCACGGCGATCGCCGATGAAACGGCATTGACGAAGGACAACGCCGCCGAGGACAATGCCGGCACGGCTGAGCAGGATCCGGCCGGCATAGCCAAGGGCCTGGCCCGCATCGGTCTGCAGATCGCCGGCGGCAAGTCGCAGAGCCGTGCCGGCACAAGCTCGTTCGCCACGCAGAACGCCGGCGCCACCGTGGAAGCGCAATTCAGGCCCTTCCAGGCGCTGGTGAGCGGTTCCGCCGGACGCCGCCCGCTCGATGCGCTGACGCAGAATTTCCACGATATCTACCAGGGCGTGAAGCTTGCGGCGGACGTCCCTTCGCAGACGGAGCGGGTCAACGCGAACCTGAAGCTGCAGATCTCGACGCTGCGCGCCAATGTCTCGCGCCTGCCGAAGCAGCTCGCGCGCATGGTCAATGCGGCCGCGGACGAGTTCGAGGGCAATGTCGCGGAGACCTCGGTGGCCAACCTCAACCAGACGCTCGATGAGACGGTCACACGCCCCTGCGAGGAGGCGGTCAATGGCCACTATCCCTTTGCCAGCGACAGCACGGAGGAGATCTCTATTGCCGATTTCGCCAAGCTGTTCGCGCCAGGCGGCCTGATGGACCGGTTCTTCGCGCAGAACCTTGCGCCGTTGATCGACATGACGGGCCAGGACTGGACCTGGAAGCAGGATGCCCGCGCCGGCCGCGACCTCGCCAAATCGACCTTGAAGGCGTTCCAGTCGGCGGCGGAGATCCGCAGCGCCTTCTTTCCTTCCGGCGGTTCGGCGCCGTCGGTCTCGATCACCGTGACGCCTGTCTCGGTGAACAGCGAGGTCGACAGCGCGGTGCTCAATATCGACGGGCAGACCGTCGAGAGCGCCCAGGCGGGCAACGCGCCGAGCACGGTGACATGGCCGAACGGCGCGGCTTCCGCGTCCGCGAGCCTCAGCCTGGCACCGGAAATGCCGGGCCGCGAGTCCGCCCTCAAATTCGAGGGACCATGGGCATTGAAGCGCCTGCTGGACAAGGCGACCGTCACCGGCGATGGCGGCGACACCGAAGCGCGCTTCGTGATCGGCGGGCGCGACGTGGCCTACAAGATGGAGATCGGGTCGGGGGTCAATCCCTTCCAGCTTCCGGCATTGTCGGCCTTCAGCTGTCCGAAGGCGTTTTGAGATGGCGCTGTCGTGGCTGCCCAGACCGCTCCCGGCCCGTGCTGGCTCCAGCCTTCATTTCGGTACTCTAATGTATGCGCTTGTGGCAGAGTGGCCTGGGCACGCGGCCCACGGTTCGTCGCAGAGGACGCTCGCGAAGCGCTTGGTGGCAAATTGAGCACTGTCGCCCTTCCCATCGAGAGCTTCGCCGTAAGCCACAAGGGTTGCGTGCGCGACCACAATGAGGACAATTATCTCGTCGAGCCGCGAACCGGACTTTGGGTGGTGGCCGACGGAATGGGTGGCCATGAGGCCGGAGAAGTCGCGTCGGCCAGCATCGTCGACCATCTGGCGACGATCGGCATCGCGAGTTCGGCGCCGGACCTTCGCGCCCGCTTCGAGGACCGGCTGAGCCGCGCCAATGCCGAGATCCGCAGCATAGCGCGATCGCGCGGCATCACCATCGGTTCGACCTTCGCGGCCTTGCTCGCGATGGACGGGCGGTTCGCGGGCCTGTGGGCCGGCGACAGCCGGATCTATCTGGTCCGCGGCGGCGCGATCTCGCAGATTTCGCGGGACCATACCGAGGTCCAGGAGCTTCTCGACCGCGGCATGATCAGCGCCGAAGAAGCGCTTACCTGGCCGCGCCGCAATGTGATCACGCATGCCGTCGGTGTGAGCGATCAGCTCGAGATCGATTTCCGGCAAGGCGAGCTGATGGCCGGCGATGTTTTCGTCCTGAGCACCGACGGGCTCACCGCGCATGTCGCCGACGCCGAAATCGAGGCGGCGGTCAACTCCGCGCCGCCGCAGGCGGCATGCGAGAAGCTGTTGGAAACGGTGCTTCAGCGTGGTGGAACGGACAACGTCACCATCGTGCTGGTGAGGATCGGCGGCGGGCGCAACGGACCGCTCCAATCGGATCGGTCCGGAACGGGAACCGAGTGAAATGAGTGACGACGACAAGACGCGGATTTCGCCGAACCTCGCCTATGCGGGCGTCGGCACACAGCTCAGCGGCATCTACGAACTCGACGAGCGCATCGCGTCCGGCGGCATGGGGGAGGTCTATCGCGGCCACAACATCCAGACCGGCGATCATGTCGCGATCAAGATCGTGCTGCCCGAATTCGCCCGCGACCAGACGATCCTGTCCCTGTTCCGCAAGGAGGCGTCGATCCTCAACCACCTGTCGCATGACGCGGTGGTGCGATACCACGTCTTCACCATCGATCCGGGGATCGGCCGCCCCTACCTGGCGATGGAATTCGTGGACGGCCAGTCGCTGTTCGACGTCATGCGGCGCGGCCCGATGCCGACGCCGGATGTGCGCAGGCTCTGCCACCGCCTCGCCTCCGGCCTGAGCGCGGTGCATCAGGCGGGCGCTGTCCACCGCGATCTGTCGCCCGACAACATCATCCTGCCCGGCGGCCGAGTCGAGCGGGCCAAGATCATCGACTTCGGTATCGCGCGCTCGGCGAATGTCGGCGGCGAGACGCTGATCGGCGGAAAGTTCGCCGGCAAATACAACTACGTCTCGCCGGAACAGCTCGGCCTCTTCGGCGGTGAAGTCAGCGAGCAGTCGGATATCTACAGTCTCGGACTGGTGCTGGCCGCCGCGCTGCGCGGAAAGCCGCTCGACATGAGCGGCTCGCAGTTCGAGGTCGTCGAAAAGCGCCGGACCGTGCCGGACCTGTCGGATATCGACCCCGATTTCCGCGCACTCATCGAAGCGATGCTGCAGCCGGATCCTCAAGACCGGCCTGCCAGCATGGCCGAGATCGCCAGGGCAACGCGCGACGAGGATCTCGACGCGACGTTGCCGCCGCCTGCAGCGTTTGGTCCGCGCGAGCGCTCGGGCCTGCCGCGCGCCGGGTGGACCGCGGCGCCGGAGGCCGGGTCCCAGGCTTCGGCCGTTCCCGGCGAACAACGCTTCGTTCCGCATGTGCGGCCGGCGCATCTGTCGGAGCCGCGACCTTCGCCGGCGGCGGCTCCGCCGAGGGCCGCTGCAGTGCAGAAAAAAGGTTCGAGGACCCCGGCCATAGCCGTTGGCGCGGTTGCGGCGTTGGCTATCGTGGCGGGCGCCGGGCTCTATTTCAGCGGCGTCATGTCGCCTCAGCCACCGGCGACCGAAAAGCTCACGCCTCTCGCGCCTAAGCCGACGCCAAAACCTGTTGCGGATGCTTCGAAGCCTAAGCCGCCGGCGCCAGCCGAGGCGCAGCCGGAAGCAGCGAAACCTGACAGCTCTGCCACCGTCGAGCCGGCGAAGCCTGTCGCTCCCGCTCTGCCGCAACCGGAAGACAAGACCGTCCAACAACAGGCGGAGGCCGAGACCGAGCAGAAACCGGCGCAACCTGCCGAGACTCCCATGCCGCCCCCTGGACCCGAGGCGCCACCGGCAACGGAGGTCCAAGAGCCCGCTCAAAAGACGTCGCCTGCCCTGCCGGAGAGCCCGGCCAACAACAATCAGGCGCAAGCCTCGCAGCCCGCGGAGGCCAAACAGGCACAGCCGCCAGAGATATTGCCGGTGCCCGCCCCCGCGCCCAAGGCAGCGGAAAATCAGAAGCCGGCGCCGCCAGCCGGCGAACCGCCAACGGCCAAGGCGTCGGGACCCAGCCAGGCGGAAGGGGAAAACACCGCGGCACAGGAAGCAAAGCCGCCGGCGACAAAGCCCAGCGCTTCGGACCTCATAGACGCGCTGTCCAAACTGCCCAAGCCGAAGACTCCCTCGCCTGCGAAAAACCAGGCACAGGCGCCGCCTGCCAGCCAGCCGACGGTGCCCGAAGCGGCCAGCCAACCGGAAACACCGAGCGCACCGGCACAACCGGCACCATTGCCACAGCCTGGCACCAAGGAACCTCAGAATACGGACGTCGCCATCAACCTGCCCAAACCGGGGATTCCACCGACGGCATCGGCGCAGCGCGCTTCCTGGGTGCGCGACTTCAGCGGCGGTGATTGTTTCTACGCGAGCCTGACATCGGCAACGGACAGCGCCGCGGCGATCGAAGGCTTCGGAACCGCGGTGCAGCCTTTCGAGCAGATGCTCAACGATTTCCAGTCGAAATTCCATCTCGAGCCGGACATCAGCGTTCGCCTCATCGACCAGCCGCAATGCGAGGTGACCAAGTTCCTGCGTTTCCTCGACCGGAGCGGGGCCGAAAAGCCGCAGCTCGTTCTCGACCGGATGTCCGTGCCTGACGGCTCGCCGATCAGCGGCACGCTAGCGACACGCGGCGGGCTGATCTCCAACGTGATGCTGATCGACCACAAGGGCATCGCGTTCAACCTCGACGACCGTATGGTGGCGCAACCGGGCAAGGCGACGTTCAACATCCCGATCGGCCTCGCCGCCGCCGACAAGGCGGCCGGCAAGGCCGTGCCGCAGATCATGCTGGCGATCACCGGCCCCCGGGACATCCAGGCCGCCATGTTCTCGAGGCCGACGCCGGCCGCGGAGCTGTTGCCAAAGATCCTCGAGGAGATAGGGACCGACGGCGCGCAGTTCTCCGCCACCGCCAAATATTTCCGGCTTGGCGGATAGGCATGGACGCCGATGGAACTCCGCCGCCCGCATTCATTGTTCCAGCCACCGCTGCGCAGGAACCGTGGTCGGCTCACTCTGCCTGACCGAATATGGCTTGCCGCGCTTGTCGGCGCGGCGCTCTCAATCTTTGCGACCAGCAAGGCGCATGCGGAATTCACCGTCTGCAACCAGACGCTCGATGTCGTCAACCTCGCCGTCGGACAGAAGGTCGACGATGCCGACCAGACGGACGGATGGTGGACGATCGGCGCCAACCAGTGCGTCAACGTCATCCGCGAGGAACTGACCAACCGCTACATCTACATCTATGCGACGGACGTCTTCGGCCATGCGATCCTCGCCGGATCGACCGAGATGTGCATCGACCGGCGCCGCTTTTCGATACGCGGCATCGACGAATGCTGGCAGCGCGGCCATATCGCCGCGCGCTTCGTCGAGGTCGATACGCAGGAGCAGGTGCGCTGGACGTATTTCCTGACCGGAAACAGCCCGTGACGCACAGCATCGACACCAGCTTCAAATTGAAGAAGCAGGCACGCCTGGCCGAGCGCCGGCGCAGGCTCTGGCGCTGGGTTCTTTCCGGTGTTGCCGCGCTTGCCATCGCTTCAGCCGCGACGGGTTTCTACCTTACCAAGGACTACTGGTCGTTCGGCGACGAGGACGAGGAACTGCATCCCGTCGAGGGCATGGTGGACGTCCCGCCCGACGCCTCGGTCTATGTGCCGGCCATCATCGACCTCGCCGGAGACCCGATGTGGATCACGCTGGCGCCTGACGCGGAAACCGCGACCAAGGGCCAAACGGTTGCGCGCCCGGCCGATCTCGACAGTTCCGGAGCCTCGCCGCAGATCGAAATCCTCTCCGACGTGATGCTGAGCGCCAGCGAAAAATTCATGACGACGATACCGTCGACGCAGGAGGATTTCGCGTTTTTCCAGGCGCAGCGGCAGACCGCTCCGAAATCTCCGGCGACGGCACCTGACGATCAGCAAGCCGCTCCGGCCTCTCCGGCCGCAGCGGACGATCAGCAAGGCGATCTGGAGAACGACCTTCAGCCGGCACCTGACGAAAGCGAGGCGCCCGCCGGTTCGACGCCCAAGGCGGATGCCGACGACCCGGAAGCCGGCTGGGGCGAGACCATCGACCAGGGTGAGGCCGCGCTTCCCGCCTTCAAGAAGACCGCGATCGAGAACAACACGACGGTTGCGACCGTCACCAGCGAGTACCAGCGCTTCGAGGCGACCGGGGACACGTTCGTGAAAATCCTCAACGACCGCAGCCTCGACAGTGTCGTCGCCGACGCGCATTTCTCCCCCGACGACGCCAAGCTCGCGGGCGAAGCGCTGAAGGCGCTGTTCAACCGCGGCAGCCTGGAGGCGGGCTATGTCGTCGCGATGCGCGGATTCAGACCAAGCCGCGAGACGACGACCATGTCGCTCATGCAGGTCTCGATCTATGCCAGGAACGTCTATGTCGGCACACTGACGCGCAACGCGGCGGGTGCCTTCGTGTCGGGCGTCGATCCGTGGGTGCGCGAGGACCTGTTCAACTATTCAGGCACGTCCGACGAAGGCGGGCCCAAGCGGCAGTACCGCCTGCTCGACGCGATCTATTCGACGGCCGCGCGCAACAAGGTTCCGACCAGCGTGATCGGCGAAGCCATCATGTATCTGTCGCGGGGACAGGATCTCGACGCCTTCGCCAGCGAGGACCAGCGTCTGGTGCTGATCTACTCGCAAACGCCGCGCGGCCAGGGCGAGATCTCGGGACGGGTCCTCTATGTCGGCGTCCAAGGCACCGAGAAGAGCCTCGACTGTTTCGTCTTCCAGCAGAGCGACGGGCAGTATGCATGCGTCACGGGCAATGACGAGGTTCGTTCGCTGACGGTCACCAACGGCATGGTCACGCCGGTCAACGGGGTGATGACCTCGACCTTCGGCCCGCGCAAGCACCCGATCCTCGGCACCGTTCGAATCCACAAAGGCGTCGACTGGGCTGCGCCCGTCGGTACGCCGATCATGGCCGCCTTCGACGGAGAGATCTCCTTCCAGGGCGATGGCGGCGGCTATGGCAATCTGGTCAAGATCACGCATGCCAACGGGCGCGAGACGCGCTACGCGCATATGCAGAAATTCGCCATCGCGAGCGGTGTCGGCACCAAGGTGAAGGCCGGCGACGTCATCGGCTATATCGGCACAACGGGGCTTTCGACCGGCCCGCATCTTCATTTCGAACTCTACCAAAGCGGCGAGGCGATCGATCCGCTGGGGACGGTCACCACGGTTGCCTCCTATGCGTCGGGTGGTTCCGGCGATGCCGCCGTCGAGACGCTGACCGACCGCATCGTCCATGTCGAAAGCGGCGGCAGCGCGCGCGCCAAGAACCCGCTGTCCTCGGCGACCGGCGCCGGACAGTTCATCACCAAGACCTGGATCCGGATGATGAACACCTATCGCCCCGACCTTGCCCGCTCGCTGTCGACTGCGGACCTGCTCGCGCTTCGCTACGACGCCACGCTGTCGCGCGAGATGGTTCGCAACCTGGCGCGCGAAGGCGAAGCCTATCTTCGCGCCCGCGGCCACCAGATTACCGCCGGGCGCCTCTATCTCTGCCATTTCCTGGGCATGGAAGGCGCGGCCCAGGTGCTGGCGGCGCCGGGCTCCGCGCAATTGAGCGCGGTCCTCGGAGCGGCCGTCATCCAGGCCAACCCGTTCCTCACCGGCAAGACCGCCAGCTACGTCGTCGACTGGGCTGAACGTAAGATGGGCCAGAGGGCCCCTCGGATCGCAACCGACGCAAGCCAGCAGACGACCACGACCCAGGTCCGGCAGACATCGCCGGAGTTCGAAAAATACAAGCAGGCAATAACGGCGCTGATCAGTTCGATTCAAGATACGCTTGAACCTGGTTAACCCCGGCTTTCGAACCAGGAGATGCCGTGGCCGACCCAGGCAGATTGGTTTTCGAGGCCGCGAATGGTACATTAGCGTGTGGCTGCAAACTATTTTGTGAACCAAAACTGTGGCCGGGATCACATACGCTCGAGAGCCATTTTGGCAGAAGCGACTTTGTCGCCAGCGGAATTTGGCATGCGCAGACACCGATAGCGCCCCTGGGGGGCGGAGGGCTGATCCATGAAAACGTTCGCCGTCCTTGTGAGTGGATTTATCCTGTTTTTCCTCGCCGCGTTCGGCGCCCAGGCCGCCGCGCCCGACGCCAAGCGGGTCGCGCTGGTCATCGGCAACAGCAAATATGTCAATGCCGTGCCTTTGCCGAACCCCGCCAACGACGCGCAGCTCATCGCCTCGACGCTGCGCAATGCGGGCTTCGACGTGATCGAAGGCGTCGACCAGGACAATCAAGGCATGCATGGCCTGATCAGCCGCTTCACCGAGGAATCCTACAATGCCGACCTCGCCGTCATCTTCTATGCCGGCCACGGCATGCAGGTCGACGGCAAGAACTACCTGATCCCGGTCGATGCCGAATTGACGTCGCCGGCCTATCTCAAGACCCGCACGGTGCAGATCGACGAGTTCATGGCGGCGTTGCCGCCCGATCCGGCCGTCGGCGTCATCATCCTCGACGCCTGCCGCGACAATCCGCTGGCGAGAACGCTGGCTGCCTCATTGCCGAAGAGCCGCTCGCTCGGCGCCGGCCTTGCGCCGGTCGAAGCGAAGGCCGACGGTGTCGGCACGGGCGGCGTGCTCATCGCCTACGCGACAGACCCCGGCGCCATCGCCTTCGACGGCAACGGCGTCGACAGCCCTTATTCGCTGGCGCTGGCCAAGCACCTGACCGAGCCCGGCGTCGAAATCCAGAGCGCCTTGACGCGTGTGCGCGGCGAGGTGACGGAAGCCACGCAGGGCCGGCAGCGGCCCTGGCACAATGCATCGCTGGGGCGCGAGGTCTTCCTCGGCAAGCAGGCGGTAGAGGCCGCGCCTGTCGCGGCACCCGTCGCCGACGCAGCCAAGACGACGGCGGCGCCTGCGCCCGCTCCGGTGGCCAGCGAAGCGCCTTCCTGGGAAGTCGAGCAGCGCCTCTGGGACGAGGCTTCGAAGAAGAATGCCATCCCGTTCTACGAAGCCTATCTCGAACAATTTCCGAACGGCCGCTTCGCCACGGTGGCCAAGCTCAACATCGATCAATTGAAGGATCCTAAGACGGGCAACAAGCAGGTCGCGGCCCTCGATACGAACGAGGCAAGCGCCAATGCCGGCTCGGCCGTGCGCACCTCCGTCGGCATTACCGACGAGATGAAGCAGACACCGGGCACCGAGCAGACGGAAGGCGCAATCGGGCTCGACCGGAACGGCCGCATCGACCTGCAGCTTCGTATCGAGGCCCTTGGCAACGAACTCGGCCAGGTCGACGGCAATATCGGTCCGAAGACGCGCCAGGCGATCGGCGTCTGGCAGGGCAAGAACGGCCTGCCGCAGACCACCTATCTGACGCGCGCGCAACTGGCGTTCCTGACGATCCAGACCGACCCGATGATGGATGCAATACGCGCCAAGAATACCGCCGATCAGGCGCGCATCACGCCACCGAAGAAGCCTGTGGTGCAGAAGACCCGCACGCTGAAGCCAGTGGCCGAAAAGCCGCGCCGGAAACAGCAGCTTGTCCAGCGGAGGCGCAACAGCGAAACCGTTGTTCGTGAGGACGGCCCGCCGCCGAACGACAACAACGACTTCCTGACCAAGGCGCTGATCTTCGGCACTGGAGTCGCGGTGGGCGGCGTGCTCAACAAAAACTGACAGAAACGGGAGACGGGCCCCATTGGGACCGTCTCCCGTTGTTTGCCGTATGGCGGTTTGCGCGACCGATACCCGGCGCCTCTATTCCGTCCTGATCCGCATCTCCACCCGGCGGTTGACCGGATCGTAGGGGTTGGCGACGCGCGGGTGCGATTTGCCTACGCCGATCGCTTCGAGCCGGGTAGCCTGAACCCCGTTCGCCGTCAGGAAAGCGGCCACCGATTGCGCCCTTCTTTGCGACAGATCCTGATTGTAGCGATCCGAACCGGAAGCATCGGTGTGGCCTTCTACGACGAAGCTGAACGTGCTCAGCCGGTTGTCCCTCAGCGCCTTGGCGAACTCGTCGAGTTCCGAGCGGGCGGTCTGGTCGAGCTGGGCGGAATCCAGGGCGAAATTGATCATCATGTCGAGCCCGGTCTTGTTGGGAGCCGCGCTCTTCTCGTTCTTGCTCTTGCACTCTTCCTCGGTGCCGACGCAAATCCCGCGCGACGCGCCGAGATTGCCTTGGCCGGCAAAGAACTTCACGATGTCTTCCGATTTCTGAAGCGGATCAGCGGAAACGTGCGTCGAAAATAGCACGGCCGCCAATGCAAAGGCTGAACTGGCCCACCGCATGACCGTTACTCCCTGTTTGAGCGGATTTCGCTATTTTGAACCATATCAAATTTCTCGCCGATTGTCTGTGAACAAACACACGCTGAGAGCGGCCTGCGTCTGCTAAGTTGAGGCTTGACCAGCGCCCCCGCCGGGGTTTCAGTACCTCTATTCCTAGTGAGGGCGGGCAGCCATGGCCAACAGGCTCCGGTTCAGGACGGCGCGGGATCTTTTCGGCGCTTGCCCTGCCATCGCTCGCGATATGAAGGCCACCCCCACCGACCAGCCCTCGATCGAGTTTTGCCGCGCCCTGCTGGCCGGGCGCGTCCCCGAAGAGGCAATCACCTTCTGTGCTTATCTGCTGCCCGAGCGGGCCGGGGTCTGGTGGGCGCATGAGTGCCTGAGCAACCTTGCGGAGCTCCTCGGCGACAACGACCTCGAATTGCTGGCGCTTGTCCACGACTGGGTGGGCGAACCCGGCAACCCCGACCATCGCGCGGCGGTCGCCCAGGCCGTGGAGATGCCGCCGGCAACGCCCGTTTCCTGGATCGCCCTGGCGGCTGGCTGGCGGGACAGCAATCAGGCCATCGACCAAGCGGCGACCGGATTTCCACCCGCCCATGCCGTCAACGCGGGAATCCTGGCCGGGCTTGCGCGGGTATCGCTGGCGGACCGCTTTGCCGTTCTCTCCGCCTTTGTCGAGATGGGCATCGAGATGGCGGAGATGGAAGCGCAGCAGCAAGCGGCCGACGCCTATTAGATTTGTTCCGCCGGATCGACCTGGACCGCCCTCGCAGGACAACCCTATATCACTTCCGGCATGAAGCCAGAGCATTGAGTACTTGCCCTTGCTTGGTGAGCGGTTTCCGGCCACGCTGGAGGTCTGGAGCCAATACTGCGAAAAAGGGCGAACCACTGGCTGCTGTAGACGCTCATCCGCCCCAGCCGCCACCACCACCGCCGCCATCACCCCCCAAGGTAGGTTTGACGACAGGCGCGGTTTCATTCTGCACGGGCGTGACCAATTTCTTGGCGGTGACCTTCTTCCGCTTGACGACCTTTGGTGTAGTCGTCGTGCGAACGACCTTCGTCTTATGCTTCGCCGTCGGCGCCGGCTCGACCCTCGGCATCACCGTCGTGCACCCCGAGACGGCGACAGCGCCGGATAAGATCGTTGCAACGATTGCCTGTTTCGATGCCCAACCCACCACATTGCCTCCTTGCTGATCAGAACAAATCCCGACGCGGGTTGGCTTGTTCCCAGACCGCCCTGGCCGTCTTGACCAGTTGATCGTCCAACGAGCCGTCCGCCGAAATCTTCGATTTGAGTTCCCCGCGCATCTGTTTCAGAGCCGCCGTTTTCGCCTTGGCTCCGAATTTCGTCAGCGTGTTTTTTGCATCCGGAATTTCATTGCGAAGATCGAGCGCGGCCGCGAAAGCAAGGTAGCGCACGGCAACCGCCTGATCGGCCTTGTCGCCCTTTTGCATCTCCAGGGCCGCGCGATCATACGCAGCCGACTGATCGCCCCGGTCGGTCGCCAGCTCGAACAGCCTTTGCGCCTCGGCAAGATCCTGCTGCACGCCAACACCGTCCCTGTACATGCGTGCAAGGCTGCCGGGAGCGTAGGGCTGGCCAAGATCCATTGACTTCTGGAAAAGCGAGAGCGCAGCCTTCGGATCCTTCTCGACCCCCGTGCCGGCGAGATAATTGCGGCCGAGCAGGTTCATCGAATACATGTCCTCTCGCTCGACGCCGGCCTTGAGGAAGGCCACGGCGCGGGCCGGATCGGCGGGCACGCCGTTACGGCCCTCCGTGAAGATCGCGGCAAGATCGTTCATGGCGTAGGTATGGCCCATCGCCGCCGCCTTGAGCAGCAGGTCCAGCCCCTTGACGGTGTCGCGGTCGACGCCGTAGCCGTTGAACAAGGCTCGGCCCCATGACGTCATCCCGTAGGGATCGCCCTTGTCGGACGCCGCCGCGTAGAAGGCATTGGCCTGCTTACGGTTGGCGGGCATCCCCGTTCCCGTCGCATTGAGGTAGCCAAGCTCGAACACGGCGCGAACATGCCCTCTGTCGGCGGCCTCCTGGATCGCCTTCTTGGCCTCGTCGACCTTGCCGACCGCGAGCAGGGCACGCCCGAGCTCGTAGCGGAAGCGGGCGACGTCCGGATAGGCCTTCACCGCCGCCCGGCAGACGTCCACGGCGTTGCTGCTGATTTCGTTCGGCAACAGGCCGGGGACAACGCCCTGCAGGTCGAGAGGCTCGCCGGCCTCCCTGTCGCAGGGCTCGACGCTTGGCGAGAGTTTCATCGTCGCCGGTTTGGACGAAGCGTTGTCGGCCCTGATTTCGAAGCCGACGATCAGCGGCTTGACGGCGCCGATCTGGGGTTCGTAGCGCAAGTGGTCGACTTCGTCGGCCATCAGGCTGGAATCCGGAGACAGGGTTCGATCCGGCAGCGACAGCGTTCCCGTTGCCGGATAGCTCGCGAGCTTCAGGCTGACCGCCGGGTCCTTGGTCGGGAAATCCAGCTTCAGCAGAACCGGCCCGACGCCGACCGGGACGCTGATGTCGCGCTTTTCGATCGCCTCGGCGGCGCCGGTGATGTGGATGCCGCGCTCCAGCACCTGTTGCTTCTGCTCGGCCTCGAGCGAGGCCATGAGCTGCTGGCCTTCGGCGCCCTCGCCATTCTTGACCCGGAACACCAGGATGCCCTGGGATTGACCGCCCCAGTTGTCGCGCGTGGCATAGGCCAGCATGTCAACCTCTTCCTGCGCGCCGGAGCCCTTCGGCACGTCCATCTCGAGGCGCGGCAGGTCCTTGCCGGCGATAGGCTCGCCCGTTGCGACAGGCTTGCCGTCCAGCATCAAGCGGCCAAGCGCCGGCGGCCTTTCGATGCTGACGGTGACCGCACCGCCATCGACATCGACCGGTTCGGGCAGGTCCAGCGCGACGGGCCCGATGCCCGACGGCACGACCTTTTCCAGCACCGGCGGCAGCGCGGGACGGCTGGCGCGGCGCATCAGCACCACCTCGTCGATCAGCGAGGAGTTTTCCCACGGAACCTGCTTGCCGTCGGTGGCCTTGACCACGTCGCGGCGCACCGCCGCCATCACCGTGCGTATCTCCTGGTTGGGCGCCAGCGCGCGGCGGGAAAAGGCGGACGAGAAGGGGCTGAGGTCGCCGGTTCCGTCGTAGGCGACCGAGCCCGGCTCGGTGGCGAAGGCAATGAGCGTGTTCAGCGAGCTCTTCACCTGCGCAAGGCCGCTGCCGCCTGCGGCGATCAGCTGGTCCCGCAGCCAATAGTCCTTGCGCGGAAACGGATTGTTGCGGCAGGCATCGAGGATGATCACCTGGATCTTCGATTTCGAACGCAATTGCTCCAGCACGTCATCGAGCTTGATGGCCTGGACTTCGATGTCGGCCGCGGCCTTCAGCGAGGCATCGACCGGGATCAGGAAATTCTCGCCGCCGATCTGAAAGCCGTGGCCGGAATAATAAACGACAGCGAGATCGGCGCCGTCCGCCGCGGCGAGATAGTTGCGGAACTGCTCCTCGAACTGAAGCTTGGTGAGGTCCTTGGCGACGAACACGTCGAAGCCGGCCAGCCGGAACGTGTTCGACACATCCTCGGCATCCTTGTCCGGGTTCTTGAGGGCCGGGATGTCGCGGTATTCGGAATTGCCGATCACAAAGGCAACCCGGCGATCGGCATGGGCTTCGAACGCCGTGAAGCCCACGAGGATCAAGGCCGCAAGGAACGCGCAGCATCGCAGCATGGCAAATCCTTAACTGCTATGACCTGTCGGCCACAGCAATGCAGCTTGCGGCGTCGAGGTCTGTTAAAGAGTTCACAATCGGCCGGGATCGAAGCAGACCGCATCCATAACGACGGCGGTCATGCGTCTCATCCAATCAAGTTCTAAAATACTCCAGAGGCACAGGCGCCGCAATGACACTGCGCCGTGTCGAGGGGGCGGCGTGGCACATTTGCGCGGCACCGATCTTGGGATAGATGCAAGGACATGACAGCCAGGGTGATAGTCCTCGACGCCAGGCCGCTCAGCGCGGCCGATGTCGCCGAGATCGCGCGGCGCAACGCCCGCCTCGTGCTGGGCGAAGAGGCCATGCGCCGCATCCGCGCCAGCCGCGCGCTCATCGAGCGCCTTACTCTGCTCGGCAAGCCGCTCTATGGCGTCACCACCGGCCTTGGCGCCTGCGTCGACACCCCGCTTGCCGAGGCCGATCTGATCGCCTTCCAGCACAGCGTGCCGCTCAGCCACTCGATGGGCGCCGGCCCGGCCCTGCCGGCCGAAGCGGTGCGGGCGCTGATGACGGCGCGCATTTCCGGCATGGCCGCCGGCGGCACCGGCGCCTCCGAGCGGGTTGTCATGGGCTTGCTTGCGGCGCTCAACGCCGGTGTCCACCCGGTGATTCCCAGTTGGGGATCGATCGGGGCGGCGGATCTTGCCCCTCTCGGCCACATGGCGAGGGCATTGGGTGGCGATGGCGAGGCCGAGTTCCAGGGCAGGATCATGTCGGCGGCCGAAGCGCTCTCCCTTGCCGGGCTGGAGCCGCTCGACCTGCGCGAAAAGGACGGCCACGCCATCATCGTCGCCAACAGCCTTTCGACCGGAACGGCATGCCTCGCCCTCGAAGACGTCGCCTGCCTCATCGACTGGTCGCTGGCGGCCCTGGCCCTCAACTATGAGGCGTTCCGCTCGTCCCTCAAGGCGATCGACGAGGAAGCCTTGGCCGCGCGGCCGGCATTCGGGCAATGCGAGATCGGCGCGCGGCTCAGGGCGGAACTGTCCGGAAGCGGGCTTTGGCACGAGACCGCCGCGCGGCGCCTGCAGGATCCGCTGAGCTTCCGCTGTGTGCCACAGGTGTGGGGCGGCCTGATCAACGCATTTGAGCAGGCCAGGCTGGCGACGGAGATCGAGCTCGGCCATTCGGGCGACAATCCGGTGATCCTGCCGGCGGCCGAGCGGGTGGTTTCAAACGGCAATTTCGACCTGACGGCCTTCACGCTGGCCTGGGAACAGCTCGGCCAGGCGCTCGCGCATTGCGCGGTCGCCACCGCCAACCGCTCGATGAAGCTGATGTCGCCGACGGTGGCGGAACTGCCGCGCTTCCTGTCGGCCAGGGGCGGCAGCCGCCAGGGCTACGCGGAACTGCAGAAACCGGTCGCCGCACTGGAGGCCGAGATTCGGCACCTCGCCAATCCGATGTCGCTCAGCCCGCTCGCGGTTTCGGACGGCATCGAGGACCAGTCGTCGATGGCGCCCCGGGTGGTGGCCAAGACCGCCGGCATCATCGAACGGCTGCGCTATCTCGTTGCGATGGAACTGATCTTCGCGGCGACAGGCGTGGAATTGCGCGGCGTGGTCGACAGCATGGGCGAAGGGCCGCAACGCAGCTATGCCGCCGTGCGCGCGCTGGTCGCCCCGCTCGACGACGACCGCGAGATGAGCGCGGACATGGCGCGGGTCGCGCGGATGGTGGCGGGGCCGAGATTCTGATCTGAAGCTTGCCGCCGGCGCCGGCTTGCTTCCGCTACCTCGCCAGCCGCGCCGCGTGCCACTTCAGATGGTCGTCCATGAAGGTCGAGATGAAGTTGTAGGAATGGTCGTAGCCTTCCTGCATGCGCAGCGTCAGCGCGATGCCCGCCTTCCCGCAAGCGTCCTCGAGCAGCCACGGGCGAAGACCATCCTGGAGGAAGCCGTCTGCCGTGCCCTGGTCGACCAGCAACTCACTCAGGCGATGGCCGTCCTCGATGAGAAGCGTGGCGTCGTAGGCGCGCCAGCTCTTCTCGTCCGGTCCCAGATATTTTTCGAACGCCGGCCGCGACCAGCCCGCCGTCGTCGGCTGCACGATCGGCGCGAAGGCCGAGCAGCTCCTGAAGCGCTCGGGGTTCTTCAGCGCGATCGTCAGCGCGCCGTGCCCGCCCATCGAATGGCCGAAGATCGACTGGCGCGACATGTCGACCGGAAAATTCGCGGCGACGAGCGCCGGCAATTCCTCGGTGACGTAGGAATACATGCGGTAGTTTTTCGCATAGGGCGGCTGCGTGGCGTCGACGTAGAAGCCGGCGCCGCAGCCGAACTGCCAATTGTCTTTCTCGTCCGGAACATCAGGGCCGCGCGGGCTGGTGTCGGGGCATACGATGACGAGCCCCAGCTCGGCCGCCAGGCGACGGTATTCGCCCTTGTCCATGACGTTGGCATGCGTGCAGGTAAGGCCCGACAGGTACCACAGCACCGGCACATGGCCCTCCGCGGCCTGGGGCGGCGCGAAAACGGCAAAGGTCATGTCGCAGGCGCAAGCCTGCGAGGCATGCGAGTAGACGCCCTGGACGCCGCCATGCGATTTGGACGTGGAAAGGACTTTCATCGGCTACACCTTCCTGTCAGGGGATGTCGGTCCGGCATAGCCCCCGAACCTCGCGCCCGCAACCTTGCGCTTCGCAAAACGCGCAGACGGGGCGATCGAGTTCCACGTCAATCGACCGCCAGCGCCGCCACCTCTCGCCGGAATGGCAAAGTGTCGCCGATATCGGGCTCGTCCAGCTCGCGGGCGAAGCGGTGGCCGGCATAGGTCGCCCAGGCGATGGGTCCCGGCGCTTCGGCGTCGCCGATGGCCTTGACCGAACGGATGCCATTGCCGGCCCACTCGTTTTCCCGGGCCTTGAGCTCGCGCCAAACGGCGTCGTCCTGACTGCGCGACGTGACCAGAACGACGGCATCGGCCGTAAGCTCCCGTCGCGCGCCGGTATAGATGCAGGCCGTGACGACCCCGCCTGACGCTATATTCGCGACGGTCCGGTTGAGGACGATATCTATTCCCAGCTCCGCCAGGCGGCGGTGGATAGCCCCCTGCTCCAGCGTGTTGCGGGTCCAGTCCGAGACATAGGCCGAGGGCGTCACCAGGGTCACCTTAGCGCCCTGACGCGCCATCAGCTCGGCAAGCACGCCGCCCATGTAATAGTGATCGTCGTCGAACAGCACGACGTTGCCGCCAGGCATCTTGCCGTCCATCAGATCGTCGGGCGTGCAGACCGGCATGGCGGCGTCGATCGGCATCGGCACGACATGGGCGCGCGCGACGCCGTCACGCCGCCAGGTCGACCCGGTTGCCACCGCGACGTTCTGGAAGCCGAAGGACAGGATGTCATCGGCCGTCAGCCGGCTTTCGAAATAGATGTCGACATTCGGCATCTGGCTGAGCTGATACTGGCGGTAATCGCGCACCCTACCCCAGGCCGACAGGCCCGGAAGCCGGCTCTCGCGCGCCACGCGTCCGCCGAGCTCGGTGCCCGCTTCCGCTATCGCCACCTGGTAGCCGCGCAGGCCGAGCGCGCGGGCGGCCTCCAGACCTGCAGGCCCGGCGCCGACGATCAGCACGCTGTCGCTGTCGCCCTTGGCCTGCATGCGCTCCGGATGCCAGCCCTTGCGCCATTCCTCCATGAAGGTCGGGTTCTGCGTGCAGCGCGAGATCGACATCGTCATGTCGCCGGTGATGCAGATGTTGCAGCCGATGCATTCGCGGATGTCCTCGATGCGCCCCTCCTCGATCTTCCTCGGCAGGAAGGGATCGGCGATCGACGGGCGCGCGCAGCCGATGAAGTCGAGCGTGCCCGACCTGATCATCCTGACCATCACGTCGGGCGAAGTGAAGCGGCCGACGCCGACGACCGGCTTCGAGGTCAGCTTCTTGATGCCGGAGACGAGGCTCTCCTGCGCCGCCTCTTCCTTGAAGCGCGACGGCCCGGAGCAATCCTCCCAGGCGCCGTGGGCGAGGTCCCAGAGATCGGGCAGGTCGGCATGCATCTCGATCATGTCGCGGACTTCCGAGTTGGCGAAGCCAAGCTCGCCGATCATCTCGTCGAGCGACAGCCTGAGCGTCAGGCCGCAGGTGTCGCCAATCGCGTCGCGCCCTTCCTCGATCAGCTCGCGCATCAGCCGCGAGCGGTTTTGCAGCGAGCCGCCATATTCGTCGCTGCGCTGGTTGGTGGCGGTCGAGAGGAAATGCTGGATGATGCCGAAGCCGTGCGCGCCATAGAGGCACACCAGATCGAAACCTGCCTGCTTGGCGCGCTTGAAGGCGTTGCGGTGCCAGCGGCGCAGGTCGCGGATATCCTCTCTGTCCATGGCGCGCGCCTGCACCGGGTCGTTGGTGAAGGTGCGGATCGGCAGGGCCGACGGCCCGCGCGGAACCTCCTTGGTGTAGAGGTTGGGACCGTTGATGCCGGAATAGGCAAGCTGGATGCCGGCCAGCGCGCCGTGCTCGTGCATGGCTCTCGCCATCTTGGCCAGAGCCGGAATGTCGGCGTCGTCCCATAGCCGCAGTTCAATGAAGGGCGTGATCTCGGAGGGTATGATGCATCTCCGTCTGCTCGGTGAAGATGACGCCCCATCCGCCTTCCGACTTGGTGCGGCGCATCTCGGCCGCGGCCGACGGATCGCGATAGCCGCCGCCATTGCAGTGGGGAACCTGATAGAAGCGGTTCTTGGCCGTCACCGGGCCGATCTTCATCTGTTCGAACAGAATGTCGTAGCGCGGGTCGCGCATATCACTTCCCTCCTGTCGGCTGGCGCTGCCGCTGCCGCTGCCGAGACTACTCATAAGTTGGCGCGGGTGCGGGAAAACTACGGATTTCTTCTGCGCGGATTAGGACGCGCCTAATCGCGCCTTGCGTGGATTAGTCTCGAATGAACCTGCGCTGAGCCAAATGCGTCTTCAGGGCCTCCGCGGTGCGATGCTACACAGCCGTTTGCAGCAACGGAACACGAGACATGGACAGCATCAGGATCCTCGAACGGCTGATCGCCTTCCCGACAGTAAGCCGCGATTCGAACCTCGACCTCATCGGCTATGCGGCCGAGCTGCTCGGCGCGAGCGGTATTGCCAGCCGGATCATCCACAGCGCGGACGGCCACAAGGCCAATCTCTTTGCCACGATCGGGCCGGCCGACAAGCTCGGTATCATGCTGTCCGGCCACACCGACGTCGTTCCCGTCGACGGCCAGAACTGGACGCTGCCGCCGTTCGCGATGACCGCGCGTGACGGCAAGCTTTACGGGCGCGGCGCGGCGGACATGAAGGGTTTCGTGGCCTCCGCGCTCGCGGCCTGCCTCACAGCCTCGAGGATGACGCTTCGCACGCCCTTGCATCTCGCGCTCTCCTACGACGAGGAAGTCGGCTGTCTCGGCGTGCGCGACCTCATCGAAATGCTGAGCGCGGCACCGCAACGCCCGCTGCTGTGCATCGTCGGCGAGCCGACCAACATGCAGGTGGCGACGGGGCACAAGGGCAAGCTTGCGGCTCGCGCCGTCTGCAGGGGCCGCGAAGGCCATTCGGCGCTCGCTCCGCTGGCGCTCAACGCCATCCATCTCGGTTGCGATTTCGTGCGGGCCTTGCGCGACGAACAGGACCGGCTGGCCCGCGAAGGCGCACGCGACGGCGATTACGACATTCCCTATACGACCGTGCATGTCGGCAAGATCAATGCCGGCGTGGCACTCAACATCGTGCCCAACATTTGCCAGGTCGATTTCGAGATCCGCAACGTTGCCGCCGACGATGCCACCGTCATTCTCGACAGGCTGCGCATTGCTGCGGCGCGCATTGCCGCCGACGCCGCTTCGATCGCGGCCGAAGCGGCGATCGACATCGAGATCACCAACACCTATCCGGGCCTCGACACGCCGGCCGCTTCGGAAGCGGTGGCTTTCGTCAAATCTCTGACCGGCGCCAACGACACCATGAAAGTCGCTTTCGGCACGGAAGGCGGATTGTTCAGCCGCGATCTCGGCACGCCGGCCGTCGTCTGCGGACCGGGTTCCATGGCACAGGGACACAAGCCGGACGAATTTGTCAGTGTCGAACAGTTGCGGCGTTGCGACGGGATGCTGGAGACACTGCTGTCGCGGCTCGCCGACGGCTGGCCGTGATATCGCTTATTTGACGATGCGTTCGGTGCCGAAGACGCCTTGCTCGACGACGAAGCGGCGACAGTGATCGATGAAGGCCTGCACCGTCAGCGTGCGGTGCTCGGCATTCGGCAGCGCAATTCCCATGGTCAGCGGCCTGATGTCGCCCAGCAGGGGCACGAAGACCAGCAATTTGCCGTCCGGCGACATGGTGTTGAGCGGCCGCATGTTGGCGATACCGTAGCCGAAGCCGTTTGCGACCATCGAGCGCATCACGGCGATGTCGCCGGTGCGCTCGGCGATCTTGGGCCGCAGGCCCTTGGGCTGGAAGGCCGAGAGGAAATATTCGCGGCTGTAGGGCAGGTCGAGAAGCACCATCGGCTCATCGACCAGTTCCTCCGGCGTGATGCCCGCCCTGCCCGCCAGGCGATGCGCGGCCGGCAGCATCACGTAGGCCGGCAACTGCATCAGCGGCTCGAACGTCATGTCCTGCGACAGTTCGAGATCATAGGTGAGTGCTGCGTCTATCTCGCCACGCTGCAGCATCTCGAACAATTGCCCCTGGTTGCGCTCGAACTGCCTGACGCGCACGTCCGGATAGGCGTCCTCGAATTTCCTGCGCAGCGTCGGCAGCACAATCTGCGCGAAGGTAAGAAGGCAGCCGATCGCCAGCGGTCCGCGCACCTTTTCCGCGATATCGCCGGCAATGTCGTGCAGCGCATCCGCGTCGTTGAGCAGCCGTGCGGCTTCCTTGAGGAACAGGCGCCCGCCCGCGGTCAGCGCCAGCGCATGCGAGTGCTTGCGCACGAAGAGCTGAACGCCGAACTCCGCCTCGAGCTGGGCGATCGACGCCGAGATCGACGGCGGTGAGACATTCACCTGCTCGGCCGCCTTGGCGATCGAGCCGGCTTCGCCGACGGCGACGAAGTATTCGAGTTGTCTGAGCGTGAAGCGGAGCGGCATGGTTCTATGTTGCCGGTTTGCACCCGCTGATCAAGTCGCGGCCGCTCCTCGGTACTTGATCCAGGTGGTCTTCAACGCCGTGTATTTGTCGAGCGCGTGCAGCGACAGATCACGCCCGAAGCCGGACCGGAGGCGACCTCGGCGAACGTCGCTCCCGTGGCCGGATTGATGCTGGCGAAAGTCCGGCCGGAGCGCGCGGGCACCGGCTTGCCGCCGATGAACGCCTTGTCGCGGAAACGGATCGCGGACGCCTTGCCCACCCATTCCTTATGGCTGAGTGCGCTCATGCCGTCTCCAGATTGTCGGGACTACTCGTCACCGGGAACGCCGTAACTCGGCGCATCGGACGGGTTGAGGGCACGGGTGACGTAGGCGTCGAGCTGGGGCTTGTAGATTTCCCATAAAGTTGCCAACTGCTCGATCGGACACGCCTCAGTCCAGTCGCAGCGCAGGTCGGCGACGGGCCACGAAACATCCCGCACCAGCTTCATGCCGGCGGAGCGGACAGGCCCCGCCTCGCCGCCGGCATGAAGCGCCGCACGCATCGTGGCGATCAGCCGGTCGCCAAGGTCGCCTTCGGAGGCGAGGAAAGCATCGACCATGGCCTGCGGAATTCCGTCATTCGCAAGCAGGTTGCCGCCGCAGGCGACGTCCTCTCCGCCCGCCTCGGCCCAGATTCCAAGCGCCTTTGGCCCTGAATGGATTGCGCTGACGCCCGCGGCGTCGACAGCCAGTATCTGCCGGTATTCGGTGAAAGCGCCGGTCCGCTTCAGGATCGCGACGGCCTCGGTGGCGGAAGCGCCGCGCGCCATCAACTCCAATGCCCGAGGCCCGAGCGTCGGGTCGGTGACGTTCTGGCTGGCGACCGCACCGACGCCGGCTTGCGCATAGGCGCAACGGGCCGCAACGGCGGGAGATGACGAGGACACCGCCACCCCGAACATGCCCGTGCGCCGGCAGCGCGCGACGATGGAGAAGGTCATGGCGATCAGTCCGGAATGACGGCGGTGGCGTCGATCTCGACCAGCCATTCCGGCCGCGCCAAGGCCGACACGACGAGGCCGGTCGAAACCGGATGCACCCCTTTGATGTATTCGCCCATCGTCCGGTAGACGGCCTCGCGATGGCGGACGTCGGTGAGATAGACCACCACCTTCACCAGATGCTCCATCGTGCCGCCGCATTCCTCGATGAGCTGCTTGATGTTCTGCATGACCTTGTGGGTCTGCTCGACCGGATCGTGACTGCCGATGTTCCTGGCGGTGTCGAGATCCTGCGGGCACTGGCCGCGCAGATAGACGGTGCGGCCGCCGCGCGTGACAACCGCCTGGCAGAGATCATTGTCGAGCTTCTGCTCGGGATAGGTATCCTTGGTGTTGAAGGTGCGAATTCGCGTATGCGCCATCTTGGTCTCCATCAGGTCGGGCTCGCAGCGATCGTCGGCTCTGGTCAGGCATCCACGGTCTCGCGCTTCGCGGCAGCGTGGTAGGCCAGATATTTGCGCTGCGTGGAGATGCGGTCCGCCAGGTGCTTGGCATCGTGCCATACGCCCCAGATAAAACTCGACCCTCTTCGCGACTGCCACGGCAGCCCCAGGAAATAGATCCCCGGCTCGGTCGAGACGCCGCGCTGGTGCCTTGGCCGGCCCTTCTCGTCGAAAGCATCGACCTGCAACCAGCTATAGTCGACGGCAAAGCCCGTCGCCCAGATGATCGACGCTATCCCGGCTTCGGCCAGGTTGAGCTCGCGGATCGGATTGGTCATGCATTCCGGATCGGGCTCGATCCGGCGCGCAGCGGGCTCTTCCGGGAGGTCAAGACCGTTCAGCGTTACATAAGCGTCGGCTTCGTCCAGCAGCGACATCAGGCTGGCGTCGCCGCGTGCGATATTGTTCGCAAGATCGGGCGCGAAGGTCATCACGCCGTCATGATACGCCTTCGTCATGCCGACCAGGGTCAGCCCCTGCGCGGCCAGACGACGGAAATCGATCGTTTCGCCGCCGCGTGCGCCGCTCACCGCGATCGTGACATGTTCGGTGCCGGGTCCCGGGGTTTCGGCATCCCATTTGCCGAGGACGCCCAGCCACCAGCAGAAGTCGCGGCCGCGATAGGCCCGCGGCGGGCGGTCGTGCGGGCCGACCGAGAGATAGACGCGTTTTCCCGCGCGCTGGAGCTCGTCCGCGATCTGCACACCCGAGGATCCCGCTCCGACCACCAGCACCGCGCCTTTTGGCAGTTGCTCGGGATTGCGGTAGGCGCTGGAATGGATTTGCAGGACGCCGGCATCGCCAGGAACGACAGGCGGAATAACGGGGATCTGGAAAGGTCCGGTCGCGGCGACGACGCTGTTGGCTTCGATCACGCCGTCCGACGTCTCGACGCGGAACCCGGGCCGACCGACATGTCTCCGCACAAGCTTGACCTCCACGCCGCAGCGGATCGGCGCGTTGATCTGCTTTGCGTAGGCGACAAAATAGTCGGCAACCTCCTCCTTGGAGGGAAAGCCATCCAGACCAGTCCGCGCAAATTCCATGCCCGGGAACCGGTCATGCCAGGCCGGGCCATTGGCGACCAGGGAATCCCAGCGCTGCGAGCGCCAGCGCTCGGCGATCCGGCCGCGCTCGAGAATGAGATGAGGCACCCTGCATTTGGTCAGGTGCTCGCTCATAGCCACCCCCGCCTGGCCGCCGCCAACGACAAGCGTGTCTATCGTCTCAACCGACATGCTCAGTCCTTTTCCGACTATCCGACAGCTTCCGCCGCGCGGGATGAAAACCGATTTCCGACGGCAGGTAGACGCAGCCCTGGGTGACCCCGTTCGCCGTGTTCTGGACAAGCAGCCGCGCCATCCGACCGTCTCTCTATTGCAGCCCACAAGTAGCAGCACGCGCCGGTAGGCGCCCATAACGAATCTCCGAAGTCACGCGTAACCATTTCCGAATTTCTCGCGCCGATAGGCGCACCTAGAGTTCCAGCAGTCGGATCGACACCGCTGCATGAGGTGGCGGGCGAAGCCGGACACATGTCGGCACGGAACTGGTTTCGGAACAGGAATGCGCTTCCCCGCGCGACCCGTTCCGCCATGCCTCGAGCGCCGGCATCCTCGAGGGTTGGGCATGAAGACTGAGAACTTTGACTACATCGTCGTCGGCGCGGGTTCGGCTGGTTGCGTAGTGGCCAATCGGCTGAGCGCCGATCCGTCGGTCAGGGTTTGCCTGATAGAGGCCGGCGGCAGCGACGACGACCTGCGGGTCAAGGTGCCGGCCGGCATCCTGTCGCTCTACGGCAACCCGAACTACGACTATTGTTTTGTCGGCGTGCCGCAACCTCACCTCAACAACCGCAGCATTCCGGTCAACCGCGGCAAGGCGCTGGGCGGATCGAGCTCGATCAACTCGATGGTCTATATTCGCGGCGCCGCCGAAGACTATGACGAGTGGGCCGGGCTCGGCTACGCCGGCTGGGCCTACAGCCACGTGCTGCCTGTCTTCAAGAAGCTGGAGCGCAATCTGATCGCTCAGGATCCGCGCTATCACGGCACCGATGGAGAGCTGCTGGTCGACAATCCGCGCGATCCGAACGTGCTCTCCGGCATGTTCGTCAAGGCCGGCCAGAATGCCGGCCTGCCGGCCAACAAAGACTTCAATGCCGAAAGCCAGTTCGGCGTCGGGATCTACAGCGTCACGCAAGACCGGGGCCAGCGCTTCAGCAGCTTCAGCGCCTTCATGCGTCCAGTCCTTGATCGCAAGAACCTGACGCTGCTCAGCCAATGCGAGGTGATCGTTCTCGTCATTGTCGACGGACGCACGACGGGGGTGCGCGTGCGGATTGACGGCCAGCAAAAAACACTCTCGGCCAACCGCGAGATCGTGCTCTCGGCCGGCGCCATCAACTCGCCCAAGATCCTGATGGCGTCCGGGATCGGGCCGGCGAACGAGCTGCGGCAGATCGGCATCACGCCGGTTCTCGACCTGCCGGGCGTCGGCAAGAACCTGCAAGATCATGTCGACGGCATGATCACCGTGCGCTCCAGGAGCACCAGGACCCTCGGCCTATCGCTTGCTAACCTGCCCCGTATCGCCGCCGCGCCCTTCCGGTATTTCGCGCGCCGCAAGGGCATGCTCACCACCAACTATGTCGAAGCCGGCGGCTTTGCCAAAACTAGGCACGCGAACGGGCTTCCCGACATCCAGTTCCACTTCGTGCCGGGCTATCGCAGCCATCGCGGCAGGCTGATCGAATACGGCCACGGCTACGCCATTCACACCTGCGTGCTCAGACCGAAAAGCGTGGGCGAGATCAAATTGTCGCGGGACAGTTCCCGCCGAGACGTCCTGATCGACCACCGCTTCTTCGCGGATGAGGAGGACGCGATGGTTCTGGTCGAAGGCATCAAGATTGCACGCAGGATCCTTGCGGCATCCGAGTTCGATGAGGTGCGCGGCAAGGAGATGCTTCCCGGCAAGGATGTTCGCAGCGACGACGAGATCCTCGCCTATCTGCGCGCCGAGGCGCTGACCGTCTATCATCCGGTGGGGACCTGCAAGATGGGAACAGACCCAATGGCGGTCGTGGACCCGGCGACGCTCAAGGTGCGCGGTGTGGACGGGCTTCGGGTCGCCGACGCCTCCGTCATGCCGAAGCTGATCGGTGGCAACACGAACGCGCCAAGCATGATGATCGGCCAGAAGGCTTCGGAGATGATCCTCGGCGCGGCGCATAACGGCGAACGGTAAAAGATCGCCTAACCCGTCGATCGGGGCAGTTCAGCGTTTGATATCGCTGAACTGCCCAACTGTTTGCTCTTAGTGATCCTCGTCGATCTCGTCGTGCAGAAGGCCGAGGATACGGCGCTTGAGCGCGATGAAGTCGGGCTCGAGGATCACGTCCATCGAGCGCGGCCGGGAAATGTCGACCTTGATCTCGGCCTTGATCTTGCCGGGCCTGGCCGTCATCACCAGGACGCGATCGCCGAGAACCAGCGCCTCGTCGATATCGTGGGTGACGAAGAGCACCGTCTTCTGCTGCCTCTCCCAGACACGCAGAAGCAGCTTCTGCATGGTGCCGCGCGTCTGGCTGTCGAGGGCGCCGAACGGCTCGTCCATCAAGAGAACGGCCGGGTCGTTGGCAAGGGCGCGCGCGATCGCCACGCGCTGCTTCATGCCGCCTGAGAGCTGGGCGGGGTAATGGTCGGCAAAGGGCGCGAGGCCGACCTCGTTCAGATACTGGTCGACGATCTGCTTGCGCTGCTCCGCCGGCAGGCCCTTGCGTTTCGGCCCGTATTCGATGTTGGCGCGCACCGTCAGCCAGGGAAACAAAGTGTAGCTCTGGAAAACCATGCCTCTGTCGGGGCCGGGTTCGATCACTTCCCTGCCGTCGACCCTGATGCTGCCCGAGGTCGCGTCGTTGAGGCCGGCCGCGAGGTAAAGCAGGCTGGATTTGCCGCATCCCGAAGGGCCGACGATGACGCAGAATTCGTTTCTGGCCACCTTCAGCGACACGTCGTCCAGCGCTAGGACGCCGTTGGCTTCGCCGTAGCGCAACGTCACGTCCTCGATGGCCATCGTGGTGCCAGCCAGACGCGGATCGCTGCTCGCCGCGGCCGTGCCGGCCAGATTGTTCGCCTTGATGGATTCGGTCATTGCTGTCCTTGATCCGACTGCGGTTTGCGAGGATGCGTTCAAGATCAAGGAGCCCATGGCGCGACCCTTGCCCGGATGATGCGGAATGCCGTGTCGGTGATGAGGCCGAGAAGCCCGATCGCGGCGATCGCCATGAAGATCACATCGACCTGGAAGCCTCGCATCGCCTTGAGGCTGATATAGCCGAGACCGCTCGACGCGGCGACGAGTTCCGCCACCACAAGATATGTCCAGGCCCAGCCCATGGTGACGCGAAGCGTGTCGAGGATCGAGGGAAGCGCGGCCGGGAAAATGACGTGCCACACGGCTTCGCTGCGCTTGGTGCCCAAAGTGTAGGAGGCGTTGACCAGGTCCCTGGATACGCTGCGCGCGCAATCGGAAATCATCACGAGCTGCTGGAAAAAGGTGCCGAAGAAGATGACCGCTATGCGCTGCTCGATACCGATGCCGATCCAAAGGATGAACAGGGGCACGAACGAGGTCACAGGCAGATAGCGGATGAAGTTGACCAGCGGCTCCAGCGGCGCCTGCACCGCCCGATAGGTGCCCATCCACAGCCCGAGCGGCACCGCGATCAGGGAGGATACGACAAAGCCGAGAAGCACCACTTTGGCGCTGGTCAGGGTGTGGTAGAAAAGACTGCCGTCCAGGGACATGCGGTAGGTCGTCTCGAGCACGGTTCCGGGCGTCGGCAGGAACATGTTCGGCACCACGCGGCCATAGGACAGGAGAGCCCAGCCGCCGATCACGATCACCCAAATCGCCAGCGCGAGCGTCGTTGCCGTGCTGGCGGGAATGTTGGCGAATGGGGTCGTCAGGCGTGTCCACGCCGTCCGCCTCTGTGCCATTAGATGGCCTCCGTAGATTTTATGCGCGAAATTCCGGCATTCGAGAAAACGGGACCGGCCCAGGAGAGTCGACCACTCTGGCTTTCGGGAACGGGAGCCGGCCCGAATGTGCCGGCCCCGGCGATCTCGAAGGCTCACTCGTCCTTGATGAAACCGGTGTCGAGGATGGTCTTCGCGTCGATCGTCATCTTGAGCTTGCCGGCCTTGCCCCAAATGTCCTGGGCGAAGTTCACCAGGTCGGACGCCTCGCTCTTTTCCGGAGCGCCGAAGAATTCCAGGTTGCGGGTGCGGTCGTAGTAGCGCACGCCTTTGGCGCCGGCCGCGAAATCCTCGGGTTTTTCGAGATAGCCGCCAATGCCCTTGGCCATGATCTCATAGGCCTTGTCCGGGTTGGTCTTGATGTATTCGACCGCCTTGTAATAACCCTTGACGAGGGCCTTCACGTCCTCGGGATGCTTCTCGATCAGGTCGCATTTGAGGGCGATCACATCGACGATCAGGCCGGGGGTGGTCGTGGAATCGATCAGCACCTTGCCCTTGCCGCCCTTGCGGACCTCGGTGAGGTGCGGTTCCCAGGTCACGGCAGCGGGAACCTGACCGGCGATGAAGGCCGTCGCGGCGTCGTCGGCGGTCATGTTGGTGACGCTGACATCGTCCTCGGTCATGCCTTCCTTTTTCAGGAGCACGTTGAACCAGAATTCGGAAACAGAGCCCTCGTTCAAGGCCACGGGCTGACCCTTCAGATCCTTCAGCGACTTGACGTCGGCCTGCGTGACGACACCGTCGCCGCCGTGGCTGTCGTCGAGCGCCAGGACGTATTTGAAGCAGAGCTCGTCCGAGCGGTACTTCATCAGCTCGTCGACGGTGGATGCCGCGCCGTCGAGATCGCCACCGGCGACCGCCGCCATGTAAAGCGCCGATTCTTCTATGACCTTCAGGTCGACATCGACGCCGGCTTCCTTGAAGTAGCCGAGATCGCGGGCAAGAAACAGCGGCCCGTAGCCTACCCAGGTGGTCATGCCGAGGCGAATGGCGCCAGCGTTGGCAGGAGCGGAAAGCGCCAAGCCCAGCAGGCCTGCACTGACCGCGGTCATCAGGCAATTTCGGAAAGTCTTCATTTTTGTGGTTCCCCTATGGCTTTGCCGGCATCGGCCTCACTCAGGTGGCTTGCCAAGCTATGGTTCGGCAGCCGCTCTCTTGTTATGCGTCGCCTCCCAGGCGAGCTTTGCGTGTTCTAGGTTCGGCAAGAGAGCATTCGGGCTGGATCGCAAAAAGAAGTCTTTTTCTGTCCTTTGCTTCGCCGAAACCGAAGCGGAGGGCCCGGGCGGCCGCTGCCAAGCGAGGTAGGCTGGTTTGCCTGTCTGCGCCTCGACATTGCGTATACAGGCCAGCTGCGTCAGCCGCTAAAGTATGTCGACCCCGCACGAAACCGCCAGCCCGGCATAGGTGCTATCGCGGACGTCTTTCACCGGGGCGGGCATCGTGTTTCGAATGCGACTTGACGCCTTCAACACTCGTATAGCCGATCGTCCCGCCCATTCGTCTCCCGCGCGTGGATTACCTCTGGGTCGCGAGACGCCTGATGGCACCGCGCGTCTAAAACGATGCCCGGGTGTCATGCCTTGCCACCCGGGCAAGCAGATATTCGACCTCGTCCGCGGCGGCCGGCGACATTTTGGTGAAAGGAACCCGCATCGCATCGTCGCGGATGATCCCCCGTCGCCTGAGTAGATATTTGCGCACGGCCAGCCCAACGCCCTGCTGATGCTCGTAGCGGATCAGCGGCAGATGCGCATCGAACAGGTCGTGAGCTGCTCCACGCTCGCCAAGCGCCGACAGGCGGACAAAATCCACCAGCATGTCGGGGAAGGCATAGCCGGTCATGGCGCCATCCGCTCCGCGTTCCATCTCGAAGTCAAGGAACATGCCGCCATTGCCGCACAAGATGGATACCGGACGCATGGTGCCTTCGCGCTGCAGCTTGCGAAGCGCCGAGATCTTCTCCAGCCCTGGCCAATCTTCGTGCTTGACCATGACGCATGACGGATTGGCGGTAATGATCCGCGAAATCACATTGACGGTCATGACGACGGTCAGCGTAAGTGGATAGTCTTGAAGAACCCAGGGCACTTCCGGGCCGATCGCTTCCGTGGTGCTCGCGAAATAGGAAACGATCTGCTCGTCAGTGCGAAGCGCCGACGGAGGCGCGATCATCACTCCTGCCGCCCCTTCGTCCATGACGCGCCGGGTCAGCGAGCGAATGGAGGCCAGCCCCGGCGCAGATACGCCAATCACGACGGGAATAGGCGAACGGCGAATGAACCGACGCGCGACCGCAAGCGTCTCGTCGGCGTCCAGCTTCGGCGCTTCGCCCAGGATTCCCAGCGCAGTAATGCCCGTGCAACCGACTTTGGCGTAGAAATCCACCAGCCGGTCGATCGAGTCGAAATCTATATCTCCGTTCGATGCGAATGGCGTTGGAGCGATGGCGAATACACCGGATGCCTTCTGATCGATCCGCACACTAAACCTCATAAGTTTCTCACCTGCCTGGGGGAGCCTCAGGCGCGCTTCCAGAGATGAATGATATTCCCGTCCGGATCGGATACGACGAGCGTCGTTCCATGACTACCCATGTCTCGCTCGCCGATTATCTCGTCTCCGATTTTTCCATGAATACACGCGTTATGGCCTCCGCCACTTCGTGCTTCTGACTTGGTGAGCGGCTGGGATAGAGATCGATCTTAACAAGCGGCATGTTGCAACCTCCATTGACCTCTCGTTCGGCCAGTTCGCTCGGCCGGCGCCGGCTCCCCAGATGACGCCTACTGCGTCACCGAGGTCGAGGTGCCCCACGTGTCCGACAGCACATAGCCCTGCGGGTACGGGTCCGTCGGATCGAGATAGTAGTTGTGCTCGCCAGTGATCCACGCCCTGCCGGTGATCTCCGGAACGATCGCCTTGCGACCGGCGATTTCGGTCAGTTCAACTATTCCGCCGGTGAAGCGGGAGCCAATGATCGATTCATGGATCAGAACGTCGCCGACGCCCATCAAGCCACGGGCCTGAAGCACGGCCATGCGGGCCGAGGTGCCGGTTCCCGTCGGGCTGCGGTCCGAGCGTCCGGGCGAGACGATGCATGTGTTGCGGGTGACGTTGCCAGGCCCTTGGAAAGGCATCGCGAACTGCACGATCGACACACCGCGCACATTGTCGAACTGCGGATGGACGACATCGAGCTGTTCGCGCGTGGCGCGTCGAACCTTCTCGCCGATGACGGCCAGCTCGCGCGCCTCGTCGGGAACGACCGAGAAGCCGAGCGCCTTGGCATCGACGATCGCGTAGAACATGCCGCCATAAGCGATATCGACCTTCAGCGTTCCCAGCCCCTCGACCTCGATGTCGGCATCGAGGCGTTCGGCAAAGGCGGGCGCGTTGCGGAAAGTTATCGACAGGCATTTGCCGTCACGGCATTCGGCGCGCACCTCGATGACGCCGCCCGGCATGTCGAGCTTGAAGCGCGTCTCGGGCTCGTTCATCGGCACCATGCCGGTGTCGAGCAACACCGTGGCGACGCAAATCGTGTTGGAGCCGGACATCGGAGGGTATTCCGTCGGTTCCATGATGATCGCTCCCGCAACGCAATCCTCGCGCGTCGAGGGGACCAGGAGATTGACGTGCCGGGCAACACTGCCGCGCGGCTCGCAGATCAGCATGCGCCTTATATGGTCGTGATCACGCTCCATGGTGATCATCTTTTCCATCATTGTGCGCCCCGCCGGCGGCAGCACGCCGCCCACGATGACGTCGCCGACCTCACCCTCGGCATGACAGCCGACCACGCGAATACTGGTTCTGGTACGCATTGTTGCTCCCTGTCGATCAAAGCTATCTGCTGGGTAGATAGCGCGGATAGCTGCGCGAGTCCTGAATGACGACGGTTTTGAGGACACAGAATTCTTCGGCCGCATAGCGCCCGTTCTCGCGACCGAACCCGCTCTGGCTCCGACCGGCACCTCGGATGGTGCGTTGTGGCTGCGCTCAGCAGGGCTTGGCTCTATCGGCGATCTCGAGCTCCGCTCTAAGTAGTTTCCCCTAGGGACATAACCGAATTTCGGCACGGCGGGATTTGGGCGATTGCTGTTGTCACGAATTCACCGGGACCACAGCCATGTACGCCCAAGCCTCCGCCAAGATCGAACTGTCGTCATATCCTCCTCATCAGAGCCCGGCGCCCGTCTTTGAAGGGGCGACAACGCAGCCGGTCAGCTTCTTCCCGGCCGGCGCCGAGATTTACGCCCAGGGCGAAAAGGCCGGTGCCCTCTACCAGGTCGAATTCGGCGCCGTCCGTATCTACCGCTTGCTCGCCGACGGCCGCAGACAGATAAGCGCGTTCCATCTCGCCGGAGAAACATTCGGCTTCGAAGCCGACACCACCCACCATTTCTTCGCCGAAGCGATCAACGCGACCGGTGTGCGGGTCTTTCGCACCCCCTCGGGCATGGACATGTCCCGCCAGCTTCTGCCCCTTGCGCTCAAGGGGCTGACCCGCGCGCAGGAACATCTGCTCGTGCTTGGCCGCCAGAACGCCATCGAGCGCGTCGCCGCATTCCTGGTCGAAATGTCCGAGCGTCAGGGTGGGTTGCGGCAGGTGGAACTGCCGATGTCGCGGATCGATATCGGCGACTATCTCGGTCTCACCATCGAAACCGTGTCGCGCGTCTTCACGCGGCTGAAGGAGAAAGGCGTCATCCGCCTGCTCAGCCTGCGCAGCATCGAAATCCTCAAGCGGGATGCGCTGCTGGCGATGGGGGAATGAGGCCCTTTTCGAGCCGATCTCCGCATCAACCTCCTGAAAGGGATGACAATGAAAACCACACTTACCACGCACACCGGATTTCGTTTCGAAGTGCGCCGCGCACGCGCTGACGACGAGGCGCTCGTAGCCGAGTTCTTCACCCATGTGACGCCGGAGGATTTGCGCTTCCGCTTCCTCGGAGCCGTGAGGGAGGTCTCGCATGAGCGGCTGGTGGCGATGACCCGTTCAGACGATCCGCATATTCATAATTTCCTTGCGTTCTCGACCGACGGGATGCTGATCGCTGTGGCGACCCTCGCCAACGATCCGGCGGACCGGCGCGGCGAAGTCGCCATCTGCATTCGCGAGGACCGCAAGCATCTCGGCGTCAGCTGGGAATTTCTCGGCTACATCGCGCGCTATGCAGACGACCATGGCATCGAGACGATCGAGTCGATCGAGAGCCGGGAAAACCGCGCCGCGATCGAGCTTGAGCGCGAGATGGGCTTCACCGTCGCACCCGACCCCAACGACTCTACGCTCGTCCTGGTTCAGCGGAAGCGCGGCGCCAAGTTGCCGAGCTAGAGCAATTCCAGGAAGAAGTGCGCAACGGCTGGGCTCGGCGACTTCACCTAGCCTTCCGTTCGGAATTGCGTAAAAATAAATAGTTAGAGCGGTTCAGCGATTCTATCAAATCAAACGGTGAACCGCTCTGAGTCCCACCACCCATCACGGGCAAATCAGACCGCTTCGAGTTTGAGGAGTTGCGTGGCCACCGCGTGTTCCTCGTCGGCCGGAATGACAAGGACGTCGACGCGGGAATTCGGGGCGCTGACGAGTTCGGCGCCATTGCGGTTCAAACCGTCATCGAGCGCGACACCGAGCCATGCTGCGGCCTCACAGATCCTTTGCCGGATTTGAGGCGCGTGCTCGCCGATGCCCGCGGTGAACACGAGCGCGTCGAGCCCTCCAAGCGCGGCTGCGAGCGATCCGATCTCACGTCCGACGCGATAGACGAAGAGAGCGACGGCACGAGCCGCCGCAGGGTCCTTCGACGCGAGCAGGGTCTGCATATCCCCGGAAATGCCGGATACGCCGAGCAGGCCGGATTGTTCATAAAGCAAGGTGGACAATTCGTCCGGCGACAGCTTGCGATCCTGCAAAAGGTGCAGAAGCACGCCAGGATCGATGGCGCCGCAGCGTGTGCTCATGACGAGGCCGTCAAGCGTCGAAAAACCCATGGTGGTGGCGAGGCTTTCCCCTGCCTTCATCGCGCACAGGCTCGCACCGCTGCCGAGATGGGCAACAATCGTCCGTCCGCCGGCACCTGAGCCGTAGCGGTCACGGAGCTTCGCGGCGATGTGGCTATAGGAGAGCCCGTGGAAGCCATAGGAGACGATGCCCCGCTCCGACATCTCGCGCGGCAAGCCATAGAGCCGGGCGAGTTCGGGCCGCGCCGCGTGAAAGGCCGTGTCGAAGCAGCCGATCTGTTTGACTCCAGGCAAAAGCCGGCCGGCCAGGGCGACGATCTCCAGGTTGATCGCCTGATGGATCGGGGCAAGCGGCTCGAGCCTATGCAGGGCATCGAGCGTGCGCTCGTCGAGCAGGGTCGCCCGGGCGAATTCCTGACCGCCATGCACGATGCGATGGCCGACTTTGCCGACCTGGCGCAGAAGGCCGCTATCGGCGAGAAAGGAGGATACGGCTTCGAATGCCTTCGCAATATCGATCGGCCCGTCCCCCAGGCTCCTGTCGATCCCGGGCGACAAAGCCGTGGGCGCGACGTGCAATCGTGGACGGTGCCCGATCGATGAAACGCTGCCACGCGCCAGCAGGGGAAGTTCGCCGCGCTCCTGAAACAGGGCGAACTTCAGGCTCGAGGAGCCGCCATTGAGGACCAGAATGGCATCGGTCATGGCCAGCCGGCTCCGGCCAACCTCAGGGCGCCGGTCCTCTCAGTCTGGCGCTTCGGCATCGACTACCGCTCCCATTTCCAGCCGAGGATGTCGGGCATGTCCTGTCCATGCTCGCGGATATAGGCATGGTGCTCGATCAGCTTGCCTTCCATGGCCTGTTTCAGTTGGATGTGCGCGCCGGCCGGCTCGGGAATGCGGTCGAGCACGCTCAGCACCAGATGATAGCGGTCGAGCACATTCAGCACCGTCATGTCGAAGGGTGTGGTGGTCGTCCCCTCCTCATTGTAGCCGCGCACATGGATGTTGTCGTGGTTGGTCCGCCGATAGGTCAGGCGATGGATGGTCCATGGATAGCCGTGGTAGGCGAAGATGACGGGCTTATCCTTGGTGAAAAGCGCGTCGAACTCGCGATCAGACAGGCCGTGCGAATGGTGTTCCTTCGGCTGCAGGGTCATCAGGTCGACGATATTGACCACCCTGATCCTGAGTTCGGGAATGTGCTCCCTCATAATCTGAACGGCGGCCAGCGTCTCGAGCGTCGGCACATCGCCGGCACAAGCCATCACCACATCCGGCTCGGTCCCGCAGTCGGTCGACGCCCAGTCCCATATGCCGATGCCGGCGCTGCAGTGAACCTTCGCGTCGTCGATGGACAGCCACTGCCAGGACTTGGCCTTGCCGGCGACGATGACGTTGATGCGGTTCCATGTCCGCAGCACATGGTCGGTCACGCAAAGCAGGCTGTTTGCGTCCGCCGGCAGGTAGACGCGCACGACATCCGCTTTCTTGTTCAAAGCCACGTCGATGAAGCCTGGGTCCTGGTGGCTGAAGCCGTTGTGCTCCTGCTGCCAAACGTGACTGGACAAGAGGTAGTTCAGCGAGGCGACCGGTCGCCGCCAGGGCAGCTTGCGGCAAGCGTCCAGCCATTTCGCATGCTGGTTGAACATGGAATCGACGATGTGCGTGAAAGCCTCGTAACAGGAGAACAAGCCGTGGCGGCCAGTCAGGAGATAACCTTCCAGCCAACCCTGACAGGTATGTTCGGAAAGGATCTCCAGAACCCTGCCTTCCCTGCCGAGGTGAACATCCTCGGGCAGGATCTTTTCCATCCAGGCACGCTCCGTCACCTCGAAGACATCCTGCAGCCGGTTCGAAGCCGTCTCGTCGGGGCCGACGATGCGGAAGTTGTTCGAGCCTTGATTCAGCGCCATGACGTCGCGCAGGAAGTTGCCCATGACGCGGGTCGGTTCTGCCTTGACGTCTCCGGGGCGCCCGAGCGGGACCGCATGCTCATTCAAGCCAGGCAGTTCGAGGGACCGGCGAAGCAGACCGCCATTGGCATGCGGATTGGCGCCCATGCGCATGGCGCCTTGCGGCGCGGTGGCGCCGATCGTGGGCACGGGTACGCCCGCGGCATCGAAGAGTTCTTCAGGCCGGTAGCTCTTCAGCCAATCCTCGAGCATCTTCAGATGCGCAGGGTTTTCGGCGAGGCCGGAGAGTGGAACCTGGTGCGCGCGCCAGAACCCCTCGGTCTTCAGTCCATCGACCTCCTTTGGGCCTGTCCAGCCCTTTGGGCTTCGCAGCACGATCATCGGCCATTTCGGACGGGGCTGCGCGGTCGCCGCGCCGCTGCGCGCCGCCTGCTGGATCGCCTTGATGCTATCCAGCGCATCGTCGAGCACGACGGCCATGCGCTCATGCATCCAGGCCGGATCGTCGCCTTCGACGAACAGCGGCTCGTAGCCATAGCCGACGAACAGCGCGCGCAATTCCTCCTCAGGGATGCGGGCGAGAATGGTGGGATTGGCGATCTTGTAGCCGTTGAGGTGGAGGATCGGCAGCACCGCCCCGTCACGCGCCGGGTTGAGGAACTTGTTGGAATGCCAGGACGTGGCCAGCGGCCCGGTTTCCGCCTCGCCGTCGCCGACGACGCAAGCGACGATCAAATCCGGGTTATCGAAGGCGGCGCCATAGGCATGCGAGAGCGCGTAGCCGAGCTCGCCACCTTCATGGATCGATCCGGGCACATCCGGCGCCGCGTGGCTTGGGATGCCGCCGGGAAAGGAGAACTGCCGGAAGAGCTTCTTCATTCCGGCCTCGTCCAATTGAATATCGGGATTGATCTCGCTGTAGGTGCCCTCGAGGTAGGTGTTCGCGACCATGGCAGGCCCGCCGTGGCCAGGGCCGCAGATATAGATGATGTTTGCGTCGCGCAGTCTGATGGCGCGGTTGAGATGCGCATAGATGAAGCTGAGGCCTGGCGAGGTTCCCCAATGGCCAAGCAGCCTGGGCTTGACATGCTCCAGCCGAAGGGGCGCGCGAAGCAGCGGATTGTCGAGCAGATAGATCTGCCCGATGGTCAGGTAGTTGGCGGCACGCCAGTAGGCATCGATGTCGTGCAGTTCCTGCGCGGACAAGCGATTGGTGCTGGGACGCTCGGTCATTTCCGACTCCTTCGCTGGTTCCAAACCGACCCTCGGCTAAACCACAACGCACCGAGGCTGCCACCGGTTCATGACCGGCCGGTGTCAAGACTGGCCAGTGCTGAGACTGGCCGCCATCGATCTATCCGGCGACGAACGACCGGGCTTTGATCCATCGCAAAAAGCCAGCCGGGGCGGCCGCAGCCCCAGATCCAAGGCGCCAAGTTCCGGCTTCGTCGAGCGAAGCAAGACAGCGCCATCTTTGTTTCAGAGCAACGAACACACCGGAAAGCCCGTGCAGGATGCCGGCCTGTACATGCGGACAAACGCCATGAAACGCAAATTGAACGACGATACGACGATGGACGGGATCATGCGCGAGACGCCGGCGGCAATCCGTGTCGTTCTCCAGCACGGCATGCTGTGCGTCGGCTGCCCGATCGCTTCCTTTCACACGGTTTCCGACGCGGCGCGCGAGCATGATCTCGATGAAGAGCAGCTTCGCTGCGACCTGCAGACAGCGATCGAAAGCGGTGACGTCGATTAGAGCGATTCAGCGTTTGGTAGAATCGCTGAACCGCCCTGTGGAATTGCTTTAGCTTTTCGTCGCCCGACCTTCGGCGATCACGAGGAGCCGATGCGGTTCGACCACGACGATCCTCTGGCGCCCGCTCTTGACGAGTTCCTGGTCTTCCCAGGCTGAAAGCAACCGGCTTACCGTATGGAGCGTGGTGCCCGTCATTTCCGCGACGTCCTGGCGTGAAATCGGGAAGTCGATCAGAATCCCTTCCTCGGTCTTCCTCCCCGACTGCTTGATCAGCTTGAGCAACGCATGCGCAACGCGCTGTTCCACCTGCTCGGTGGACATCTCGATGACGCGCGCGTGAGCGTCCTGCAGCCTGCTTCCCACCGTCTTGTAGATGTTGGAACTGAAGCTCGGGAAGCTCGCCGCGAATGCCGGCCAGAGCCGGCTTGGCCAGGCAAGCGCCACGCAATCGACGGCGGCGATGGCATTTGCGGGGTAGGTCGTCAGGCCCAGCGCGCTGGCGATCCCCATCAACTCGCCGGGGCTTATGTACCGCACGGTCACCTCGTGCCCGTCCGGGGTCGACTTTACCACGCGCACGTGGCCGTCGAGCAGCAGGAAGAACGAATGAGCCTCCTGCTCCTGCTCGAACACCGGCTGATCCTTGGCGATCCGAATGGACCTTGCCTGCCCGACTATGCGGTCGAGGTCCGCGGCTGCGATCCCCTCGAAAACGGACAGACCGGCAATCAGTGATCGATCAAGGCTCGCCAACGGCCTTTTCTCCCCGGGCTTCAACAGGGCAAACACGCTCAGGCCCCTGACCAGACTGTGTCACGGACGACCGCCCGTCGACAAGTGAAGCTTCCTGTCGGCGCCGCCTGCGATTCGGCGTCTTGTTTGCGCTGAGGCAAATTCCATCCTCCTTGACCGGGATAGAAGAGCCGCACAGGCACGTTGCCTGGTTTCCAACGAGGCAGTCATGGCAATCCCACGGACGCGGCCAAGCGCCTATCCGGCAATTCTCTCCTACGGGTTCCGGCCCTTCTTTCTGCTGGGCTCGCTGCAAGCCGCTACCGCGATGCTTTTGTGGTTGCCCCTCTATTACGGCAAGCTCGAAACCTTCAGCACGTTCCTGCCCGTGGACTGGCATATTCACGAATTGCTCTTTGGCTATCTGTCGGCAGTCGTGACCGGCTTCCTGCTGACTGCAATTCCGAATTGGACCGGACGACTTCCCGTTCAGGACTTTCGCCTGCTGGTGCTCGTGCTGCTCTGGATCGCGGGCCGGGTGGCCGTGTTCTTTTCGGCAGAGATAGGCTGGCTCTTGAGCGCAGCCATGGATTGCTCCTTTCTTCTCGCCGTGGTCGCCGCCGCCGCAACGGAAATCGTTGCCGGGAGAAACTGGCGGAACCTCAAGGTGCTCCTGCCGGTCGCGACGCTTTTCGCGGCAAATGTCATGTTTCACGCCGAAGCCCACTACCAGGGCGTCTCCGACATGAGCCGGCGCCTCGGTCTTGGAGCGGTTGTCGTCCTCATCATGATCATCGGCGGGCGGATCGTTCCGAGTTTCACCCGCAATTGGCTGGTTCGCGAGAAGCCGGGCCGGCTCCCGGCACCGTTCGGCCGGTTCGATGCCGGGACCATCGCACTGTCGGCCATCGGACTCGCCGCGTGGGCTTTCTTCCCCGACAGCATCGCAACCGGCGTGCTGCTGATCGCCGCGGCGATCTTCAATGCCATTCGGCTCGCGCGCTGGGCGGGCGACCGAACGCCGTCCGATCCTCTGGTTCTGGTCTTGCATGTCGCATTCGCCTTTGTGCCGTTTGGGCTACTGCTTGCCGGGCTGGCCATCTTCGCTCCGGGAACGATCCCCGCAGTTGCCGGCATTCATGCGTTCGCGGTGGGGGCAATCGCCTGCATGACGCTTGCCGTCATGACCCGCGCTTCCCTCGGCCACACGGGCCGCGAATTGAGGGCGAGCGGAGGAACAAGAGCTGTCTTCGTCGCGATCGTAAGCGCCGCCATCGTGCGCGTGGCCGCCGCCATGGCGCCTGGCGCGGCGATTCTCCTGCACATCTCGGCGGCGCTCTGGATTGCGGCCTTCGCCGGCTATGCAGTGCTGTTTGGCGGCATGCTCTTGCGGCCACGCCTGCAAGCGCGCCGCAAGAGCGCCTCTTGAAGGCGGGCGACGCAGCGCACCTCCCCGCTTATTGCGCGCCGATCATTTTCGTCGAGCAATTTGCGCCAGCGCAAATCACCAGGCCGCCCGGCAAAATAAAAGGGCGCAACGGTTGATGCCGTGGTGAAACAAGGAAAGGAATTCTCCAATGAAACTGCCCCTGATTGCCGCGGCGATCGCATTGCTCTCAATTGTCGGCGTCGCCAATGCCGAAGAACATGTCGTGCAGATGCTGAACAAGGGTGAGAAGGGCGCGATGGTGTTCCAGCCCGATTTTGTCCGGGCGGCCCCCGGCGACACCATCAAGTTCGTGCCGACCGACAAGACCCACAATGCCGAGATTATCAAGGGAATGATCCCGGACGGCGCTGAAGCCTTCAAGGGCAAGGCGAGCGAGGAGATTACAGTCACCCTTACCAAAGAGGGCGTCTATGGCGTGAAATGCGCTCCCCACTACGGCATGGGCATGGTGGCTCTGATCGTCGTCGGCAAGCCCGTCAACCTGGAAGCGGCGGAAGCCGTCAAGCAGACCGGCAAGGCGAAGCCCGTCTTTGCCGAACTGTTCGCCGAAGCGACCAAGACCGCTTCGAATTGATCCGACAGCGTGCGTGGCTGCCTCCGGCGATGGCGGGCTGGAGGCACTGGCCGGACAGACCATGGGAGAGGTCTGTCCGGCCATTTTCATTTTGCGATTTGGCATCCGCCGCAATCACGGCCAAGCAATGCGGGGATGCATGCGGCAATTGATCCAAGTCAAAAATCAATTGATCCAGGTTTGCGCAAACGCAAAGATGGCACCGCGCAAGGATACCATTCTGGCTTCATCGAAACGGTGAAGTTCAGGAGATGAAAAATGCTTACGAGACGTGAAGCTTTGTTGGGTTCTGTTCTTACCGCTGCCGCCGTTGCCACCCTTGGCTCGGCGCCGGTGATGGCGGCCGCGAAGGATGTGGCCGGACTGCCGCGCGAGAAGGTGACCCTTGTCGCGCCGCCTTTCGTGCACGCTCACGACCAGGTGGCCAAAGGCGGCCCCAAGGTTGTCGAGTTCACCATGAAGATCGAAGAGAAGCCGATGGACATCGATGCCGACGGCACGCAGCTCAACGCCATGACCTATAACGGCTCCATCCCGGGCCCTCTCATGGTCGTGCATGAGGGCGACTATCTCGAGCTCACGCTGATCAATCCCGATACCAACACGCTCGCCCACAATATCGACTTCCATGCGGCGACCGGCGCGCTCGGGGGCGGCGGGCTGACCCTGGTCAATCCGGGCGAGCAGGTGACGCTGCGCTTCAAGGCGACCCGGCCGGGCACGTTCGTCTACCATTGCGCGCCGGGCGGTGCGATGATTCCCTGGCATGTCGTGTCGGGAATGAGCGGAGCCGTGATGGTACTCCCGCGCGACGGCCTGAAGGACGACAAAGGCAAACCCGTCCACTATGACCGTATCTACTATATCGGCGAGAACGACTTCTACATCCCGCGCGACGAACAGGGAAAATTCAAGAAGTACGACTCGGCCGGCGACAATTACGACGACACCGTGAAGGTGATGCGCGGATTGATCCCGACGCATGTCGTGTTCAACGGCAAGGCAGGATCGCTGACCGGCCAAAACGCCATGAAGGCCAAGGTCGGCGAGACCGTCCTCATCGTCCACTCGCAGGCCAATCGCGACACGCGACCGCACCTGATCGGCGGCCACGGCGACTTCGTCTGGGAAGGCGGCAAGTTCGCGAACCCGCCTGCCAAGGACATGGAAACCTGGTTCATCCGCGGTGGATCCGCTGGCGCCGCGCTCTACACATTCCGGCAGCCGGGCGTCTATGCCTACGTCAATCACAATCTGATCGAGGCGGTCGAACTCGGCGCGACAGCGCACTTCACCGTCGACGGAAGCTGGGACGACGATCTGATGATGCAGGTCGAACCGCCCAAGGCGATCGCCTCGTAACCTGAGAGAGCCGATCACCGTGCAACCCGCCCTTACCGCGGGCGGGTTGCACGGCAGGCGGAGTTTTCGGCATGTCTTTCGATCCTGTCTTCACATTCGGAACGATCGCGGCCGCCGCGCTCATCGGTTTGGGCGTCAGCCATGCGGTCGATGGTTCGCAATCGGGGGCTCCCGTTGCCGTGGGTGAACTGGTGGTTCTGGCGCCCGGCTCATTCAACCACTCGCAGCCTGGCGAATTCCTCAAGGACAATCATCCCGCACCGGCGCCCGTCTTGAAGGAGACCATCGATACGCCGCTGGAAATCATGAAGTTCCAGGTGAGTGCAACGGATTACGATCGTTGCGTTTCGGATGGCGCCTGCAAGGCCGCCGACTCGCGCCGCGCCGGCAACGTTCCGGCGACCGGCGTCAGCTTCACCGATGCGCAAGCCTATGCAAACTGGCTGTCGGCGCGAACGGGCGAAACATGGCGGCTGCCGACAGACCTGGAATGGGCCTATGCCGCGGGCGAGCGGTTCAGGGCTGACATAGAAGCCGGCGAAGGCGACCCGGCCGACCCGGCAAGGCGGTGGCTCACGCAGTATCGCAACGAGGTTGCGCTCGGTCGCAAATCGGATCCTGAACCGCGGGCACCCGGGTCCTTCGGCCTCAACTCAAAAGGCGTTGCGGATATTGCCGGCAATGTCTGGGAGTGGACATCCACATGTTATGCCCACGCGACGATGTCCGGCGGCGGCATTGCCAGTTCGATCAGCAATTGCGGCGTGCATGTTGTGGAGGGCTTTCACCGCACCTACATGTCGAACTTCATCCGCGACGGCAAAAGCGGCGGTTGCGCGGTTGGCACGCCGCCCGACAATCTGGGCTTCCGCCTCGTCCACGATCACGGCGGCTTCCTGCAGGCCGCCGTTCGCCGCTTGGGCCTCATCTGAAGAAGTTGGGCCTCACCTGAAGAACAAGGAACGTGAATGACTTCGAAACCGGTCTTGCTCGACAGGGTTCGCCCTGCCCCCGAACAACCCCTGGTTCGTTCTGGTGCCGATCGGGCCTCGATAGGAGCACTGGTCCGCAAATTCTATTCCAAGGTCAGAAAGGATGAGCGACTCGGACCCATTTTCGCCCGCGAGATCGTCGGTGATTGGGAGCCTCATCTCGATAAGATGACGGACTTCTGGTGCTCCGTCATATTGAAGAGCGGCGACTATCATGGACGGCCGGTGCCGGCTCACCTGAAGCTTCAGGATGTCGTTGAAGCCGACTTCGATATCTGGTTGGCTCTCTTCAGGGAGACGGCGGCAGAGCTGTTCGCCTCCGAGACCGCGGCGGTGTTTGTCGAGCGGGCGGAACGAATAGCGACGAGCCTGAAGCTCGCCATGTTCTTTCGCCTTGGTCCTGCCGCGGTCGCGGTCGGAGAATAGGCTGGCCTGTCAAACGCCGCCGGCGCATGGTGGTTTTACCCGGCCGGTGCTTTGCTTTGATTTTACGCAAGGACTACGGCCATCACAGTCCGTAGTTTCCCGGGATGATCCTCAACCTTTGCGTCGGCACCATCGTCATAAGCCTGACGGTCCTGATCCACACTTTCGGCCTTATCGCGATTACCTACGTGATGGCACGCCTTGTGGCGCTCTTTCGCATGCACGGCCGCCGCAGCCGGGTCGTCGCCATGATCAGCGTCGTGATGGGACTTTTCGCAGTCATGACGGCGGAAGTCTGGCTGTGGGCGGGAGTCTACCTGTTCCTCGGAATCCTGGGCGACTTCGAGACGGCGCTTTACTTTTCGACCATCACCTTTTCGACGGTCGGCTATGGCGACGTGGTGCCCGCCCATGGCTGGCGCGTCCTGGCAGCCCTGGAAGGCGTCAACGGGTTTCTGCTGATCGGCTGGTCGACCGCCTATCTGATCGCGGCCGGCACCCGGGTCGGCCCCTTCAGGGTCGGCGAGCACTTTTGATCAGCGGGCCTGGCCGCTGATCAAACCGCCACGGAATGCCTGCCGGTTCCATTCCTGAAATACGTGTCGAATTTCGCCGCCACCGTCCGGACCAGCGGGCGGCTTTCCGCCGGCACGACGAAGTTTTCACCGTCGAGCCGAAGGAGCTGGCCCGCGCCGCTGATGGCCAGGCGGCTGGCCTCGCACAGCAACCTTTGGCCGACATTTCCAAAGCGTTCGACAAGCTCGACCGCTGAGAAAGTGAAGTTGCACATCAGGCGCTCGATGACCCAGCCCCGCGCCTGATCTTCGACGCCGAGTTCAATACCGCGGCCTATCGCTAGCTCTCCGGAATCCACGGCCTTCTCGTACTCGCCGGTCGCAACGATGTTTTGTGCATAGCCCTGGCGGTACCGGCTGATCGAGGACGGGCCAAGACCGATCAGGGTTTCGCATTGGTCCTCGGTATAACCCTGGAAATTGCGGCGGATCTTGCCGGCGCGCGCCGCGACCGCGAGCGATTCGCCCGGCTTGGCGAAATGATCGAGCCCGAGCGCCTCGTAGCCGGCGTTGACGATCAGTCTCGCGGCGAGTTGCGACTGCGCCAGACGTGCGGCGGAATCGGGCAGCCACGCCTCATCGATCATCGTCTGATGCTTCTTGAACCAGGGCACATGCGCATAGCCGAACAGGGCCAGCCTGTCTGGCGCCAGCGTCAGCGCCTGGGCGACAGTCGCCGCAACGCTCTCGCAGGTCTGATGCGGCAGGCCGTACAGCAGGTCCAGATTGACGGACGTGACGCCCTTTGCCCGCACCGCATCGACAATGCTTTTGGTCAGCGCAAAATTCTGCTCGCGATTGATCGCCTTCTGCACTTTGGGATCGAAGTCCTGGACGCCGAGGCTCGCTCTGGTCATGCCGATCGCAGCGAAGGCATCGAGCCGCCCTTCATCCATGTCGTTCGGATCGATCTCGACGCTGAGGCCGGCATCGTCGAGAAAGTCGAACCGATCCCGCAACGCTTTTCCGAGCATGAGGATGTCGTCGGGCTTCAGCATGGTCGGGGAGCCGCCGCCGAAATGGACGGCACGCACCTTGCCCCGGCCGCTCACAAGGCCGCCGACGGTTTCAATTTCCCTATGCAGCGAGCGCAAAAAGGCGGCCACGGGCGCATAGTGGCGTGTCTGCTTGGTATGGCAGGCGCAGAACCAGCACAGCCTGTCGCAGTAGGGGATATGCAGATACAGCGATATCTCGTCATCGCCTGCGAGCGCATCCATCCAACCGCGAACCGTCGCCGCATCGACACCCGGATGAAAGTGCGGGGCCGTCGGGTAGCTCGTGTAACGCGGTACGTTGTCGCCAAGGCCCGCAGCAGGGGTCGGGCGCGTGGCATGGATGGCGGCGGCGGGGGTGCTCATGCCGGGCAAACTGCCTGAACGACACCGGCGAAACCTTGATCTGGATCAAGGCGGCTGAGGGCGCAAGCGGCGCAAATTGCCGTCACTTTTCGATCACAGGCGTCGCAATGGCCGTCATACAGGATGCTCAACCAGTTAGCATTCCCGCGATTTGCGAATCCTGCGAAGCGCGCCATGGCGGGCTATGCGGCGCGCTCAAGGCCGGCCAGCTCGCCGAGTTGGCTAGGGCCTCGTCGAGACATGAGGTCTTGGCCGGGACGGAACTCCCCGACGATGGCACCTACTCGAACGTGCTGTCCGGCGTGGTCAAGCTTACGAGAAACCTGTCGGACGGTCGTCAGCAGATTGTCGGGTTCCATTTCGCGCCCGATTTTCTAGGCAGGCCGTTCGAGGCAAAAAGGCCAATCAAGGCCGAAGCCTTGACGAAAATGACGCTCTGCTCGTTTCCAAGGACGATCATCGACCGGATGATGGACGACACGCCGCAGATCGGGCAAAGGCTGCTCCAGCACGCGCTGAACGAGCTCGACGAAGCGCGCGACTGGATGACAGCACTGGGGCACAAGACCGCGTCCGAAAAGGTAGCAAGCTTCCTTCTCATGATCGCCAGAAACATCGATCCGGCCAATCATCCTGCGGGCTCGATAAGCTTCGACCTGCCGCTGTCACGCGCGGATATCGCCGATTTTCTTGGACTGACCATCGAGACGGTAAGCCGCGAATTGTCCAGACTGCGGTCGGATGGCGTGATCCGGATTGTAAACAAACGGCACATCAGCCTGGAAAGCGTGGCTCAGCTCGAGGAACGCCGCGGCGACTGAATAGCCGACGGCCCGCCTTCTCCCGCGCAATGCAATCGGTAAGTTTCGGGCTCTCAAATCGGGCGTGGCTCCTGGCGCGGTCGTTGCTCCGACGGCCCTGACGGCTCCCGAAACAAAAGCTGTCCCGTTTGACCTGGATCAAGGCCGTGAGGGTGGAAAATCCCGAAATGGTGCCGCGAGCGGTCATCTTCCGCTGGAACTTCGAGATCGGGGACTTGCGATGAGATTTGGCACGGAGATCGTCCTTCTAAGCCTGTTTGCCTTTGCGGCCCTTGTGGCTGCCGGCTTCGGCGTAGATGAGCCTTTTCGCCAGCATATGTGGGTGTTGTTCTTCGCGGTGGCTGGCTTTACCGCGATCCTGTTGCGCAACACGGATTTCAAGGCGGCAACTCCGGTCGACTCCTCGGCCTACATGGATGGTCCGATCCGTTACGGAGCGATCGCAACGGTGTTCTGGGGCGTCGTCGGCATGCTGGTCGGCGTTGTCATTGCTCTTCAGCTTGCCTACCCGGATCTCGATATCCAGCCCTGGTTCAATTTTGGTCGCCTCCGGCCTCTGCATACTTCCGGCGTGATCTTCGCCTTTGGCGGCAACGCTCTTCTCTGCACGTCCATGTATGTCGTGCAGCGCACCTCCCGCGCGAGGCTGTTCGGCGGCGATCTCGCCTGGTTCGTCTTCTGGGGCTACCAGCTTTTCATCGTCATGGCCGCGACCGGCTATCTGCTCGGCATCACCGAAGGTCGCGAATATGCCGAGCCGGAATGGTATGTCGACCTCTGGCTGACAATCGTCTGGGTCGCCTACCTGATCCTTTTCCTTGGCACCATCCTCAAGCGCAAGGAACCGCATATCTACGTCGCCAACTGGTTCTACCTCTCCTTCATCGTGACCATTGCGATGCTGCATTTGGTCAACAACCTCTCGATGCCGGTGTCATTCCTCGGCTCGAAGAGCTACTCGGCGTTCTCAGGCGTTCAGGACGCGCTGACCCAGTGGTGGTACGGCCATAATGCCGTCGGCTTCTTCCTGACCGCCGGCTTCCTCGGCATGATGTACTACTTCGTGCCGAAGCAGGTGAACCGCCCGGTCTACTCCTACCGTCTGTCGATCATCCACTTCTGGGCACTCATCTTCCTCTATATCTGGGCAGGCCCCCATCACCTTCACTACACCGCGCTGCCCGATTGGGCGCAGACGCTCGGCATGGTGTTCTCGGTCATGCTGTGGATGCCCTCCTGGGGCGGCATGATCAACGGCCTGATGACCCTCTCCGGAGCCTGGGACAAGATCCGCACCGATCCGATCGTCCGCATGATGGTCGCGGCCGTCGCTTTCTACGGCATGTCGACCTTCGAAGGCCCGATGATGTCGATCAAGGCCGTCAACTCGCTCTCACACTACACGGACTGGACCATCGGCCATGTCCATTCCGGCGCGCTCGGCTGGGTCGGCATGATCTCGTTCGGCGCCATCTACTACATGGTGCCCAAGCTCTGGAACCGTGAGCGGCTCTATTCGATGCGTCTCGTCACCTGGCACTTCTGGCTGGCGACGCTCGGTATCGTCGTCTACGCGGCCGTGATGTGGGTTTCCGGCATCATGCAGGGCCTGATGTGGCGCGAGTACGACGAACAGGGTTTCCTCGTCTATTCCTTCGCCGAGACCGTCGCGGCCATGCACCCCTACTACCTCATGCGCGCAGCGGGTGGCGCCATGTATCTCACCGGTACCCTGATCATGGCCTGGAACATCACCATGACCATCCTCGGCTACCAGCGCAAAGAACAGCCACTGCCGGGTTCCGCACCCGCTCTCCAGCCTGCCCAATAAGGAGCCAGACATGGGTCTGATAGATAAACACTCCCTAATCGAGAAGAACGCCACGCTTCTTCTCGTCGGTTCCCTGCTGGTCGTGACGGTCGGCGGCATCGTCGAGATCGCACCGCTCTTCTATCTCGACAACACGATCGAGAAGGTGGACGGCATGCGGCCCTACACCCCGCTCGAGCTCGCCGGCCGCAACATCTATGTTCGCGAAGGTTGCTACCTCTGCCACAGCCAGATGATCCGGCCCTTCCGGGACGAGGTCGAACGGTACGGCCACTACAGCCTGGCTGCCGAGTCCATGTACGATCATCCGTTCCAGTGGGGATCGAAGCGGACCGGCCCTGATCTTGCGCGCGTCGGCGATCGCTACTCCAACGCCTGGCACGTCCAGCATCTCGACGATCCGCGCTCCGTCGTGCCGGAGTCGATCATGCCGAGCTACGCGTTCCTGAAAGACACGCCGATCGAGGTGAAGGATTTCTCGACGCATCTGGTTGCGAACAGGCGTGTCGGGGTGCCCTATTCCGATGACATGGTCTCAAACGCCAATGCAGACCTGATGGCTCAGGCAGATCCCAACGCGGACACGTCCGGACTGCAAAGCCGCTATCCGAAAGCCAAGGTCGGCGACTTCGACGGCAACCCCCAGCAGATCACCGAGATGGATGCGCTGGTCGCCTATCTGCAGATGCTCGGCACGCTGGTCGACTTCAAGAACTACGACGAAGCAGCCGGCTATCGCTGAGGAGAGCAATCGATGGACTACAATTTGATGCGTGAGTTCGCCGACAGCTGGGGCCTGCTTGCCATGGCCCTGTTCTTTGTCGGCTGCATAGCCTTCGCGCTTCGTCCGGGTGGCAAAGCGCACGCCGACCAGGCCGCACAGATTCCTCTCAAGGACGATTGATCATGAGCAGCGAGCATATCGACGAAATCTCGGGCATCACAACGACTGGGCACGAGTGGGACGGGATCAAGGAGCTCAACAATCCCCTGCCGCGGTGGTGGGTGATCACCTTCTACGTCACCATCGCCTGGGCGCTCGCCTATACGATCTTCTATCCCGCCTGGCCGATGCTGAGCTCGACCACCAGGGGCGTTCTGGGCTTCTCCAGCCGCAACGACGTCAAGAACGAATTGGCCGCCGCGGAAGCCGCCAAGGCCAAATACGTCGCGTCAATAGAGTCCAAGAGTGTTTCCGAAATCGCGGGCGACGATGCGCTGCGCGAGTTTGCCGTCGCGGCCGGCGGCGCGGCATTCAAGGTCAACTGCGTGCAATGCCACGGATCCGGCGCTTTGGGGTCGAAAGGATTTCCGAACCTCAACGATGACGATTGGCTCTGGGGAGGAAAGACGGAGCAGATCCAGCAGACGATCACGCACGGCGTCCGCTTTGCCGCGGACGCCGATACGCGCCAGTCGGAGATGCCTGCCTTCGCCGACGTGCTCCAGCCCGAGCAGGTCGCCCAGGTGAGCGCTTTCGTTGCCAGCCTGTCGGGTCCAGTGAAGGACAAGAGCCTGATCGAGCCCGGCGCCAAGGTTTTCGCGGACAATTGTGTCGCCTGCCATGGCGAGAACGCAAAGGGCAACAGGGAGCTCGGAGCACCCGATCTCACCGATGCGATCTGGCTCTACGGCCCCGGCGAAGCCGCCATTGCTGCTCAGGTGAAAGCTCCGAAGAACGGGGTGATGCCCGCCTGGGTCGGTCGTCTTGGCGAGACGACGGTCAAGGAACTGGCTGTCTATGTCCATTCGCTTGGCGGCGGAGAATAGAAGCGGGGCCTATTCTCGACCCTTGGCCGTTCAAGCGACGAGGCCCGGCCATGCCGGGCCTCGACTTGTTTTTGATGACTCAATTTGACCTGCATCAACGCGACACGGCGTGAGCGATTGCAAGAGTGCCGGACAGAGGCGGCATCATTTCGCCGCGATTGGAGATTGATCGTGCTGGATCAGACGCAGGTAGAACGGCTCGAGGCCGAAGCGGTCAACTCCGCCAAGACGCGACAGCCGCTGTACGCGGCGCGCAAGAAGATTTTCCCTAAGCGTGCATCCGGCCGTTTCCGCCAGTTCAAATGGCTGGTGATGGCGATCACGCTCGGCATCTATTATCTGACGCCCTGGCTGCGCTGGGACCGCGGACCTTTCGCTCCCGACCAGGCCGTTCTCCTCGATCTGGCGAACCGTCGCTTCTATTTCTTCTTCATCGAGATCTGGCCGCAAGAATTCTACTACGTCGCCGGCCTCCTCATGATGGCGGGCGTCGGTCTTTTCCTGATCACATCGACGGTCGGGCGAGCCTGGTGCGGCTACACCTGCCCGCAAACCGTCTGGGTGGACCTGTTCCTCGTCGTGGAACGTGCGATCGAAGGCGACCGCAATGCGCGAATGAAGCTGGACGCCGCTCCCTGGACGACCCGCAAGCTCTTCCTGCGCACAATCAAGCATGCCACCTGGCTCATCATTGGAGCGGCCACCGGCGGCGCCTGGATCTTCTACTTCGCTGACGCGCCGACGCTGCTGCGTGAAGTGGTCACCGGCACGGCCGCGCCCGTCGCCTATGTCACGATCGCCGTCCTGACCGGCACCACCTATGTGTTCGGCGGAATGATGCGCGAGCAGGTCTGCACCTACATGTGCCCGTGGCCGCGCATCCAGGCCGCCATGCTCGATGAAAATTCGTTGACGGTGACATACAACGACTGGCGCGGCGAGCCGCGTTCGCGCCATCCCAAGAAGGTGGTGGCCGCCGGACAATCGGTCGGCGACTGCGTCGACTGCAACGCCTGCGTCGCCGTCTGCCCGATGGGCATCGACATCCGCGATGGCCAGCAGTTGGAGTGCATCACCTGCGCGCTCTGCATCGATGCCTGCGACGGCGTCATGGACAAGCTCGGCCGCGAGCGCGGGCTGATCTCCTACGCAACGCTGGCGGACTACAACGCCAACATGACGCTGGCGACCGCCGGCGGCACCGGTCCGGTAAACCCGGCGCTTGTCAGAACGCCAAGCGGCAGCTTCGTCGACGGCCTGGCGCATTTCCATCTGGGCAAGATCTTCCGGTTGCGCACCTTCATTTATCTCGGCGCATGGTCGGCGATCGGACTGGCGCTGGTCTATTCGCTGCTGACGCGTGAGCGGCTGGAGCTGAATGTCCTGCACGACAGAAATCCGCAGTTCGTGACGCTTTCGGACGGCTCGATCCGAAATGGCTACACCGTCAAGCTGCTCAACATGGTCCCCGAGCCGAGGACGATCGAGGTTACCCTTGAAGGGCTCGACGGCGCAGAAATGAGCATCGTCGGCATGGACGAGCCCGCGAGCCGCTCGTTTGCCACCCAGGTCGAACCCGATCGGCTGAAGATACTCAAGGTCTTTGTTCGTCAACCGGCGGACCAGATCAAAAAGCCGGTGCAGCGCTTCGAATTCCGCATCGACGACAAGGCAAGTTCCGAATCCGCCGAATACACCGCCAATTTCAACGCACCGGAGATCGGCAAATGAACACCCATGCACGAAAGCCGCGCGAGTTCACGGGCAGGCATATGCTGATCTCCATCCTTGCCTTCTTCGGGGTGGTGATCGGGGTCAATGTCACGATGGCCACGCTCGCGCGGAAGAGCTGGACCGGGCTGGTCGTTGAGAACACCTATGTCGCCAGCCAGCAGTTCAACGAGGAAGCCAGGAAAGGAAGGGCGCAGGCGGCGCTCGGCTGGACGGGCAAGCTGACCATCGCCTCCGGCGACGTCCGCTACAGCCTTGTCGACGCCCGGGGCAAGCCGGTGCCCCTGCATGGCGTCAGGATGCTGTTCCGGCACCCGGCTTACGAAGCCGAGGACGAAGCCGTGACACTTGCCGCGGCGGCAGACGGCCCGCCTGGGAACACGCAGGAGTTCGCCGCCCGGCACACGCCGAAGGACGGCGTCTGGATCATCGAGATCGACGCCGACGCCGGATTGGCGGCGCCGTTTCGCGATGTTCGCCGCATCATGATCTCGAAAGGAGCAATGCAATGAGCTGCTGCGCGCCGGGCGCCGAAATGGCCTTGGACGTCGTCAATGCAGCGTCCGCCTCGCCGTCGAGCGACGAGATCAAGCTGGCCAGCCGCTCTCTGGGCGCCGGCGTGCACCAGACCGAGCTGTCGATACCGACAGTCCATTGCGGGGCTTGCATTCAGGCGATCGAGACCGCGCTCGCCAAGGTCGAGAACGTTGAGTCCGCCCGCGTCAATCTATCGACCAAGCGCGTCTCGGTGCGCTGGCATGGAGACAGCGTCCCGCCATTGTTCGCCGTGCTCGGCCGGCTCGGCTACCAGGCACATCTGTTCGACCCGGACATTCACGAGAAGGACAAAACCCTTTCGGAGTTGATCCGAGCCGTCGCGGTCGCAGGCTTCGCCGCCGGCAACATTATGCTGCTTTCGGTGTCGGTCTGGTCCGGAGCCGAAGGCGCGACGCGGGATCTGTTTCATTGGATATCCGCGCTGATCGCCATCCCGGCGCTCGCCTTCGCCGGCGGAATCTATTTCCGTTCCGCCACGAACGCGCTTCGCCATGGCCGGATGAACATGGATGTGCCGATCGCGGTGGGTGTGTCCCTGGCTTACGCGATGAGCCTCTATGAGACCATCAATCACGGCGAGCATGCCTATTTCGATGCCTCGGTGTCGCTGCTCTTTTTCCTGCTGATCGGCCGCACGCTGGATCATGTGATGCGGGAACGGGCACGCACGGCCGTCAACGGCCTGTCGAGACTCGCGGCACGGGGCTCGGTGGTGCTGCGGGAGGACAATACGCGCGAATACGTGCCCGTCGCCGAACTCATGCCAGGAATGCGCCTGCTTATCGCGGCGGGAGAAAGGATACCGGTCGACGGCGATATACTCAGCGGGAATTCCGACCTCGATTGCTCGCTCGTCTCCGGCGAAAGCACGCCCAAGGCCGTGGGTGCAGGGGCACATGTCCAGGCCGGGACGCTCAACCTCACCGGCCCGCTGACGATGCAGACGACCGCCGCCGCGAAGGATTCCTTCCTGGCCGAAATGGTGCGGCTGATGGAGGCCGCCGAAGGCGGGCGCTCGCAATACAGAAGAATTGCCGACCGGGTGTCGGCACTCTACGCGCCGGTGGTTCATATCGCCGCCTTTGCGACGTTCGTCGGCTGGATGGCCGCGTCCGGCGACTGGCACCGCGCCGTCACCATCGCCATCGCCGTGCTCATCATCACTTGCCCCTGCGCCCTCGGCCTTGCGGTGCCAATCGTTCAGGTCGTGGCGGCCCGGCGCCTGTTCGAAGCCGGGGTCATGGTCAAGGATGGCTCGGCCCTGGAACGTCTTGCCGCCATCGATACGGCGGTGTTCGACAAGACCGGAACGCTGACTTTAGGACAGCCAAGGCTGGTCAACGCATCCGAGATCGATCCGGCCATGCTCGCGGTCGCCGCCGACATAGCGGCTCATTCGCGGCATCCGTTTTCAAAGGCTATTGCCGCCTATGCGGGCTTTGCCGGTCAGCCCAAGCTCGACTCCGTGCGAGAAGAACCCGGCTTCGGCGTCGAAGCGGTCGCCGGAGATGACATCTGGCGCCTCGGCCGACGCGGATGGGCCGGATGGAAAGCCCGGACCGGCGGTGAAGGCAAGATCGGCGGCTATGGCGGCACGGTGCTTTCGAAGAATGGCAACATCGTCGCATGCTTCGCTTTCGAGGACGCGGCCCGATCAGACGCCAAGGCGGCAATTCAGCAGCTGAAGCATGCCGGCGTGTCGGTGGATATGCTGTCCGGCGATACCGAGAAAGCCTGCAGCCAGGTTGCCACCACATTGGGAATTGAAAGTTTCGTGCCGGCGCTGCTGCCCTCGGGAAAGGTCGAGTGGATCGAGTCGCTGACCCGCGCGGGACACAAGGTGCTGATGGTGGGCGACGGCCTCAACGACACACCGGCGCTGCGAGCGGCGCATGTCTCGATCGCCCCGGCGACGGCAGCCGATATCGGCCGCCAGGCCGCGGACTTCGTCTTCCTGCGCGAGAGCCTTCAGGCAGTTCCCCTTGCCGTCGATATCTCTCGGAAGGCCGGCCGGCTCATTCGCCAGAACATCGCCGTCGCGATCGTCTACAACGCCCTTGCCGTGCCGATCGCCATTCTCGGATATGTGACACCGCTCATCGCGGCGATCGCCATGTCCGCCTCCTCGCTGATCGTGATCGGCAACGCGATGCGGCTTCAGGCTACGGTGAAAGCGGTGCCGGAAGTGCTTCGGACCCGGCGCCGCACGGACACCGTGGAAGCGACCCATCCATGACCACGCTTGTCTATCTCATTCCCGTGGCCCTGTTCTTGGGAGCGCTCGGTCTGTCCGGCTTCCTGTGGGCATTGCGCAGCGGCCAATACGAGGATCTCGACGGAGCCGCGGAGCGGATACTGATCGAGCCCGATGACCGACCCGACAAAGGCTGACGATCAAACTGACGCAGATCAAAGCGCTGCCGTTCCCGGCGCTTCAAAAAGGGCCTGATGGAGAGCAGGAGATGCCGATGCAAGCCCAGGCCATCATGACAACGCCGGTGATCTCAATCGATGCTTCGGCCTCGATCGCCAAAGCGGCCGATCTGATGCTGACCAGGAAAATCAGTTGTCTGCCGGTCACACGCGGCGGCGCCATGGCCGGGATCATAAGCGAAGGCGACTTCCTGCGTCGTCAAGAGCTCGGCACCCAGCGTGTTCGTCCTCGCTGGCTGGAATTTCTGGCTGGCCCCGGCAAGATCGCCGATGAATATGTTCACGCGAACGGACGCCGCGTAGGCGAAGTGATGACGACGGAAGTCGTCTCCGCGCCGCCAGGCACGTCGCTTGCCGAGATCGTCGAATTGATGGCTCGCCACGACATCAAGACTGTACCTATCGTCGACGCCGGCAAAATCGTCGGCATCGTCACCCGCTCGGATTTGTTGCGGGCCCTGCTTCGGATCCTGCCCAAATCAAGCGCGGCGACCGCCGATGACGAGTTGATACGCAGGACCATTGTGGCCGAGCTGCAGCAGCAGTCCTGGAGCGGGGGCGACCTGATCGGCGTTACCGTCGACAAGGGCGTCGTCGAATTGAATGGCGCGATTTTCGACGAGCGTCAGCGAAAGGCCGCCATCGTTGCCGCCGAGAACGTCGCCGGCGTCAAGAAAGTTACGGACAAACTGTTCTGCGCTGGCCCTCTGTCGGTCGTGCTTGTCTCCTAATCTAATGCATGTCGCCCAGACGTGCGCAGCGGTTTTGGGAGAACGACATGCGTCATAACAAAGACTTTAGCGGCAAGAGGCGCCGTTGAACGGCTCTTGGCGATCCAATCCCGACTTCTGGCTCATCCAGCCTTAGATCGCCGCCGCGGCCAATAACGGTCGCAGCAATAGCAGGGCGAATCCAAGAAGGGCCGCGCCGGCAACCTTGTCCGCCATGCTCCTGCCTCCGCGAAGCCGCTTGCCGAACAAAAGCCAGAGCGATCCCGTGGCTGCCGTCATCCCAAGGAGCACGATCCAGTAGGCGCCCAAAACGTGCGGCTTGGCATTATCGGCACCATTGCCAGGCAGTAGATAAACGCCTTCGGATTGAGGGCGGTGGTCGCCAGCACCGAAAGGCTGTCGCCGCCATCGGATACGTTGATCGGGTTGCTGGCCATCAAACGCAAGCCTAGAACCACAAGCCACCCGGCTGCGATCAGTTTGAGTATCTGGATGGCGTCAGGCGGCATCAAGGGCCGTAACGAAAGCCAGAGCACCGCCGCGATCGCGTATCCGCATGCTTGCGCGGCCAAGAGCGTAATCGCCTTCTTTCGCTTGACCGCCCCCGCCACCAGGAGAGCGTTGGTCGGCCCTGGCGCGGCAAAGAGCAGAAACGCTTCGAGAAGAAATAGACCGTTCAATCTGCCTGATCCCGTGGATGCGGATCCATCATCCGCAAAGCTGCGCGAGCGCCACCTGAAGCTTCAATAAGACATCAAGCGGTTGATGCCGGCCTGCTGAATCAGCGTCCGCGTAACACCGCCGAAGGCCCATTCCCTCAGTCGGCTGTGGCCGTAGGCGCCCGTCACGATCAGGTCGGCATGGATCGAGCGTGCAAATGCCGTCAGGCTGTCGCCGTCCGCCTCGCCGGAGATCACTTCGGTTCGCGCCGTGATGCCGTGATGCTCCAGAAATACCGCGACGTCGGCGAGGCTGTTGCGAACTTCTTCTCCGGAGACGGGTTCCATCGTGGCGACGACCACCTCGTTGGCCCTGGCCAGGAACGGCAAGGAGTCGGACAAGGCCCTGCGGGCTTCCCTGCTGTCCTTCCAGGCGACAAGGACAGTCTTTCCCAGAAGGTGCTCGGCATTGCTCGCCGCGACCAGCACCGGGCGGCCGGTGCCGAGCACAAGGCTTCCGATATCGACGGCGCGAAAGACATCCTCCCCTCCATCACCGGTCACGATAAGGTCGGCCGAACGGGCGGCTATGCCGAGAGCACGTGTCGGACCGCAGATGTACTGCGTCCATTCACTGCTTATCGAGGCCGGGACAAGCTTCTCGAAAATGTCGCGCAGTTCGGCAAGACGCTTCTCGATTTCGGAGCGAGCTATCTGCATGACCTCGCCTTCGTAGACCAGGCCTTCTCCCGTCGACACCAAGGGCGGAACGTCCGCGGCAGCGAGGCCGACAAGGTGAGCATCAAAACGCTGCGCGAGTTCCGTTGCCAGCTTTACGATCGGTGCGGGGTTTGCATCAACGGCCAGATTGACGACTATCGTTTTGTAGGACATGCGGGCACCTTGCTCGATGCGGAAAGTTTTCGTCGTTTTGCATTGTGCGGAGGTGCAGTGCCTTGATACCGATCAAAATCGCCGCAGTGACTGTTTGGCGGGTGAAAAGATGAGTGCTACATCAGCCACCGCCGCTGTACTTCAATCCGGAGAATGCTCGTGAGCAAAAAGGGAGAAGCTTCACCCGAAGCCATCGCCGCGGCACTTCCGGTATCCGGCGATGAAATGGGGCGAGACTACCTGCCGGAACCTGAGCTTCTCGCGCTGATGTTCGAGCAGGCTCCTGGCTTCATGACCGTGCTCAGCGAGCCGGGCCACGTTTTCCAGTTGACCAATGCCGCTTATCAACGGCTGATCGGCCGGCGGCAGGTCATCGGCAAGTCGGTTCGCGAAGCCTTGCCCGAGCTCGAGGGCCAGGGATTCTTCGAATTGCTCGACCGTGTCGGCGAAACCGGCGAGCCCCATGTCGGCCGCAATGCCAAAATCGTCCTGCGCAACCCTGAAACCGGCCTCGCGGAGGAGCGTATCCTCGACTTCGTCTACCAGCCCATCAGAGCCAAGGACGGCCGGATCACCGCGATCTTCGTTCAGGGCACGGATGTCAGCGACCTGTCGTTCGCCAACGCTGCATTGCAGTTGCGCGAGGATCACCTGCGTTCGATCCTGGCAACAGTGCCTGACGCGATGATCGTCATCGACGAACGCGGCCTTATCCAATCCTTCAGCACGGCGGCCGAGACGTTGTTCGGCTACAAGGCCAGCGAAGTCATCGGTCAAAACGTCAGGTTGCTGATGCCCTCGCCATACCGGAATGAGCATGACGCATATTTGCAGCGTTACCTGACGACGGGAGAGCGCCGCATCATCGGGCTGGGCCGCACGGTAACCGGAATGCGCAAGGACGGATCGACCTTTCCGATGGAACTCGCGGTCGGTGAAATGCATCCGGGAACGGGCCGCTTCTTCACCGGCTTCTGCCGCGACCTGACGGAACGCCACAGAACGGAAGCCAGGATGCAGGAGCAGCAGCAGGAACTGCTTCACATGGCGCGGTTCACCGCGCTCGGCGAAATGGCCTCGACGCTGGCGCATGAGATAAACCAGCCGCTGACGGCCATCACGAACTATCTCAAAGGCAGCCGCCGGCTCCTCGAGAAGAGCAAGGACGACAATGCCGTCATGTTGCAGGAGGCAGTCGAGAAGGCTGCCGAACAGGCCTTGCGCGCCGGCGACGTCATCCGTCGTCTCAGGGATTTTGTCGCCAGGGGTGAAAGCGAGCATACGGTCGAACGTCTGCCAACGCTCATCGACGACGCCTCGTCGCTCGCCCTGGTTGGCGCCAGGGAAGCGGACGTGCGTGTCAGTTACGATCTCGATCCGGCGGCCGAGCTTGTATTGACCGACAGAATCCAGATCGAGCAGGTATTGCTGAACCTGATGAGAAACGCCGTGGAGGCCATGCACGGTGCGCCACGTCGGGAATTGCGTGTCGCAACCAAAGCACGGCGCGATGGCATGATGGAGGTTGGCGTCATCGACACCGGCCCGGGGCTGGCGCCAGAGGTTTCGGCGCAGCTCTTCCAGCCTTTCGTGACCACCAAGAAGCACGGGATGGGTGTCGGCCTGTCCATTTGTCGCACTATCGTCGAGTCCCACGGTGGTCATATCTGGGCAGAGTCGCCACCCGGCGGTGGCACCGCGTTTCGGTTCACGCTGCGCGCTGTAGAAAAGGAAGAGGTTGCCAGTGGCCAATGATGTCGTGCATGTCGTCGACGACGATGTCGATGTTCGCAAATCGCTGGGCTTCCTGCTCGCGACGGCTGACTTTGCCGTGCGCCTGTATGAATCGGCAACCGCCTTCCTGGCGACGGAACCGAAGGAGATCGACGGCTGCATCGTCACCGACGTGCGCATGCCCGGCATCGACGGCATCGAATTCCTGCGGCAACTGAAAGCCCGTGGCCTGAGCGTGCCCGTAATCGTGATGACGGGGCATGCCGATGTCGCCCTGGCCGTCCAGGCGATGAAGGAAGGCGCCTCCGACTTCATCGAGAAGCCGTTCGACGACGAGGTGCTCATCGATGCAATTCGCTCTGCCCTGGACAACCGAACTCAAGCGGTAGCCACGCACCCGCAATCGGCCGAGATCCGGAAGAACCTTGCCACCCTGTCAGAGCGAGAGCGCCAGGTGCTCGACGGGCTTGTCTCCGGGCTGCCGAACAAAACGATTGCCTATGATCTCGGGATCAGTCCACGCACGGTCGAAATCCATCGCGCCAACGTCATGAGCAAGATGGGCGCCGGCAGCCTTTCGCACCTGGTGCGCATGGCCCTGATCGCTGAACCCAAACCTTAGAGCAATCCCGGGAAAAGGGCGCAGCGGTTTTCTGTCTGGAATTGCCGCTTTAAGACAGGCTTCGAAGGGAAGCCGTCTTATCTTTTCGGAGGTCCCAGTCGCGCCAGTGGGTCGGCCGGATATCGACGCGCGCACCGGTAACGGCATCCCGCCACCCTTCCCGGCCTCTTTCGCAAGGAAATACAAGTGCGTGCCAGCCATCCTCGTCCAGAACGGCTAGTTCGAGGCTACGGCCAAACGGAGCGCTTGCTATTGGATTCCACATTTAGCCAACTTGGGCCGAAATGAAGTTCCGCGCTTTGACTTGAATCAGTTTTGGCCGGTTGGGTCGACCCCGCCCCCCCCCCGGCGACCGGATTGCAATCTCCTTCAGCAGCCGAACGAGATCTCGTTTCGTGGCGTGCCGAACAGATCCGGCGCCCGCAATTTGACATAGCTCAAAGCGGAGCCCTGTCCCGGTCCGTAGGTTGGCTCCAGCAGACCGAACCGTCGCAGCCTGCGGCGTCGCTTCCTGCAGAGGAGTTCAGGATGAATTACCAGCGGTTCTTCGAAGATGCGATCGACCAGCTCCATGCCGAGCGGC
>SAQE01000034.1 GCA_004020545.1 Mesorhizobium sp. | reverse complement strand
TCAGCGGAAAATCCTAAATTGAATCAAAGCCTTCCGTGTTCTTCACGGACGACTAGAATGATTGGAACCCGATCCGCGTAACCCCTACAGGTCAGCGGTCATCGAAGCGACCGCACTAAAGGCCGAATACATGACCGCTCCAGACTTACGCCGTCGCCATTTTGCCTCTTGCCCAAAAGGGGCCGTCCATACATGACGAAGCGATAGGCGGTCCGGCCAGCCTCCAACATACGAAGCCTCCGCCGATAGGAAGCCTACTCAAAGCCGGATCACATATTCCTTCCGCGTCGTCTCCAGCACCTCCCAGGTGCCTTTGAAGCCCGGCCGCAGCACGAAACTGTCGCCGGCCCGCACGGTACGCGCCTCGCCGCCGTCCTCGGCGATGACCGAAACGCCGGACAGGATGTGGCAGAATTCCCATTCGTCATAGACGATGCGCCATTTGCCGGGCGTCGCTTCCCAGACGCCGGCGTAGAGGCCGCCGTCCCGCTCCTCGACATTCCAGGTGCAGAATTTCGGGTCGCCCGAGATCACACGATCCGGGGCGGGGGCGCCGGCCTCCGGCTCGACGTCTTCGGTATTCACGGCAAGGAAAGCCGACATCGGATCAGACCTTATCGAGTGCCTGTTCGAGGTCGGCGACGATGTCGTTGACATCCTCGATGCCGACCGAGAGCCGAACCGTGTCCGGTCCGGCGCCGGCCTTGATCTTCTGCTCGTCGGAAAGCTGGCGGTGCGTGGTCGAGGCCGGATGGATGACCAGCGACTTGGTGTCGCCGACATTGGCGAGATGCGAGAACAGTTCCAGCGCTTCGACGAATTTGACGCCGGCCTCGTAGCCGCCCTTGAGGCCGAAGGTGAACACGGCGCCAGCGCCCTGCGGCGAATATTTCTTCTGCAGCGCGTTGTTCTTGTCGCTCGGCAGTCCGGGATAGTTCACCCACGCGACTTTCGGATGGTTCGAAAGCCAGGCCGCTACGCTCACGGCGTTGTCGCAATGGCGCTGCATGCGCAGCGGCAGCGTTTCAAGGCCGGTCAGGATCAGGAAGGCGTTGAAGGGCGAGATCGCCGGGCCGATGTCGCGCAGGCCGAGCACGCGGGCGGCAATGGCGAAGGCGAAATTGCCGAAGGTCTCGTGCAGCACGAGGCCGCCATATTCGGGGCGCGGCTCGGACAGCATCGGGTACTTCCCCGACTTCGACCAGTCGAAGGTGCCGCCATCGACGATGGCGCCGCCGATCGAATTGCCGTGGCCGCCGATGAACTTGGTCAGCGAATGCACGACGATGTCGGCACCGTGCTCGATCGGCCGCACCAGATAGGGCGAGGCCAGCGTATTGTCGACGATCAGCGGTAGGCCGTGCCTGCGGGCGATGTCACCGATCTTCTCGATGTCGACGAAGATACCGCCGGGATTTGCAAGGCTCTCGATAAAGATCGCCTTTGTCTTGTCGTCGATCTGGCTCTCGAAGGTCGAGATGTCGTTGGTGTCGGCCCAGCGCACCTGCCAGTCGAAATTCTTGAAGGCGTGGCCAAACTGGTTGATCGAGCCGCCATAAAGCTTCGTCGCGGCGATGAAATTTTCGCCGGGCCGCATCAGATTGTGGAACACCAGCACCTGCGCGGCGTGGCCCGAGGCGACGGCAAGCGCCGCCGTGCCGCCTTCGAGCGCGGCAAGGCGTTCCTCGAGAACGGCTTGAGTCGGATTCATGATGCGAGTGTAGATGTTGCCGAAGGCCTTCAGCCCAAACAGCGAGGCGGCGTGGTCGGCGTCGTCGAAGACGTAAGAGGTGGTTTGGTAGATCGGCGTGGCGCGTGCGCCCGTCGCCGGATCCGGCTTGGCGCCGGCATGAACGGCGAGCGTGTTGAAACCGGGTGTACGGGTCATCGAAACCTCCCTCTCTAAAACCTTTCGAAAATCGCCGGGCATTCTTGGCGAAGCCCGGCTGGGAATGCAAAGAAGAAAATACCTTTCGGCGTGCGATCTGCGACGAACGCCCGGGAAAATCCATTTCGTCCCGGAATAATTTTGCTCGGCCGGTAGCCCGTCTATTTCTGCCGCACGCCGAAGCTCTGGAAGCCCTGCCGCATCACGGGCTTCTTCGCCGACAGCACGCCGGAATTGACGCCGGTCCAACCGATCTCGCCCGACAGCTTGCCATATTCGATCTTCGGGCAGCGGTTCATCACCACCTTGATGCCGGCAGCCTCGGCGCGGGCCGCGGCCTCGTCATGGCGAACGCCGAGCTGCATCCAGACGACCTTCGGCAAGGGATCGAGCTGCAGGATCTGGTCGATGATACCCGGTATAGCGGCCGATCCGCGAAATATGTCGACCATGTCGACAGGCTGCGGCAGGTCGGCCAGGCTGGCATAGACCGTCTGTCGGAGGATCTGCTTGCCCGCATGACCAGGATTGATCGGGAGCACCGAGAAGCCCTTGGCGAGCAGATATTTCAACACGAAATAGCTCGGACGCACATCGTTGGGCGAGGCGCCGACCATGGCGATGGTCTTCACCGAGTTCAGTATCCCCGCGATGTAGCTATTGTCGTAGGCGTCGTGATTCATGGCTCGTCCTCATACAGCGCTTCGGCGAGAAAGGCAGCCGGATCGCTGCAGAAGTCGCGCATCATGCGAAAATGATCGGTGTCTTGAAAATCGGTCTGATCGAGGCCGAAGCGGCTGATGCGGAAGAGCCGCGCGCCGGGACAGGCCATCAGCAGCGGCGAATGCGTCGCCATGATCACCTGCGCGGTGCCGGATTGCTCCATTCTCTGAAGCAGCTTCAACAATTCGATCTGGCGCGTCGGCGAGAGCGCGCTCTCGGGTTCGTCGAGGATGTAGATGCCTTGCCGGCGGCATCGCTCCTCGAAGAAGCGGATGAAACCTTCGCCATGCGACCATGACAGGAAATCGGGCGGCGCCTCGCCAACATCGAGCGCGGCGCGATCGAGATAGCGCGCTACGGAATAGAAGGACTCGGCGCGAAAGAACCAGCCCGCGGTGACCTTCGGCAGCCAATGGCACCGTAACGCGGCAGCAAGTGCCGTGCCGCTCTTGTCCACGGCACTGGAGTGATCGACCGGCCGGTAGGCCTTGCCGCCGCCGGCCTCATCGTAACCCGCCAGCGCGCCGATGGCCTCTAGCAATGTCGATTTGCCGGTGCCGTTCTCGCCGACGATGATGGTCATAGCGGTCGCGAACTCGAACTCGAATTCGCGGCTCTGAAAGATCGGCAGGTTCCAGGGATATTTTTCCCAGTCCGCGACCCGCGACGGCTCAAGCAGGATGCGCTTGAGATAGGGCGCCTTCAGCCGCGTCAGTTGCTTGCGGGCTGCCACGTCAAACCTTCAACGATGGAAAAGCCGACGGCATCCCGGCCAGCTACTCGTCGGTCCATTCCGGCTTGCGCTTGCCGATGAAGGCGCCGATGCCTTCCTCGGCATCGCGGGCCAGCATGTTCTCCACCATCACCTGGCCGGTATAGGCATAGGCGTCGGCCAGCCCCATCTCGGCCTGGGCGTAGAACGCTTCCTTGCCGGTCTTGACCACCAAAGATGATTTGGACGCAATGGTTTGCGCGTATTTGTTGACAACCTGATTCAGATATTCGCGGGGCACGATGCGGTTGACGAGGCCGAATTCCTTGGCCGCCGCCGCATCGATCGTCTCGCCGGTCAAAAGCATCTCCATCGCCTGCTTGCGCGAGACGTTGCGCGACAGCGCCACCATCGGCGTCGAGCAGAACAGGCCGATATTGACGCCCGGCGTGCAGAAAGTCGCCTCATGCGAGGCAATGGCGAGGTCGCAGCTCGCGACAAGCTGCAGGCCGGCGGCGGTGGCAAGGCCATCGACCTCGGCGATCACCGGCTTCGGGTGGCGCACGATGGCCTGCATCAGGCTCGCGCAGGCCGAAAAGGTCTTTTCGAAAAAGGCTTTGCCGCGGTCGGGATCAGCGCGGCGGGCGGTCATCTCCTTGAGGTCGTGGCCGGCGCAGAACACTTTTCCGGACGCCGCCAGGATGATGACGCGCACGGACCTGTCTTCCCTCACACGCTCGAATTCGCCCTGCAGCGCCGCCATCGTCGCCAGCGAGAGCGCGTTGGCCGGCGGGCTGGCGAGCGTCAGGCGCAAAACGCCCTTATCCCGGCTGGCGAGAACGGGGCCGTCGGCGACGGCGGGCTTGATGGCAACGACTTCAGCCACGTCTAAACCTCTCGGTCAGCACTCGAAATGCATGGAGCAACAGAACTAGCACGCTGCCGGTTGAAGAACAGCCGCGAGACGTGTTTTCTCCGTCGCACCGTTTGGTCCAGGCACCCGCGCTGGAACTTCCCCGTATATAGGAATCGTGCATGTCCGCTCAAAGCAATCTCAAGCCGGTGCTGACTGCCGCGGAAGTCAACGCGCTGATGGCAAGCGTCTATCCGCAGCTCAACGACCAGTTCGCCTTCTATGAGGCCCTGGAAGTGTTTCCCGGCGGCTGCACGGTGCGGCTCAATGCCGACGAGCGGCATCTGCGCCCGGGCGGTACGGTCTCGGGCCCGTCGCTGTTCACGCTTGCCGACATCGGCGGCTATGTCTGCGTGCTCAGCCACGCCGGGCCGGACGCGCTTTCGGTCACCACCAACCTCAACATCAACTTCATGCGCAAGGCCGAAGCCGGGCCGATCGACGGCCATTGCCGCATCCTCAAGCTCGGAAAGAGCCTGATGGTCTTCGACATCGATATCGTCGCCGGCCGGGACAGGCACACCGTGGCGCATGCGACCGGCACCTATTCGATTCCACCGAGGCGCCCAGCCGATGCGGTAAAATAATACCGTATTCTCAACCTATTGTTTTTGCCTCATTTTATGCGCCAGATGAGTTTTCCATTGCCTTGACGCGTTTGGCGCCCTCGCCTATAAGCCCTCACGAAGCAGCGGCCCGCAACGGCCGCCGTTTTGTTATTGGCGGACGGCCTTGGCGCCCTCGTCAATCCAAGCAACAAGAAACGCCTTTCCTTGTTCTCGTGAATGAGGAAGGTCAACCTGAGAGCAAAACCATGACTACCTTTTCGCAGAAGCCTGCGGATGTGGTGAAGAAGTGGGTGCTGATCGACGCCGAAGGTCTCGTCGTCGGCCGCCTCGCCACTGTCATCGCCAACCATCTGCGCGGCAAGCACAAGCCCACCTTCACCCCGCATGTCGATGATGGCGACAATGTCATTGTCATCAACGCCGACAAGGTGGTGTTCACCGGCAAGAAGTACACCGACAAGGTCTACTACTGGCACACCGGCCACCCCGGCGGCATCAAGGAGCGCACCGCGCGCCAGTTGCTCGAGGGCCGTTTCCCCGAGCGCGTCGTCGAGAAGGCCGTCGAGCGCATGATCCCGCGCGGCCCGCTTGGCCGCCGCCAGATGAAGAATCTCCGCGTCTACGCAGGCACTGAGCATCCGCACGCCGCTCAGCAGCCCGTCACGCTCGACGTGGCCAAGCTGAACTCCAAGAACAAGAGGGCCTCGTAATGGCTGAGCTTTCCTCGCTCGCAGAACTCGGGACTGTCACTGCCGCCGCGCAGCCGGCCGCGCCCGTCCACGTCCAGAAGCTCGACAAGTCGGGCCGCGCCTATGCCACCGGCAAGCGCAAGAACGCCATCGCGCGCGTCTGGGTGAAGCCGGGCTCCGGCAAGATCACCGTCAACGATAAGGAATTCGCGAGCTACTTCGCGCGTCCGGTGCTGCAGATGATCCTCAACCAGCCGATCGTCGCCGCCAACCGGGCCGGCCAGTATGACATCGTCGCCACCGTGATCGGCGGCGGCCTCTCCGGCCAGGCGGGCGCCGTGCGCCACGGCATCTCCAAGGCGCTGACCTACTACGAGCCGGCGCTCCGTTCCGTGCTCAAGAAGGGCGGCTTCCTGACCCGCGACAGCCGCGTCGTCGAGCGCAAGAAGTACGGCAAGGCAAAGGCCCGCCGCAGCTTCCAGTTCTCGAAGCGCTAAGCTTCTATACCTGCAAGCTTTCGAAAGGCCGCCTCCGGGCGGCCTTTTGTTTTTCAAGCGGCTATTGTCCGCGCCCGGCCGGCGTCTTGATGTAGTCGATGAAGGCGCGCAGCGGCGCAGGCACAAGGCGCCGTCCGGGATAGTAGAGGAACGGTCCGGAGAATTGCTGCCACCAGGGTTCCAGCACCGGCTCGAGCGCGCCGCTCTCGAAATACGGGCAAAGCCAGTCCTCGAACAGGCTGACGATGCCGGTGCCGGCTATCGCCGCGTCGACGGCGAGATCGACGGCACCGCCCAAGGTGACGAGCAACGGCCCGGACGGATCGACCCGAACCACCTCGCCGTCACGCTCGAATTCCCAAGGCGCCGCGGCACGGCCCGAAAAGCGCCCGCGCAAACAGGCATGATTGAGCAGGTCGCGCGGATGCTGCGGACGGCCATGCCTGTCGAGATAGGCCGGCGACGCAGCCGTCGCGAAGCGCTGGATGCGCGGACCGATCGGCACCGCGATCATGTCCTGCTCCAGCCGGTCGTCGTAACGGATGCCGGCATCGCAGCCGGCCGCCTGCAGATCGACGAAGCTCTCCTCGGCGATAATCTCCAGCCGGATCGCCGGATAGGCGGCGAGAAATCCCGGCACGATTTTTGGCAGCACCAGCCGTGAAGCGCTGACCGGCACGTTGAGCCGCAAGGTCCCGGCCGGTCTGTCGCGAAAGCCGTTCACCACGTCAAGCGCTGCCTCGACCTCGCCGAGCGCCGGGCCAAGTCGCGCCAGCAGGCTGGCGCCAGCCTCGGTCAAAGCAACGCTGCGCGTGGTGCGGTTGAAGAGCCTGACACCGAGCTGGGTTTCCAGACGGCGGATCGCTTCGCTGAGCGCCGACGCGCTGCCCGCCGTTGCGCGGGCCGCCTCGCGAAAGCCGCCGGCGCGCGCCACCGCCAGGAATGCCTGGAGATCGTTGAGGTCAATCATTGTTCGCAGTTCCGTACAAGGTGTCCCGATTATAGGCGATTATCGAAACAGCGGACATGACCTATTTCCCTCCTCGACAGACAAGGAGAAGCGACCATGTTAAGCAGTGACAAATCGGGCAGTGACAAATCCGACACCTACAATCTCGGCAACCGTTCGGTCCGCCGCCTCGGCTACGGCGCCATGCAGCTCGCGGGCAAAGGCGTATTCGGGCCGCCGAAGGACCATGAGGCGGCAGTCGCCGTGCTGCGCGAAGCGGTGGGTCAAGGCGTGAACCACATCGACACCAGCGACTACTATGGGCCGCATGTCACCAATCGGCTGATCCGCGAGGCGCTGGCGCCCTACCCTGACGATCTCGTCATCGTCACCAAGATCGGCGCCCGCCGCGGCAGCGACGCCTCATGGTTGCCGGCCTATTCGCCGGAGGAGCTCACGCAGGCCGTGCACGACAATCTCAGCAATCTCGGATTGGACGCGATCGACGTCGTCAATCTGCGCATCATGTTCGACACCCATGGCCCGGCTGAAGGCTCGATCGAAGCGCCGCTGACCGTGCTCGCCGAACTGCAGCGCAAGGGCCTGGTGCGTCATATCGGCTTGAGCAACGTCACCCGCGCGCAGATCGCGGAAGGCCGCCGCATCTGCGAGATCGTCTGCGTGCAGAACCAGTACAATCTGGCGCACAGGCAAGACGACGCGCTGATCGACGAACTGGCGCGCGACGGCATCGCCTATGTGCCGTTCTTCCCGCTCGGCGGCTTCAGCCCGCTGCAGTCCTCGACATTATCGGGCGTCGCGGAACGGCTCGGCGCGACACCGATGCAGGTGGCGCTGGCATGGCTGCTGCAGCGTTCACCCAATGTGCTGCTGATTCCGGGCACGTCGTCGGTTGGGCATCTGCGGGAAAATCTTGCGGCGGCGGAGTTGGAGCTGTCAGAGGATGTGCTGAGCGAGTTGGAGGGCGTGGCGAAAGCCGCCTAGGTCAGCGCCGTCACCCCGCGCCTGCGGCGCGACCTCCCCATCACGGGGAGGTAGGACGCCGCGCCAATATTTCGGCGCCCCATTTGCAGCACCCCGCAGCCGTTGTAGCACTCGACCGTCGGCGAGCTTGGCGCAACCTCTACCTCCCCTCGATGGGGAGGTCGGCGCGAAGCGCCGGGCGGGGTGAAGCGCCGGCGCCGAGCTAATTGATGCTCGCCGTATGCGTCGGCTCAGCCTGTTTGATGTCCGTTGTATAAGGCACGCGATACCCGTTCGCCGCCAGCCATTCCATCGCCGCTTTCGGCTCGTCGGTCTGGATGATGGTGGCACCGCGATCGACCCAGAAGCCCCAGGCTTCGCGTGGCAGGCCGGCGGCCACCGCCAGCTCGTCGCCGCGGCCGCCGGCGAGGAAGCCGCCCGGCTTGTTGACGATGGCGTAGGTGTCTGCCCAGAGGTGCCAGTCGCCCCGCACCGCTTCCGCCCGCATGCGGGTGCTGAACAACAGGCCGCCGGACGCGGTCAGCGTCTCGGCACCGTTGCGCCAGTTGATCAGTTCGACCGCGCGCAGAGGGAATGCCCGCCCTACTTCCTGCGCAAAGGCGGCGTCATGCACGGCGTCGTCGGCCAGGATCGGCATGAATTGGAAGCCGCCGCCTGTCTGGGCAAGCGCGGCTCTCGCCGCATCGATGCGCTGCCGGTTCCAGAGGTTCTCCTTGACGATCACCTGATCGGCCATGCCGAGATCGCGGGCAACCGCGATCATGCCCGGCAGGTCGGTCACCTCCAGCTTGTTGTCGAGGTTGATCAGGATCCTGTCCTTGGTCGTAAGCAGCATCTCGCGCAGCGTCGATACCGGCTCGTTGGTGACGGCGCCCGTGCCTTCGATCACCAGCCGGCATCTTTTCAACTCGGCCAGCGTGAAGCTGTCCACCTCGCCCTTGCAGGTCGTGGTGCGGTCGAGCCAACTGTCATGCATGATGACGAACTCGCCGTCCTTCGAGCGCCTGACGTCGACCTCGACGATCTCGGCGCCCATCACGATCGAGGCTTCAACGGCGGCGAGCGAGTTCTCGGCATAAAGCCTCTTGCCGGCCTGCATGCTGCCGGCACGGTGGGCGGCGATCATCACGTGGTCGCGCCATTGGTTGGCGTGCTCGAAACGGTCGAGGATTTGCGCAGCGCGCGTCTCGCCGGCTAAACTTTGGCTTGCGGCAGCAGCAAGCGCGGCGGACAGCAGAAGGCTCAGCCAGAGTGTTCGCATCGGGGAATCGCTCCGTTCCGGGTCGGGTCCCGGTTAGGCGATGCCCATGACAGGGCGGTGAACGAAGCCGGCTAGCTGTTCAGCCGAAGGCGTCTCAAATCCGCTTGGCAAGGCGGCGGAACCAGGCCAATGCCGGCATTTCGACGAAGCGCCATGAAACCCAAGAGGCGACGACGACGGTAATCAGCATTGCCATCAAAGCCGCGAAGCCGATCCATGCCGAGCCGACGCCGAAGCCGGTCACCTGATCGCCGCGCAACGTCATGTCGCCGACAATGCCAAGCCCGAGCTTGCGCTCGATGAGGCCGCCGACATTGATCATGCGGCCCTGGACGAAGATGTGGACCATGTAGATCGAGTAGGAGAGCGAGCCGAGCAGCAGCATCGGCCGGCTGGAGAGCAGCGCGCTGACCAGGCCACCCTCGTGAGCGAAGAGGTAGAGGGCCAGCGCGAAGACGACAGGCGCGGCGATCCCGGCGTCGTTCGATCCGGCGACCGAAACGAACAGCCCGATCGCCGTGATCATGGCGAGCTCAGCCAGCGTCCAGGCAATGCGCCCTGCGCCTGCGGCCATCGCCTGTCGCGCCTCTGCAATGGAATCGTGCTGAAACCAGGCGAGAAGCGCGCCGAGCGAGAAGCCGTACAGGCAGCGGATGAAGCCGAAATCGAAGGACACGTCCATATGACGGGTCGAGAAGGCAAGCAGGAAGAAAGGCGCGGTCACAGCCGCGGCGACGAACCAAATCCAGGCGCGCCGGCCGGTCGCGAACACCACGCCGGCAAACAGCAGATAGGTGAAGAATTCGGCCGAAATGCTCCAGCTCGGCGCGTTCCAACTCAGATGCTCCTCCACCCCCATGCCCTGCAGCAGGAAGAGATTGGCGACAAGACTTCTCAGATCGAAGCCGCCGGTGAAGGGCGCGGCACCGGTTCCATGCAGTGCCGGCAGGACGAGCCGTATCGCCTCGAAGCCGGCGAAGGCGGCAAGCATCAAAAGATGCAGCGGGTAGATGCGGCCAAAGCGCACCAGCGCGAAACGGGTAAGCCCATCCGGCTCGCTCAGCCGGCCGCTGTAGGAGCTGGCGATGACGAAACCGGAAAGCACGAAGAAGAAATCGACGAACAGATAGGAGCCGCCGACAAAGGCGCTCTGGGAGATTATCGAGGTCGTGGGAAAATGGAACAGCGCCACCAGCAGCGCGCAGATGCCGCGCCAGGAATCAAGCACCAGGAAGCGCTCGCCGGCCACCGTGCCGGTCCGGGTCGCCGCCGGCGGGGGTGCGAGGTTGAGCAAGGCGGCCTCAGCCATAATGATACAAATCCTGTGTTGCCGTGGCACTCACTGAGCGCCAATCCGTCTCCGCAAGCTGTGACTGGCATGTTGCGTGCCGGTTCTGTAGTTGTGGCTGCCCCGAAGACAACCGAGGACCCGTAATGGCGAACAAAGAGATCGACCACGCCTTCACCGCCCGTTCCAAGACGGGCGCGTCGTTCGAGCCGACCTATGCCGGCGCGCTGTCGTTCATGCGGCGCAAGTACACGAAGGACGTAAAGGGCGCGGACGCCGTCGTGTGGGGCATTCCCTTCGACGCCGCCGTCACCAACCGGCCGGGCGCTCGCTTTGGGCCGCAGGCGATCCGCCGCGCTTCGGCGATCCTCGACAACGATCCGCAATACCCGTTCTCGCGCGACCTGTTCGAACAGCTCGCGGTGATCGACTATGGCGATTGCCTGCTCGACAGCGGCAACCACCAGAAGACGCCCGGCACGATCGAGCGCGAGGCGGCCAAGATCCTGAAATCAGGCGCCTTCCTGTTGACGCTCGGCGGCGACCATTTCGTCACCTGGCCGCTGCTCAAGGCGCATGCCGCAATCCACGGACCGCTGGCGCTCGTGCAGTTCGACGCGCATCAGGACACCTGGCCGGATGACGGCAAGCGCATCGATCACGGCTCCTTCGTCGCCCGTGCGGTGAATGAAGGCATCATCGATCCCGACCGCTCGATCCAGATCGGCATCCGCACGCATGCGCCCGACACGTTCGGCATCAAGATCCTCTACGGCCATGAGGTCGAGGAAATGCGGGCCTCGGACATCGCCTACGCCATCGTCGACCGCACCGGCGGCAGGAAGACCTATCTCACCTTCGACATCGACTGCCTTGATCCGGCTTTCGCGCCCGGCACCGGCACGCCGGTCGCCGGCGGCCCATCCTCGGCCAAGATGCTGTCGACGCTGCGCCAGCTCGGCCAGGTCGATATCGTCGGCGCCGACGTCGTCGAGGTTGCGCCGGCCTATGATCATGCCGATATTACGGCGATCGCCGGATCGATCATTGCCATGCACTATCTTGGCCTGGTGGCCGAACGGAAGGCGCGGCTCGACGACCTGAACAACGGCACTCATGCCGTTCTACATAACGCTAACGGCATATAGTCTTGAAATCGCAGGGAATTTGGTAACCGATGAAACCGAAAATCTTCATTGATGGCGAGCATGGCACGACAGGCCTGCAGATCAGGGCGCTGCTGGCCGACCGCGGCGACCTGGAGATCATCTCCATTCCCGCCTACCGCCGCAAGGAAGCCGCGGCCAGGGCCGAATTCCTCAATGCCGCCGATGTCGCGATCCTCTGCCTGCCGGATGCCGCCGCCAAGGAAAGCGTGTCGCTGATCGACAACGACACGACAAAGGTGATCGACGCCTCGACCGCGCATCGCGTGGCCGAGGGCTGGGAATATGGCTTTGCCGAAATGGACAAGGATCAGGCGAAAAAGATCGCCAACGCAAAGCGCGTCGCCAATCCCGGCTGCTGGCCGCAGGGCCCGATCGCGACGGTTCGTCCGCTGGTCTCCGCCGGCCTGCTGCCCGCCGATTTTCCGATCACCGTCAACGGCATTTCCGGCTATTCCGGCGGCGGCCGCCCAATGATCGAGGACTATGTCGGCAAGGGCGAGGATGCGCCCGAGTTCCTGCCCTATGGCCTGACGCTGCAGCACAAGCATGTGCCGGAGCTCAGGACCTATGCGAAGCTGACGCGTGATCCGATCATGCAGCCGGCGGTCGGCAATTTCGCCCAAGGCATGATCACGGTGGTGCCGCTGCAGCTCGGCGGCCTCGATCGCGTGCCGACGGGCGCGGAGCTTCATGCGGCGATCGCCGACCATTACGCCTCGATCGATGGCGGCGTGGTCGAGGTCGCACCCTATACGCATATGGAGCGCATGCCGGAGATCGATCCGGAGGTCTATAACGGCACCAACCGGATGAAGGTCTATGTGTTCGCCAATGACGAGCGGGCGCAGGCGCTGCTCCTGGCTGTCTACGACAATCTCGGCAAGGGTGCGTCCGGGGCCGCCGTGCAGAACCTGGACCTGATGCTCGGCATCAAGCACTGAGCGGCGATCCGCAAGATGCGCGTCAGCTTCTGACAGCGATCTCGGTCGGCAGCGGATAAGCGCCCTTGGTGCCGCGCCAATGCGCAGCGGCAAAGCCGAGCACGATCAGCGCGAAGCCCTGATGGGTCAGCGCCATGTGCAGCGGCACCTGCATCAAGAGCGTGCCGACGCCGATCGAGGCCTGCACCAGCACCAGCAGGAACAGCAGCGTAGCGCGGCGGGCATGCGTCGTGCCGGGCTGGCGCCGCCACGTGGCGATCATATGCCAGAGCGACATCACAAAGAGTGCGTAGGCGCCGAGCCGGTGCACGAACTGCACCGTCTTCGGATTCTCGAAGAGGTTTAGCCAGGCCGGTTTCAGCAGGAAGAGATCAGCCGGGATCACCTTCCCGTCCATCAACGGCCATGTGTTGTAGCTCAGGCCGGCGTGGAGGCCGGCAACCAGCCCGCCGAGATAGATCTGGATCAGCGCCAAAAGCACGATGAAGCCGGCAAGCCGCTGCGTCGAGCGGTCGGCGGCGCGCTCGGAGTGTGGCGCCAACCCTCGCGCGACCACCATGGTGGCGGTGTAGATCAGCGCCGCGATCGTCAGATGCGTGGCCAGCCGGTACTCGCTGACCGAGACGCGGTCGACGAGCCCCGAAGCCACCATCCACCAGCCGATGGCGCCTTGCAGACCTCCGAGCAGGAGGATGCCTGAAAGCTTCGGCCCGAGGCCGCGTTCGATGCGGCGCGTCGCCCAGAAGAACAGCAGCGGCAGGGCAAAGACGGCGCCGACGCTGCGCGCGAGAATGCGGTGCACCCATTCCCACCAGAAGATCGACTTGAACGCCTCGATGCTCATGCCCTTGTTGAGCTCGGCATATTGCGGGATCTGCTGGTAGCGCTGGAATTCTTCCTGCCATTCGGCATCGTTGAGCGGCGGGATGACGCCGTGGATCGGCTGCCACTCGGTGATCGAAAGACCAGAACCGGTGAGCCTTGTGGCGCCGCCGACCAGCACCAGCGCAAACAGCACGAGCAGCACGAAATACAGCCAGCCGCGCACCAGAGCGCGGTTATGCAGATCGCGGTCGCGTGCCGCGTATGGGGCCGTGGCGGTGATGGCAGCCATGGGGCTTTTCCCAGCAATTGAAACGCGCGATTGGTGGACCATGGCCGCCGCGCTGGCAAGGCCGGACAGCGCGGCACGCCGTCGCGCCGGTGAGCGGTGGTTGCGCATGGCCGTCGTTCGGCCTAAGCGAGACGGGTCAACGGAACCGCGACATGCCCATTCGCCTGAAAAAGCTGATCGGAACCATCCTGCTGGTGGCGCTGGTCATCATCTACGCGCTGATCGCCTCGGCCGTAGCGGTCACCAGGCTCGCCGAGTATGGCGCGCCGGCGCATTTCCTGTTCTTCCTGTTCAGCGGCCTGCTCTGGGTGCTGCCGGCGATGGGCATCATCAAATGGCTGATCCTGGAGCCGCCGCCGAAGGGCTGAAGCGCCTTATCAGATGGTGACCACCATCTTGCCGGCATTGGCGAGCGGCGTCGTCACGCCCGACAGCATCGTGCGGATATGGGCGACGCTCTGGTAACGGCCGTTGACCGAGATGCGCGGCAGCGCATGCAGGAAGCCGGCATGCTCGGCTCTCAGCACGCCGTGCCGGGTCGTCACCGCCGAGACATAGCCGGCGTCGCGGGCAAAACCCACCTCGCGGCAGCCGACCGCGCTGGCGTAGCCGTAAGGGTAAGCGAAATGGCGCGGCTCCAGCCCGATCCTTTGCTTGAGGATGCTCCGGACCTCGCCGATCTCGTGGCGCGCGTCCGCCTCCGAAAGCCGCTTGAGATTGCGGTGGTTGACGGTATGCGCGCCGATCGTCACCAGCGGATGCGCGGCCATCGCGCGGATCTCGTCCCAGTTCATCAGCGTGCCGGGGCCTCTGCCAAGCTCGATGCCGTTCGAGCGCGCCAGTTCGCGCAGCGCAGCGCCCTGCTCTTCTTCCGGGACTTCAAGGGTCAACCAGGCATTCAGCCGTGCAATGGCCTGAACCTTTCGGCCAGGCGTCGAGCAATCGACGACCGTCGATCCTTTCGCCGTCTTCAGCGTCAGGTGTGAGCTGGTGTCGACGATATCCTCGACGACGTCCCACCACAGGTCGACGGCACCGTCGATCAGGCCTGGCGCGACATAGATGGTGATCGGCGCGCCGTGCTTTTCCAGCACCGGCAGCGCTTCCGTCATGTTGTCGCGATAGGCGTCGTCGGCGGTGATCGTGGCGAACTGGCCGTGTTTGCCGCCCGCCTCGACGCGCTCGATCGCTTCGTCCAGACTGACGAAGGCATAGCCCCTTCCCTTCATGTCGGCGATCAGCTTGTCGAGGAAGGCAGGGGCGATGTTCAGATGGCGATTGACGCTGTTCGGCTTTTCGGGTGTCGCGGTCACGCGATGCAGCATCAGGATGGCGCCGATGCCGCCGACGAACGGCTTCGCCAGCGGAGCGAGGCCTGTGTAGCGGGCAACGTTCAAGGCCAGTTTCCGGATCGCCTCGCCCCCGTCGATCATTCCTTCACCTTTTGCGCCTAGGCTCATCCAAGCACGACTTGCGCCTATGCGAACCCCAGGTTGCAACCAATACGTCTTAAGGATTGAGGGATGGTTGACGCCGCCGCGTCATTTGACGGCAATCGGGTCGCGGCCAATGAAGCGCCGGCGCGTGCGCCTGCCTCGAACCAGACCCGACTGACGGCAGCGGTGAGTGACGGCGCCAGCCTCGCCGATTACGCGGAATTCTGCGCTTCGGCGCTGTTTGCTCCGGCACAGAGCGCGTCCTGGGTGCGCAACTGGGCGGTCGAGACCAAGGCCGACATGGTGGTCGCAACGCTGAACATCGAAGGTCGACCGGCGCTTTCACTGGCGCTGGAGGTCGTGCGAAGCGGCCCCTTCCGTGTCGCTCGTTTCGCCGGCGGACGTCATGCCAACGGCAACTTCCCCGCCGCTGACCCGCGGTTTCTGCGCGCCATCGACGGCCCGGCGATCCGCTCGCTGTTCTCGGCCATCGCCAAGGCGCGGCCGGACATCGACCTCATCTCGCTGGAGCGGCTGCTGCCCGATCTCGACGACGTCGCCAACCCGCTTGCCGCGTTGCCCAATTTTCCGAGCCCGAACCTTGCGCTCGCGGTCGATCTCGACGGCGGCTTCGATGCGTTGCTCGGCCGCGCGAGCGGCAAGCGCAAGCGTAAGAAGCACCGGTCGCAGACGCGCAAGTTCGAGGCCGTCGGCAGCTTCGACCGCATCGAGGCGCGCACGCTTGAAGAGGTCGACAGGCTGCTCGACGCTTTCTTCGACATGAAGGAGGTGCGCTTCGCCAAGATGGGCATAGCCAATGTGTTCGGCGGCGCGGAAGTGCGCGCCTTCTTCCGGGCGCTGTTTGCCGATGCGCTGGCCGAGCAAAGGCCTTCCTTCCTGCTGCATGGGCTGGAAGTGGCCGGGAAGCCTCGCGCCGTTACCGGCTCCAGCCGCTCGGGCAAGCGCCTGATCTGCGAGTTCGGCGCGATCGCCGAGGACGATCTCGCCTTCACCAGCCCGGGCGACTTCCTGTTCTTCGACAACATCCAGGAAGCCTGCGAGTTCGGCTTCGACGTCTATGATTTCTCGGTCGGCGACGAGCCCTACAAGCGGCTCTGGTGCGACATCGAGGTCCAGCATTTCGAGGTTTTGGCGCCTCTGACGCTGAAAGGCCGGGCGCTGGCGACCGGGCTCCGACAGGGCGCGCGGGCAAAGGCGTTCATCAAGAACAACCCGACGCTCTGGAAGCTGACCAAGATGCTGCGCCGCAAGGCTGCCGGACAAGCGGCACCCGCTGTTGCCGAGGACGACAGTTAAAGCGCGTCGCGCTGAAACGAATTCAGGCGACGCGCTCCAAGTCTTTGTTTTGATGCATGTCTTTCGCCGTCGATCTCCTGGTTGATACGGGCAAACAGGTCGAGGTCGAGACCTTGACGGGCGTTGGGCGGAACCTATCGCTAGCCGTGAGGTTTTCGCACTCAGAAGGAGGAAAAGGCCATGGCTAAGTGCGACCAGTGCGGCAATGACTACGATAAGGCATTCCAAGTGAGCCTGGGCGGCCAAACCTACACTTTTGACAGCTTCGAGTGCGCGATCCACAAGCTCGCGCCGACCTGCCCTCATTGCAGGGTGCGGATCATGGGGCACGGCGTCGAGCAGGGCGATATCATCTATTGCTGCGCGCATTGCGCCGAGCAGGAAGGAGCCAAAGCCCTGATCGATCGCGCGCCTTGACGGGTTCTGTATCCGCCGGGTGATCTTCTAAATCTAACTACGCCGCCTGAACGATCTCGACCAATTCAACGTCGAACACCAGGTCCTTTCCGGCCAACGGATGATTGCCGTCGAGCTTGACGCTGGAATCGTCCACGCCGACGACCGTTACCTGCATGGGGCGCCCTTCACGGGTGCGAGCCTGCAATTGCGTGCCAATATCAACGTTGATGTTCGCCGGCACGCTCGCGCGGTCGATGGTTACGACGGCCTCGGGGCGATGGGGGCCATAGGCGGCGTCGGCGGGAACGGTGACGGTGCTTTTGGTGCCGACCTCCATGCCCTCGACGTGGGTTTCAAGACCGGGAATTACCTGTCCTTCACCCAGCGTGAATTGCAGCGGTTCACTGCCGGAAGAGTCGAATTGGGTGCCGTCGACCAGACGTCCGGTATAGTTGATGCGTACAGTGTCGCCATTCTTGGCCTGTGTCATAGCAGCCATCCTTTTGGGAGTTTTGGGGGACCGGCCTAAGGTTCACGATCCCGCTCTCGATCATCCACGCACGAAAGCGCGCGGCGCGAAACGCTAAAACTAGGGGCCCTGCTTCCGATGTAAAGTGCCGGAGCTGCCGAGAAACGTCATGGCTCGGTCTTCCTGCCGGGATCGTCATGCCCGACACCGACTGAACCGTGCTCGATTCGTCGTCGTCTTGGGTCTCTTCGCCGCAGCCTTCTTGGCAAGCGCTGCGGCAGTGCAGACCAGCCCGACCGGCGCTCAGCCCTACGCCGCCGAACGGCGTCCCGGCAGCGGATTTCCCGGCTCGCGGCCGACCGGGGTCACCAGCGTGACGTCCGGGTAGCCGTTTTCGATCAGCTTCACCGCCGCCTGCGTCACCTCGTCATCGGCTTCGAGCATCGACAGGAAGACTTCCGTGCCCTCGCCGACGAGGCGGCTGATGCCTTGCGCATCGGCCGGCCCGCATTCGACCACCACGAGATCGTAGGCCGTTGTCAGCGACTGCATGATGATCGGCAGCCTGTCGGCGGCGCGCATGGCCTTGACCGGATCGGCGGTGCCGACGGGAATGACATGCGCGTCCGAATAGAGATCGGGGTGGATGACGTCGCTGAACTGGGCTTCGGACGCCAGAAGATTGGTGATCCCGGGGAAAAGCCCGCTGTCGAGCATCGGCCGCGATGCCGCGCCCGAAGCGGTGAGATCGAGCAGCAGCACGCGCAGTCCCGCATCCGAAACTTCGCGTGCTACCAGCACGGCGGTAGCGGCGGCTTCGTCGCCTTCCGGTGAGACGAAGATGGCGCGCGCGGCTCCCGAAGCGATCAGCTTCTCCGCCGCTTTGTCGACATCGATCTCGCCCAGCCTGGACTGCCACGGCCGGGGCGCTTCCGTCCCTGCCCGCTCGGCAGGCGCGGCCGCCAGGGCGGCGCCCTGCCCGATCCGGTCTTCGGCGACCGAATCGTCGCTGTCTTCGTCCTCGGCTTCGGCTACTGTCGGCTCGGTGCGCGCCACCGGCATCGCTACCTGCTCGATCGGCTCGAATCTGGCGCCGGCGGCCGGACGCATGGCACGGCCGGAGAACAACTCTTTCAGCAGCGTGCCGATCGCCATCAGCAGCAGCGACGCGGCCGCCGCGGCGCCCGTAATCGGACCGATCTTCGGGAAATAGGGTTCCGTCGGCACCTGAACTTTCGAAAGCAGGCGGGCGTCCACTGGCAGGTAATTGCGGTCGGCACGCGACGCCGCTTCGCGGTAGCTCGCCATATAGGATTCGAGCTGCTGGCGCTGGGCATTGGCGTCACGCTGCAACGCGTCGAGTTGCACCTGCTGTTCGCCGGCTCGGGCCGAAGCGGCTTTCAGCTGATTGACCTCCTCGACGAGCTGATCCTCGCGAGCCTTGGCCGTCTGCGCCTGGGTCGCCAGACCCTTCAGGATCTTCTGCGCCTCGTTGCGGATCTGGCCGTTGAGATCGGCGAGCTGCGACTTGAGCGCCCGGATGCGCGGATGGTTGTCGAGCAGTGTGGTCGACAGGTCGGCAATGTTGGCCCTCAGCTCAACCTGCCGCTCGAGCAGGCGCTGGATCAGTTCGGAAGACAGGACTTCCGGCACGCTGTCGAGCGTGCCGCCATTCTGGATCGCCTTGCGCACACTGTCGGCCGTCGCCTCGGCAGCGGCGCGATTGGCGCGCACCCGCGAAAGCTCGGTCGACAGTTCGGAAAGCTGTTGGGTCGCGAGCACCGAATTGTTGCCGCCCATCAAGAGGTCGGATTGTGCGCGGTAAGCAGCGACCTTCGCTTCGGCCTCTTTCACCCGATTCTGCAGATCGGTGATTTCCGGGCCAAGGAAACCCGTGGCGGCGGTATTCGATTCCTTCTTTGCGTTACCCTTGGAAGCAAGATAGGCCTGCGCGATCGCGTCCGAGACCCGCGCGGCAAGCTTTGGATCCTCCGAGGAGAACTCGACTGCAATAACGCGAGATTTTTCAACGCCGTAGACGTTGAGCTTGTCGTGCATCGCCTTGAGCACGCGCTCTTCCGGCGGAATGTCGAAGGGATCGCTCTTGAGGCCGACAAGGATGAGAGCGCGGCTCAGCGCCGACATCTTCAGCGTCTCGTCGAATTCGGGCAATTTCTCCAGATTGAGGTCCGCGGCAACCTGCTTGAGGATATCGGGTGACGATATGATCTGGACCTCGGTGGCCACCGCCTCCTCGTCGGTTGCCGGCTTGTCGTCATTGGTCGTGCCGGCCGGCCGCGTGAAGACCGATTCGCGCGACCCGATCTCCAGCTTGGCCACCGCCTTGTATTGCGGCGTCGCCAGCCAGGCGAAGGCAAACGCCAGCCCGGTGACCACGAGCGTGACGAGAACAATGCGCAGCCAGTTCCTCGCCAGGCTGGCGAAGAGCTGTCTCAGATCGACATCGACATCTGCGGCCGCGGACTGAACGGACATGCATCCTGCTCCGGAACTTTGAGTCGAGGATGGACCGTAAACAACTATGGTAACTCAGCCGTTAAGATCAAAATGCGCGCCTATTAGAAGACACTCAAAGAACATTATGCGAAAGCAATAGAACAATTGGGTTTTTTGCCTGCCCCCGCCGCTTCCGGGCGCAGTCCTTTACCGGCCATTAACCCTAACGGGATGATAACGAACGCACTTCCTGGGGTTGGCCGCAGCACCGGCGGCGAGAGCGATGAAGGTTCGTGTCCGATCATGAAAAGCACTGCTGGTCTCTTTCGCGCCTTGCTTGCCTTGTCGCTGCTTACCGGCTGTTCCAGCTACCGCCCGACGCCCGCAGCATTCCATGAAGTGCTCGACCAGCCTTACAGGCTCGGCGCCGGCGACCGCATCCGTGTCACCGTGTTCGAGCAGGAAGGGCTGACCAACACCTACAGCGTCGACCAGTCCGGCTACATCTCCTTCCCGCTTGTCGGCGCCGTGCCGGCGCGTGGCCACACCGCCCAGCAGCTCGAAAAGGAAATCGCCGACAAATTGCGCCAGGGATACCTGCGCGATCCCGATGTCTCGGTCGAGATCGACCGTTACCGGCCGATCTTCGTCATGGGCGAAGTCGGCGCGGCGGGCCAGTATTCCTATGTGCCGGGATTGACCGTGCAGAAGGCGATCGCGATCGCCGGCGGCTTCACGCCGCGCGCCAACCAGGAAAGCGTGGACATCACCCGTGATATCAACGGCAAGGTCATGACCGGCAGGGTGCAGACATCCGACCCGCTCTTGCCCGGCGACACCGTCTACGTCCGCGAACGGCTGTTCTGAAAACCAACGTGGCGGCTCACCTCCGCATCGTTCACTGCTTCCGCTCACCTGTCGGGGGAATCTTCCGGCATGTGCGCGACCTGACGGAGGCGCAGGTCGCCGCCGGCCATTCCGTGGGCATCGTCTGCGATTCGACCACGGGCGGCGACTATGAGGAGCGGCTGTTCAAGGCGATGGAGGAGAGTTTAGCGCTCGGCATCCATCGCACGCCGATGCAGCGTCATATCGGGCCTGGCGATATGACAGCGGCCTGGCGCACCTATCGAATCATCAAGGAATTGCGGCCGGACGTGCTGCACGGGCACGGCGCCAAGGGTGGCGCGTATGCCCGTCTGTTCGGCTCACTGTTGCGGGTTTCAAGGTATCGCGTGGCCCGCCTTTATTCGCCGCATGGCGGCTCGCTCCACTATGACGAAACGACGGCCACGGGAAAGCTGTTCTTCGCGCTTGAGCGCTTCATGGCGCGCTTCACCGATTGCCTTCTGTTCGTTTCCGATTACGAACGGCGAACCTACCGCCGCAAGGTTGGCGAGCCGCCGATCCCCAACACGCTGGTCTATAACGGCCTGCGCGCCGTCGAATTCGAACCGGTTGGGACGGCGGCGGATGCCGTCGATCTTCTCTATATCGGCATGATGCGCGACCTCAAAGGTCCGGACATCTTCATCGATGCGCTGGCGCTGGCCGGCAGCGAGCTCGGGCGCCCGTTGAACGCGGTGATGGTCGGCGACGGCGACGACCTGCCGCGCTACCACGCCCAGGTGGAGCGGCTTGGATTGAAGAGCCACGTCCGCTTCCTGCCGCCGATGCCAGCCCGAGAAGCCTTCACGCTGGCCGAACTGATCGTCGTCCCGTCCCGCGCGGAAGCGATGCCTTACATCGTGCTGGAGGCGCTGGCCGCGGGCAGGCCGATGATCGCTACGGCAGTGGGCGGCATTCCTGAGATCTTCGGCGAAGCCTCCCCTGCCCTGATACAGCCGGATGCCGGCCAGCTCGCCGACAAGCTCAAAACCGCTCTCAACGATCCCGGCGCCTACCGGAAGCTGATGCCGCAAGGCAGTGAATTGAAAGCGCGATTCGGCCCCGACGTGATGGCGACCGAGATCGAAAAGGCCTATTTCGCGGCGCTGCGCGGTTAGGCTCTATTCGGAGCCCGCAAATCACCGCTCGAACCCCGCCAGAACGTCGGCCTCGAACAAGCTCAGCGACCGGCCTCTCCGCCAAAACGCAGCGTAGGATTCCGGTTCAAGCTGCGCCGACAAAATGGCCTCGATCCGCTCCCGCTGGGCAGCCTCGGTAGGCTGCCGGCCGTCGGACCAGCCCTCAAAGCAATGATCGACAAAGCCGAGCATAAGTGCGGCATCGCTCAATCTTCCGTCTCGTGCCGCGAGTTCGGTAGCGTTCTGGATGATGCACCAGTGCCATGATCCGTGATCGCGCGGCAGATATTTCCACGCTTCGGTGATGGCGTCCCTGGCAGCCTCACTGTTGCCGAGCGCCATGGAATAGCAGGCAAGGTTGCTAAGCTGAGCACCGAGTTCAAGCGAGCTGCCGCGTTCCCGGAGGCTTGGTAAGATGCCTTCGGCGAGCGCCAGCGCGCCTTGATGATCCTGCCTCCTGTGAACAATTTCAGCCAGATACATCGTCGACCGGAACAGGCCACGCTCGTTTCCGCACGACCGATGCATCGCCAATCCCGCCTGGCATTTGGCCATTCCGGCGACCTCTTCTCCACCCGACAACAGCCACAAGCCAATCGAAACAAGAGTCCAGGCCTTCAGCTTTGACGGCGCAAGCGTGCCAGACAAGGTCTCAAGCCGCGCGAAAACCGGGGCAGCCTCCGAACGACGGCCGGCGAAGTTGAGGGTGGTCCCAAGAAGAACGAGAGCGTGCGCCAGCAGCACATCGTTGGCGTCGGCGTCGAATTGCTCCACCGCCTGGGTCAGCGCCGCGATCGCGCGCAGGTCCTGGGAATTGATCCGCGCCAGTTCTCCCAGCGCAAGAAGAAGGCGGCCGCGAAGTGAAGGGGCGACATCCCCGGAGAAGGCAACGGCGGCTTCGGCAAATCGAAGGCCTTCGCCGGCAAGTTGAGCCTCTATCCAGTAGCGATAGCTGGCGGCAGCCAAACCGACAAACAAGACCCAGTCGCCGCTTGATCGCGCCCATTCGAGGGCCGAGCGCAGATTGTCCGTGTCCGACCGATAAGCTGCCACCCAGACTGCGTCCGGGATCAGTTCCCATCGAGCGAGGCTTTCCTCGAAGCGGCTCCGGACATGGTCCGCCAAGCGCGAGCGTGCACGCAGCTCTTCGTTCTGCCCGGCCAATTCCTGCAAGGCGAAGTGCCGGGTCGTCTCCAGCAATCTGTAGCGGGTCCGATCCTCGCGGTCGCGCGTGATCAGCGATCGCCTGACCAGCTCAGACAAATGGTCATCGGCATGCTCGCCGACCACGGCGCGCGCACCGTCCAACGAGAAGCTGCCCTGGAACACAGCAAGCGCCCGCAGGGCTCCCTGTTCGCCCTCGGCGAGCAGCCCATAGCTCCACTCAAGGGATGCCGCCAACGACCGATGCCGCCCCGGCGTGTCACCCCAACCGGTCGAAAGTTCCCCTATGCGTTCGGCCAGTTGGCGGTCGACCTCGGCAAGGCCGAGAGCCGCCGCCCTCGCCGCCGCCATCTTGAGAGCAAGAGCGACGCCATCGAGGCGAATGCAAAGCTGGCGCACGAGAGGCAATTCGTCGGCAGCGAGGGTCTCGCCCTGCGCTTCATAGCAGTGGATGAGGAACATTTCGGCAGCCGAACGATCGCTTTCAGACGTGGTTTCAACGGCGAACGGCGCGAGCCTGAAAATATGCTCTCCGCTCAGTCCCAGAGGCACCTGCGAGGTCGTGACGATCCTCAGCATCGAGGCATCTGACTGCAAGGAGCGGACAACGTTGGCAACCGCATGCGCAACGTGCTCGCAGTTGTCCAGAACAAGCAGCCCGGCCAGTGGCCGCAGCATATCGAGGATAGCAAGCAGCGGGGTGGTTTCGGTTCTGACAGGAATGCCGAGCACCTGCATGATCGCGCTCTCGACGAAGCTGCCATCGGGCATGGATGCCAGGTCCACCACCCAGACACCGTCCCGAAACCCGCCGGCGAGTTCCTCGGCGGCTTTCAGGGCCAGCGTTGTCTTGCCCACGCCGCCGGGGCCGAGGATCGTAACCAATTGGTATTGGTTGACGAGCTCGATCAGTCCTCTGGTCTCGGCGTCCCGCGCAATGCACTCCGGTCGGTACAGGGAGAGATTTCCACCCGAGCGAGCAGATGGCGCCACGCGCTCCTGGATGCGCGTTGGGAGCGGGCCGACATAGCGGTAGCCGCGGCCATGAACAGTCGCAACGAAGTTCGGGCCCAACGCTTTTCTGAGAGCGGACATGTGCACGTGGAGGGTGTTTTCCTCCACGACCACGCCCGGCCAGAGAAGGTCGAACAATTCGCGCTTTTCGACCAGCACGTTGGGCCGATCGAGAAACACGAACAACATGTCGATGCTGCGCGCGCTGAGGTCAATCGCTCCCTGCGGACCGCTCAGCGAACGCTCCCGCTCGTCCAGCACGAAATCGCCGAAGGACAGCGCCATCGCCAATCCTGAATTGACCTTGGGGAAACGCTACAGAAGATTTCAGGATCGCATCAAGGACTTTCCATCCGCGCAGCCGCATCGTCCCACCATTCACAAGGGAGAAAGACGATGCAAAGCCTCCAAACTGCCCTCCGGCTAGTGCCGCGCCTCGTCGCCGCGGCCATATGGGTCGCCAGCAGCGCGCTCGCGAACGCGGCGGTGAAATATCGCGATCGCCGCATCCTGGAGAGACTAAGCGCCACTGAACTGGAAGACATTGGCCTCTGCCGTGCCGCGGATGGTGCGATCGACTTCCGACCTCGTTGCCCAGATGAAGCTGAGCCCAATGTCGCCGGCATCGCAACACTTTACGGCAGCCACGCCACCGCGGCCGGCGCAGAGCAGGCCCAGGTCGCAGCGCTGGAACTTTAGCCAACACTAGTTTGGTTCAGACGAAAGGACGGTCAGTCATCGCGGACAATAACACAGCTTCAAAACCACCGGTTGTCTCAAGCCTTTCTTAGCTCTCTTTTGCTATTCACTCGCGCACAGCTCGCGGACAATCCCATGAACGAGATCGATCCCGCGCATCGCTTTTCCATGGATGCGGTGCGCAAATTCGAGGGCCTGGCCGAAGGTCAGGCGCCCAGCGGCATCAACGACGTCGCGCGCCAGGTCGCTTCGCAATACCGGCGCGATACGATGTCACCGATCATGGTCAGCGGTGTGCTGCGCATGGTCGAATTCGCGATGCTGTTCCTGTCGGGGCTCGGCCTCTATTTCTACTTGGTCGGCTTCTTCAACTATCTCGCCTGGCAATATCCGCTGTCGATCGCGGCAGCCTCGCTCCTGGCGGTTGTGCTGCTCGACGTCACCGACAGCTACCAGATCGCGGCGCTGATGCGCCCTGTCGCCAATTTCGGCCGCGTGCTGCTCGCCTGGGCTGGCACCTTCGCGCTGATGGCGCTCACCGCCTTCGCCATAAAGGCGTCGGAGGACTATTCGCGGCTTTTGTTCGGCACCTGGTTCGTGGTCGGCTTCGTGCTGATCTTCGGCCTGAGACTCGTGATGTCCAGGCTGATCAGGCGCTGGGCGCGCGACGGGCGCATGGAGCGCCGCGCCGTCATCGTCGGCGGCGGCAAGTCGGCCGAAATGCTGATCCGCTCGGTCGAGAAGCAGCCCTACAACGACATCCGCATCTGCGGCATCTTCGACGATCGCGGCGACAAGCGCTCGCCGCCGATCGTCGCCGGCTACCCGAAGCTCGGCACCATTTCCGAGCTGATCGAGTTCGCCCGCATCGCCCGCATCGACATGCTGATCGTATCGCTGCCGCTGACCGCCGAATCGCGCGTGCTGCAGCTTCTGAAGAAACTCTGGGTGCTGCCGGTCGACATCCGGCTCTCGGCGCATTCCAACGCGCTGCAGTTCCGCCCGCGCGCCTATTCTTATATCGGCTCGGTGCCGATGCTCGACATCTTCGACAAGCCGATCAACGACTGGGACTCGGTCGCCAAGCGCAGCTTCGACATCATCTTCTCGCTGGTCGGCATCATCCTGTTCTCGCCGGTGATGCTCGCCACCGCGATCGCCATCAAGCTCGACAGCAAGGGCCCGGTGCTGTTCAAGCAGAAGCGGCACGGCTTCAACAACGAGATCATCGAGGTCTACAAGTTCCGCTCGATGTATGCCGACAGGTCGGACCCGACCGCCAAGCAGACGGTGACCAAGAACGACCCGCGCGTCACCCGCGTCGGCCGCTTCATCCGCAAGACCTCGATCGACGAGCTGCCGCAGTTCTTCAACTCATTGTTCGGCTCGCTGTCGCTGGTCGGGCCGCGCCCGCATGCGATCGCCGCGCAGTCGCACAATCTGCTCTACAACGAGGTGGTCGACGGCTATTTCGCCCGTCACAAGGTCAAGCCCGGCGTCACCGGCTGGGCGCAGATCAACGGTTGGCGCGGCGAGATGGACACCAACGAAAAGATCCGCATGCGCACCGAATACGATCTCTACTACATCGAGAACTGGTCGATGCTGTTCGACCTGCGCATCCTGTTCCTGACGCCGGTTCGCCTGCTCAATACGGAAAACGCCTATTGAGCGCCGTCGCGCATGAACTGCCGGCGGCTGCGGTCAACCAGTTGCCGCCCCAGGCGGTCAACCAGTTGCCGCCCCAGGCGGTCAACGCCAAGCTGATCGCGCTGATTTCGTCGGCGGCGATAGGCGTCGGTATTCTTCTCTCCGGCTTCGTCATCAGCGAGCCCGCGCCTTACGAGCTCTATATGGCCGGGCTGATCGCGGTGTGGGCGCTGTTCGGCCTGAAAATATCGCGGGCGATATTGCCGCTGCTGGTGCTGCTGGTGGCGATGAACATCGGCGGCATGATCGCGATGACGCAGATGACAGAGCTCGCCAACACGCCGCTCTATCTCGCGGTCTCGCTGTTCCTCGCCTTCAGCGCGGTCTTCTTCGCCTCGGTGACGTCGATGCAGCCCGGCCTCTACCGGCTGATCTTCATCGCCTATGTGGTATCGGCGGTGGCGACTTCCCTGCTCGGCATCGCCGGCTATTTCCACGCCTTCCCGGGCGCGGAGATGTTCACCAAATACGAGCGCGCCGCCGGCGCCTTCCAGGATCCGAACGTGTTCGGCCCGTTCCTGGTGCTGCCCGGCACCTATCTGCTCTACCTGCTGCTCAACGGCCCGGTATCGCGCATGCCGCTGCTGGCGGTGCCGCTGCTGATCGTCACCGCCGGCATCTTCTTCTCCTTCTCGCGCGGCGCCTGGGGCATGTTCGCGGTGTCGGCGGTGCTGCTCACCGCTTGCCTGTTCCTGCAGAGCGCCAGCGGCTTGTTCCGGCTGAGGGTCGTGGTGATGACGATCGCCGCGGTTGCGCTGCTTGTCATCGCCGTCCTCGTCATCCTGCAGTTGCCCGGCGTGTCGGACATGTTCACCCAGCGCGCGCAGCTCGAGCAGAGCTACGACACAGCGCGACTCGGCCGCTTCGCCCGCTACGTGATCGGCTTCCAGTTGGCGCTGGAGCACCCGTTCGGCATCGGCCCGCTGGTGTTCGGCACGATCTATGGCGAGGACACGCACGACATCTGGCTGAAGGCACTGATGGACTATGGCTGGCTGGGCTTTGTCTCGTTCCTGACGCTGACCTTGTGGACCATCGCCGCCGGCTTCCGCATCTTGCTGCGCGACCGACCCTGGCAGCCCTACCTGCTTTGCGCCTATGTCGCCTATCTCGGCAATATCGGCCTCGGCACCTTCATCGACATCGACCACTGGCGCCATCTCTATCTGCTGCTCGGCCTGATCTGGGGCGCGATCGCGCTGGAGTACCGGCATCAGAAGCAATTGCGGCCGGCGCGCCCACTCGTTGGTGCCCCTGCAATATCATCGGCAAGATAGCCGCCGAATTCGGTTGACCCGCACCGGGTTATCACGATACATCGCCACCCGGTCCGGAGTGTAGCGCAGCCCGGTAGCGCACTTGACTGGGGGTCAAGGGGTCGTCGGTTCGAATCCGGCCACTCCGACCATTTTAAGCCTGAGACTTGGCCCCCAATCCCTTCCGTCAATCGGGAGCAGTCCTACCATTGCGGAAGAGGGTGTCCTTGATCTGGCTGTCTTCCGGATAGCGGTAGTGATTGGCGACAAACAACAACGCCTCTTTCTGGGCCGCGTTTATTGCGCCGGTACGAACGCGTCGATCAGTGTTTCGGTGCAGACTGCCACGCAGCCGCAGGCACCGAGGCCGCACATGGGGCAGGTACCGGGCGTTCCGGTCATCGTGGCAATTTAAGGCGCGCCCCGCGCATGCCAGCATTCCCTTCTCACCAATTGCCCATCCGGTTCTGCGCCGCACTATTGAGCGCGTGAGAAGCGGATCGATCCAAGCTGTCGGCGCAGGCCGCCTCGACGTCAGCCTTGGTCAAGCAAACGTCGCGCAGATGGAAGTTGGACAGGTTGCCGAGCGAGCGCTCTATGTTGCGGCGGGCCCGCCATTCATCGACAAGGGCCAGCAGGCGTTCGAGCGGCCGGCCACGAAAAGTACCCGGCACGCGCAATGCGGTCCGGCCTAGCGTCGATTGCGTCATGTTATGCCCGATCATGGTAACCTCCGTTGGTTGGGGATGCCCGAATGACGATCACCATGACGGTGGAAGGTGGGCAGTCGCTAGGGCAGCTTCGGAAGCGTTCCGCTTCAGATTGTGAACTGGCCCTGGACCTCCGCAGGGTCTAACTTGCGGCAAAGGAGAGTTCAGTCATGCCGGGACGGCCTTATGGACTGATCTGCCCTATCGCGTGCGCCTGCGAGATCCTGGAACCGCGCTGGACGATCCAAATCTTGACTGAGCTCTGGAACGGCTCGACCCGTTTCAACGACATTCGCAAGGGGCTGGGCAACATCTCGTCCGCCCTCTTGTCGAGGCGGCTCAAGGAAATGGAAGCGTTGGGCCTGGTCGAGCGCATCGAGGACAAGGCGAAGGGCACGGTCGACTATTTCCGCACTAAGAAGGCGATCAACCTCGAGCCGGCGATGAACGCGCTGGCGGAATGGGCGCAATGCAACATCGAGGCGGAGATCGCGCTCAGCGGTGCGGATGCTTCGACCGTCATGTGGGGCGTGCGGCGAAAGATCGACCTCGCCGAACTGCCGAGGCGGCGCGCCGTCATCCGCTTCCATTTCCGCGACGATCCCCCACCGAAGTATCCCCATTACTGGCTTGTGGTCGAGCCAGGCGCGGAATTGCCCGAGTTATGCTCGCTCGATCCCGGCCGGGACGTCGACCTTTACGTCGAGACCGGAGTTGTTTCGCTTGGGGCCATCATCGAGGGCCGTTCCAGCGTCGAGCGCGAGATAGAAAGAGGCGGCCTTTTCCTGAGCGGCGACGCCGGTCTTGCCCGCAGCATGGACCGTTGGCTGCGAACCTCGGTCTATGCGGCGTTCGAGGGAATTGTCCCGCTTTCTTGAAAACCACAGTGAGACTGCCGCCTCACGCGTGAAGGGTCGTTCGTAGCCGTGCTACACCGAGCAAAGAATGTCGGCGGACAGCGAAGGCCTTATCCGGAGGACACCGGGCCGTGACCGCGATCACGAGTTCGCTCCAGGCTAGGAGCAAGCCTCGAGAACGCGGCTTCTAGCCCGCCCCGTAACTGCAGCCCCACCTCCATAACTTATGAAGAGATCAAATACCTGCTCATTCAGACTTCCCTTCGTCGAGTAAGCTGTGCGCAGTTCCTCGAAGGATCTTTCGGGCGAAGCGCGCGCCGTTTCCGATAGGCCCGCAAACAGATGTGCGAGGAAATCGCGGGCGTGCTCGTTGAGCATACCCTTCGCCATCATCCAGCGCGCGATAACATCAAGAAATCCAAAGTAAGTTCCCATGAGACAACACGCCGCCCCGAACAACTCGAACTCCGCAGCGTCGCGCGCCTCAACGACCGAACCGAGCGAGGAGAACAGTTCGGTGACGACGGAGTCGCCCGGAAATATCGCGGTCACACCATGCAAGTCGGCAACAAGAGGAACCGGGATTGCACGGCAGAGTCTTGGTATGCCACGGGTCCACTCCGCGAGTTCTTCCAATTGGAGGCCCGCCACAAAGCTCACAACCCGTTGACCTGGGTGAAATTCTAGCCCTGCAACGATGTCATTCGCCACTTGCGGCCGAACCGCGAGAAACACGATGTCGGAGGAATCAACAACGCTTTGGTTATCACGAGCAACTCGGATGAGTTGATGAAGCGCTGCCAAGCGAGCCGCCACGTCAGCGTTGCGCGGCGACACCGCAATGCCCTCAAGGTCGTTCCCTGCCTTGACCAAGCCTCTGACGACGCTCTCTGTGATTGCACCCGTTCCGACGAATCCTAATTTCATCTTGATCCCCTGAGCGAGGTGGCCGGACTTCGAAGAATGGTCCCAGCACAAGCACGTGTTAGCTCTTGGTCATCTTGGTCGGTTGACCACGACGCCGCCTCAACTCGCTTCGTGATGCAAGCTGCCGACCGTGTCCTAACGGCTTGCCGCGATTGAACTTGTGCCCGGCGGTGCGAAAAAGCACGTCCATCTGAATCTCTGATAAGCTTCGAATTTCATGTGGGGGGTGATCGTTCGGTAAAACGTCATTAGACGCTCGCAAATATGGTACCGATCATCCGGCGCGGCCTGGACGCGCTCCCTGGGAATAAACCACTCTGCTTCTTGCGGCTCATTCAAGTAGCTGGGACGCGGCATCCTCACAAAATAACCGTCTTTGGTCATCCTGACATAGCTGGGATCGATTGGGTGGCAATCCTTGTTGCCGCAGCAGTCATAATGAAGAACGGGATCAGTCTTCCCGGTGTACCAATCGTGAGCGTTCGCCTCACCGGCTAAGACAAGCCACATCAATGCAGTAGTGGTTTGGAGCTGCGCCATGAATTAGCCCCTCGCATTTGCATAGCATATTAGTAAGTGCTAATCTAGGAGAAGAAGTCGCATCGCCCAGCGCAGAAGTCCAAGGCCATCTTGCGTGTCCGCCAAGGGTGCTGTGGGTGGTGACGACTTCGGTCATCGCAAGGGGGAGGCCCTTCGATGCATGTGGTCAGCACGCGACGACGCGCAGCGCTGGCAGGCGCGATGGCCACGGCTGCGGCGCTGGACAGTGGTTCTGCGTTAGCGCGCAGCGCCGATCGGGCCTGGACCTATCTATCAAATGGCCTCGGCCATCGCTGCATCTATCAATCGGACTTTCTCCACCTGATCAGGGATAAATCACGATCTGGCCATTTAGCGGGCGCGGCGGCGCACTCGGGTTGGACGCTATCATCGCCGCAGCGTGTGCTTTCGCAGTGTCGTCGGCGTCGGCACATAGCTGGTACGAAAAACAGTGCTGCCAGGACGAGCATTGCGAGCCGATGGCAGATGGCGCCGTTCGCGAAACAAGGAAGGGCTTCAAGGTGCCGTCCGGTGAGTTGCTGCCTTACGGGGACAGCAGGGTGCGTCAGTCACACGACATGCGTTACCATTGGTGCCATGACCAAAAGGCAACGGTAACCCGGCATCGTGAAATACCATTTGGCCCTGACAGTACGATCTGCCTGTACGTGCCGCCTAAGTCATCCTGACATTCAGTCCGACTGGCCCTATCGCAAAACCCTTGCTGCGATGAACTCGCATCAATCGGCCTGCGCCATCTGCTTCTTGCGTGGATTTCCCGACAAGGACGCAAGCCTCACAAGTCGCATATTTACACTCGGTGTTGGAAACCGGAGCGGTGCCTCCAGATCAATCTACACATTCAGTGGACACTTCGACTCCGGATAAGGTTCGAATCCGGCCACTCCGACCATTTTCAAGCCTGAGACTTGCCCCCGAACTTCATCTCGTCAGTGGGGCGCGATGACGCCGTTGCGGACTAGGATTTCCTTAGTCTCGCGGTCTTCCGATTGGCTGTTCCCATCCAGAATCCGCGCCACGGCATCGGCCTCGCGGCGCAATTGACGGGCGAAGTTGGCACGAAAGAACCGTTCGTGCGGATTGGTGCTGGCAGAGCGGCCAACTGCACTGCCCTGGCGATCTGGACTTCGACGATTTCCCGCCAGACCCGATCGGGAATGCGAGACAGGTCGACGCCTATCCGCCTGGCGGTCCTTCTCAAGAAGGCCCGACCAGAAAGAGTGTCCGAAGGGAGGTTGATGGAATTGACGGCGCTCATCGCATAGCTCACCGCCAGAAGCGCAACTAGGCAGCAGGAGAAGAAGATTGCGAAGCCCATTATCTCCTAGCGCCTAGGCGATGGATCACAACTCTCGCCACCCACCCATGTAAGAGGGCGAGCAAGAATTTTCTACTGGCAAACATCGACCCATACGGCGCCGACCAGATCGGCCATCCTTTGCGGCGAAATACGCACCGCCGCGTTGGTGGCGCCGGCGGCAGGGACGACCTCGTCGAAGGCGCGCAGCGTCACGTCGCAATAGACCGGCAGCGGCTCCGGCAGGCCGAACGGGCAGACGCCGCCCGGCGGGTGGCTGGTCGCCTCCAGAACCTGTTCGCCGTCGAGCATGCGCGGCTTGCCGCCAAGGGTGTCCTTGCACTTGCGGTTGTCGAGCCTGGCGGTGCCGCTGGTCACGACCAGCATGGTCTGATCACCGACGCGCAGGCAGATGGTCTTGGCGATCTGCGCCGGCATCACGCCATGCGCCTCCGCCGCCAGCGCCACCGTCGCCGAGCTTGCTTCGGTGACCAGGACCTCGATGTCGGGCGCATGTTCGGCAAAGAAGGCGCAGACCGATTCCAAGCTCATGAGCGAACCTCGTCAGACATGTTGGCCGACGCTGCCGAATCGCGGCGCCGGCCGGGATTGGCACATGGCGTCGCGGCTGTTGGCAAGGGCCAGGGAACTGCGCGTCGACGGCGCAAAAAAGCCCGCCAGGCGGGGCCGTGGCAGGCTTTTCATGCGGACGCTCGGGCGCCCTTATTGTTGTGTGGGCCGGCTCTCCGGGGCCGGCACCGTGATCAATTCCTCTTCCGGCACCTGCAGCGCGGAAGCGATACGCCTGAGCTTGGCGGGGTCGGCGTCCTTGCCGTCCTCGATGTCGACGATCTCGCCCACGGCCAGGCCGCAGGTCAATGAGAGCTCCTCGATCGTATATCCCCTCGTTTCGCGCGCGGCCTTGAGCGGATTGAGACCGGGCGCAGCAATGATGTCGTTGGAAACAGCGTTTCGTGCGGTGTTGGGCATGGCAACTCCTTGGGATGAAACAAGACAGATGAAATGTGGCGTTGCCTGAGACGGGCGGGAGAATGGCCGTTAACAGGTGATTTGCCAAGAGGGACCGTTGCGGCCGTCACGCCATCGTGAACCGGTGTTTTCGGTCGAGGGCCGCCGGCTCCCGACATGTAAGGTGGCGCGACGCGCAATCAAGTTCTTTTGAAGCGCTGAAAGCCGATCTCGCCGGCATTTTTGCCTGCTCCAATTCGTTAGGGTTCTGTCACTGATCGACGGCGGGAGGCGTCAAAACCCTTTTAAAGGATCGGATGCCATGAAACTGAAGCTATTCGCGATCGTGCTCGGCACGATTTCAGGCCTTGCGAACGCGGCGCAAGCCGACACTGTGCGCGTGCGCGGCACGGTGGTCGGCCTCGCCGGAACGGCGCTGACGGTGAAAGCCCGCGACGGCAAGACCGATACGGTCACCCTTTCCCCCGATTGGATGATCTCCGGCGTCGCCAAGGCATCGGCCTCCGACATCAAGCAGGGCGATTTCCTGGGCATCGCATCGGTGTCCAAGTCCGATGGCGGCAGCGGCGCGCTGGAAGTCGTGATCTTCCCCGCCGCGCTGAAGGGCACCGGAGAAGGCGACCGCGATTGGGATTTGCAATCCAACAGCCGGATGACCAACGGCACCGTCGCCGACGTGGCCGAGATAAACGGCCGGACCGTGACCCTTACCTACAGCAATGGCCAGAAGAAGCAGATCGCGATTCCGCAATCGACGCCGATCGTGACCTTCGCGATCGCCAGGCCGGCTGACCTCAAGCCGGGTGTCGCGGTATTCGTCTCCGCCGAACGCGGCGGCGACGGCAAGCTGGTTTCGCGCCGGGTCGTGGTCGGGAATCACGGCATCGCCCCGCCGATGTGATGCGGAAAGCCTAATGCATGTCGCCCAAAAGCGCGCAGCGGTTTTGGGCGACATGCATCAAAACAAGGACAAGCGCGTCGCCCGAATCCATTTCGTCGCGACGCGCTTTAGCGCGCCGGCCAGCCGCGCGACGCCAAAGATCGTGACGTGCAACGTCCTTCGCGCGTCCAAAGGGACGCGCGGCGCTGTGGGGAGCCGGTTCAGAAACAATCCAGAAACAAAAATGCAGCCGGATGGAGCCCTACGCCGGAGCGCCGCTGGCCAGACCACGTCTCAGGCCGCAAGCGAAATAGACGCCTGACACCTTCCAAAGCGATGCCCACATATGCCCGGCGAAAAAATCGCATGGGATGTGAACCTTCCCCATTGGATGCCGCACCAAGCGGTCATGGACGCCACGAAGGCGCTCCTCACCCAACCGGGACGCCAGGAACGCGATCCCGACAACCAATGGAAGGAAATGCTCAAATGACCAACTTCAAGCGTATCTCGCTCGCCGCCGCCCTCGTCGTCTCGGCTTTCGGCTCGGTCTCGGCGCCGGCCTTCGCCGGCACGCATCCCACCGGCGACGGCGGCGCGGTCTGCAAGGGCTCGGGCTCCTGTCTGGTGCTGCAGATCGACTGCAAGGGCACCTACACCGACGCCACCGACAAGAACGGTACCGTTTACGGCAAGTGCAGCCAGGTCATGAAGGTCGATCCGAAGACCCGACTCAAGCTCGCGAACTGATCGCGGCCAGAGCTCCCGAAGAAATCGGGATGGGCTCTATCTCTTTGTTTGAGCATGATCTTTTCCGAAAACCGGATTCCACTTTTCGGGATCATGCTTCGTGACACTGAAATGGCGGCCGTCGCGAGCGGCCGCCATTTCTGTTGTTCGCAACTCCAGTGAAAGTCAACGCCGGCTGATGAGAAGGCCGGCCAGCAGCCCGACCAGGACCAGCCCTACCGCTGCCGCTGTGGCCGGATGGTCGCGCGCGGTGCGCTCCAGCGCCCTGCCCCTGCGCCTGATTGCCGGCAATGCCTCATGGAGGCGATCGGCAAGCTGCGAATAATAGTCGGACGTCGCCTCGCGGCCGTCCTCGTAATAGGCATCGCCGCGTTTGGCCAAGGCTTTCCTGAGATCGTCGAGTTGGTGCGAGAGCGCCGCAAACTGCTTGTCCAGATCATGATCGGTCGCGAACGATGCCATACCCTATGTCCTTCTCTTCCCAGAGAAGGCCTAACGCATGGGCGCAACGGCAGTTCCGGCTTTCAGAGACGCTGACAGCTCAAGTCCGCGAGGACCGGCAACGGAAGCTTAACGCACCTGGTCGAGCAGGCGCTTGCACTCCAAGAGGTCAAAGAGTGCCTCCTGCAGCAAAGCCCGGTTGTCGCGCGACAGTTTCGAGGAGTCCGGCTGTACCGGACCTTCGTCGTCGCCCTTGCCGAGGCCGAAGAAGCGGCGGCTGGGCTTCACCTTGGGCTGGCCGACAAGCGCATCCTCGTCGCCGCGCGGCTGGGCGGCCGCGGTCAGCGGCACCTGCTCGGCCTGCCGGCGTTGCGCGATCGCCTCGACGGCGGCCATGTCGCCATTGCCGATGGCGACCAGGAAATGGTTGCCGTTCTCGCGCAAAAGCTTCTGAACGCCTTTGATCGTGTAGCCCTGATCGTAGAGCATGTGCCTTATGCCCTTGATCAGCTCGACATCCTGCGGTCGATAATAACGGCGGCCGCCACCACGTTTCATCGGCTTGATCTGGTTGAAACGCGTTTCCCAAAAACGCAGCACATGCTGCGGCAGGTCGAGATCTTCCGCGACTTCGCTGATCGTGCGGAACGCATCGGGGCTTTTGTCCATGGGCGAATCCTCACGCTGGACGACGATTCGGGACCTATGCCGAATCGGGTCTTATTTCAGCGATTTATGAAACGATATTCAAGCCCGACGTCAAAGCGGTCGACGGTTTTCAACCGTATTTGCCGGCGCGCTATTTGCCGCCCTTGGCCTTGCTGCTCTGGTGCGAGCGCAGGATGCGGTTCTTCAGCACGTTCGACGATTTGAAGGTCATCACCCGGCGGGGCAGAATCGGCACTTCCTCGCCGGTCTTCGGATTGCGGCCGATACGCTCGTTCTTGGAGCGGACATGGAACGTTGCAAAAGACGACAGCTTCACCGTCTCGCCGCGAACGATGGCTTCGCAAATTTCATCCAGAACGGCCTCGACGAGCTCGGCCGATTCAGTTCGCGACAAACCAACCTTGCGATAAACGGCTTCGGCAAGGTCGGCACGCGTAAGTGTCTTTCCCCCCATGCAACCGTCCCATCAGCTCAAAAAAACGTAAATCGATACAGCCAGCGGCAGAGCCTAAGTAATTGATCCGTCAAGGTCAAGGACCGAACCCACGCGTTCGGCACTTACCAGCGGAGCAACACCGCGCCCCAGGTGAAACCTCCGCCCATCGCCTCGAGGAGGACAAGGTCACCCTTCTTGATGCGGCCGTCGGCGACGGCGACCGACAAGGCGAGCGGCACGGAGGCAGCCGAGGTGTTACCGTGCAAATCGACGGTGACCACCACTTTTTGTTCGGCTATCCCGAGCTTCTTGGCGGAAGCGTCAATGATCCGTTTATTGGCCTGATGCGGCACGAACCAGTCGAGGTCTTGCGCCGTGATGCCGGCCTCGGCGAAGGTCGCCTCGATGACATCGGTGATCATGCCGACCGCGTGCTTGAATACCTCGCGGCCTTCCATCCTGAGATGACCGACCGTCCCCGTGGTCGATGGGCCGCCATCGACGAAGAGTTTGTCCTTATGGACACCATCCGAGCGCAGGCTCGCAGCCAGCACGCCGCGATCGGCGATGCTGCCCTCCCCCTCCGCTGCCTCGAGCACCACCGCGCCAGCGCCGTCGCCGAAGAGCACGCAGGTCGAGCGGTCGCTCCAGTCGAGGATGCGCGAGAAGGTTTCCGAGCCGATGACCAGCACGCGTTTTGCGAGGCCGCCGCGGATATAGAGGTCGGCGGTGGCGACGGCATAGACGAAACCGGAGCACACGGCCTGCATGTCGAAGGCAAAGCCGTGATGCATGCCGAGCCGGTTCTGGATCTCGACGGCGGTCGCGGGGAAAGTGTTGTTGGGCGTCGATGTCGCCAGCACGATCAGGTCGATATCGGCCGGCGTCAAACCGGCGCTGTCGAGCGCGGCACGCGCAGCCGCCTCGCCCAGCGAGGCGGTCGTCTCGTCATCGGCCGCGACGTGGCGCTGGCGAATGCCGGTGCGCTGGACGATCCACTCATCGGAGGTCTCGACCATGCCTTCGAAGTCGGCATTCTTCATGATGCGGCGGGGCAGCGCGGCACCGTTGCCGCGCACGACTGATCTGATCAAGGTTCGTTCCTATTCCTCGGCGTCGACGGCGACACCGGATTTCCTGTTTGCCTGGGCATTCGGATTGCGCGCATGGAACAGATCGAGATCGGCCTCGATCCGGTCAAGCAGATTGTTGCGCACCATATCGTAGCCGAGCTCGATAGCCGCCGCGAAGCCGTCCGAATCGGCGCCGCCGTGGCTCTTCACGACGATACCGTTCAAGCCCAAGAAGACGCCGCCATTGGAGCGGCCGACATCCATCTTCTCGCGCAGCCGGTCGAAGGCGCCCTTGGCGAAGACATAACCGATCTTGGCCATCAGCGTGCGGCTCATGGCGGCGCGGAGGTAGCCGGCGATCTGCCTTGCCGTGCCCTCCGCGGTCTTGAGAGCGATGTTGCCGGCAAAGCCCTCGGTGACGACCACGTCGACCGTGCCCTTGCCGATATCGTCGCCCTCGACGAAGCCGCGATAGTTCATCGAGGCCATGTTGGCCTCGCGCAGCATGCGTCCCGCCTCCTTGACCTCCTCCTGGCCCTTGATCTCCTCGACGCCGACATTGAGCAGGCCGACGCTCGGCCGCTCGATGCCAAACACCGAACGCGCCATGCCGGTTCCCAGGATGGCGAAATCGACGAGCTGATGCGCGTCCGCGCCAATGGTGGCGCCGACATCGAGCACCACACTCTCGCCGCGCGTCGTCGGCCAAAGCGCCGCGATCGCCGGGCGGTCGATGGTGGCCATGGTGCGCAGGCAGAATTTCGACATCGCCATCAGCGCGCCGGTATTGCCGGCCGAGATGCAGGCCTGCGCGGCGCCATTCTTCACCGCCTCGACCGCCTTCCACATCGATGATTTCCAGCGGCCATGGCGCAGCGCCTGGCTCGGCTTGTCGTCCATCCTCACCGCGATCTCGCAATGGACGAACTCGCTGACCTCGGCCAGTTTTGGAAACTTGGCCAGTTCGGGACGAACGGCGTCCTCGCGGCCATAGATGACGAAGCGGATATCAGGGCGGCGGATGGCGACCGTCATCAACGCAGGGATGACAATGCCTGGTCCGTGATCGCCGCCCATGGCATCGATGGAAATCCTGATCACTCGGTGTTTTTCTCACGGTTTGCCTGGCTAGCGGCGGACGCCTGCCGAGGTAAGGGGGCTCGCGAAGGTTCGGCGAAAATAGCGGTTTTGGGCTGCCGCACAACCAACTTTTCCAAAATCCGGGCCGCCTTCAGGATTTTCCGAGCAGCGAACGCAGCTTTTTCTGGAATTCGCTTTCTTCCGAAGGATCGTCGCCCGCGGTGTCCAGCGAGGCTCCGGTCTTGCGCGGATAAGGGTCGATCGCCAGGCCGAAAAACTGCTCGGCAAGCGCGCCGACATCAATGGTGTCGCCGGAAAATGTTTCCGGACTGTCAGGCCCGTCCGCGTCGAGGACGATTTCGCCGCCGCCCTCGAACCCCTCGCGTCCGAGCTTCGACTGCTCCGGCAGGAACAGCGCCTCGACGGGCTCGTCGATATGGGCTGCGACCGGATCGAGTGTGACGATGCAGGACTGGGTGATGTCAGCCTCGACGCGACCGCTGACCTTGACGCCGTTGCGTTTCCAGGACGCCACCAGGAGCTCGGCGCGGTAGCGCTCGACCGAGAGCAGATCGTATTCCGCGGCAAGCGCCGCGCGCTGCCGCTCGTCGGCCTCGATCAAAACCGGCAAGCCCTTCTGCGGCAGACGGGCGACGTTGGCGACGAAAGATACGGGGCTTTGCGGTTCGGCGTGTTTCATTCTCGCCTCCTTCACGCGGCTCCTGCGACCGGGAACGCCACGGTGCCGGCGACGATCGATTCGGTCGGCTGCATGGCAAGCTGCCGAGACGCTTCGGAAACATAGCTCGCCAGCAGCGGCGCCTCTGGCCACTCGCCGACATCGGGCCTGACGTTACGGGCGAGCGCCGCGGCAAGGGCCGGCCGGTCGTCGTCCCGCAAGGCGTCGTCATAAGCCGCGGTGCGGCCGTAAAACATCTTTGTCAACTTCTTCATGCGCTTCGGAACGCCGACATCGCTGATGCCGAGTTCCCTGAGCGAATGCTCGACATCCAGGAAGAACTCGTCGATCAGCACCTGCGCGACCTCCGCGGCGGCTCCGCCCTCCCCGCGCAGCCTGTGTTGGAACAGGAACATATGCAGGGACAGCATTTCGAAACGGCCAAGCGGCGTATCGGGCACATTCCAGTCGGAATAAAACACGGTTTGCCGCGCCGCCGCCACGATTTGTGCGTAGAGCGCCTCGGTGATGGCGCGGTTGGCGTGACGTTCGCGGCCAAAAAAGCGCTGGAACATTGAGGGTGGTCTCCCGGGGACCTTTTGTTTGATTTGGCCTTGTTGCATCGGCATGCAAGCTGGTTTACCGGTTTTGCGGCCCAGCGCAAGTTGCGGGGATGTGATGGAGAATTGTTGTTGGGTGCGCTGAAATTCAAGTCGTTTCTTACGCCTGTGCCGGCGGGCGTAGCCTCACTGCTGGTGGCGGTATCCGCGCTTTCAGGCTGCAATTCATCCAAGATGATCGGCGATCTCAGCCCGAGCGAGACGCTGACGCAGGGCTATGTCATCGACCAGGCGGCAATCGACTCGGTGCCGGTCGGCTCGAGCCGCGAGCAGGTGCTTCTGGCACTGGGCACGCCGTCGACGACGGCGACCTTCGACAACGAGGCTTTCTATTACATATCGCAGACACGCAAGCGCTACGTCGCCTTCGACAAGCCGCATCTGGTGGACCAGAAAGTGCTGGCGGTCTACTTCGGCGCCGACGGCCGCGTCACCCAGATCGCCAATTACGGCATGAAGGACGGCAAGATCTTCGACTTCATCTCGAGGACGACGCCGACCGGCGGCAAGGACCAGAACTTCCTCAGCCAGATCATCAACGGTGCCAGCAAACTGGCCCCCGGCATCCCGGGCGGCGGCGGCGGCACGCCCTGAGTTCGGCTATCCGGGCTGACAGATCAAGACCCGTCGGATCGCTCCGGCGGGTCTTTTTGCTTTCGGTCCCCACATGCAAAAAGCCCGCGGGATCGCTCCCGCGGGTTTTGTCCTGAAACAGAGCGTCCGGCTCAGCCGTGCGCAAGCACGGCAAGGAGCAGCAGCGCCACGATGTTGGTGATCTTGATCGCCGGGTTGACGGCCGGGCCGGCGGTATCCTTGTAGGGGTCGCCGACGGTGTCGCCAGTGACGGAAGCCTTGTGCGCTTCCGAGCCCTTGAGGTGCTTGACGCCGCCCTTGTCGGTGAAGCCGTCCTCGAACGACTTCTTGGCATTGTCCCAGGCGCCGCCACCGGACGTCATCGAGATGGCGACGAAGAGACCGTTGACGATGACACCGAGCAGCGAGGCACCGAGCGCGGCGAAGGCCGAGGCCTTCGAGCCCGAGATCAGGAACACACCGAAATAGACGACGAGCGGCGCCAGCACCGGCAGCAGCGAGGGAATGATCATTTCGCGGATCGCCGCCTTGGTCAGCAGGTCGACCGCACGCGCATAGTTCGGCTTCGACGTGCCGGCCATGATGCCAGGATCTTCCCGGAACTGCCTGCGTACCTCTTCAACAATAGAGCCGGCCGCGCGGCCGACGGCCGTCATGGCGATGCCGCCGAACAGGTACGGGATCAGGCCGCCGAAGATCAGGCCGGCGACGACGTAAGGGTTGGAGAGGTCGAACGAGACCTCGCCCATGCCCTGGAAGTAAGGGAACTTGTCGCCGTTGGCGGCAAAGAATTTCAGGTCGTTCGAGTAGGCGGCGAACAGCACCAGCGCGCCGAGACCAGCCGAGCCGATGGCATAGCCCTTGGTCACCGCCTTGGTGGTGTTGCCGACCGCGTCGAGCGCGTCGGTGGACTGGCGCACTTCCTTGGGCAGGCCGGACATCTCCGCGATGCCGCCGGCATTGTCGGTGACCGGACCGAAGGCGTCGAGCGCCACGATCATGCCGGCGAGGCCGAGCATGGTGGTGACGGCGATCGCCGTGCCGAAGAGGCCGCCGAGCTGATAGGTGGCGATGATGCCGCCGACGATGACGATTGCCGGGAGCGCCGTCGATTCCAGCGAGACCGCGAGGCCCTGGATGACGTTGGTGCCGTGGCCGGTCACAGACGCCTGGGCGATCGAATTCACCGGGCGCTTGTTGGTGCCGGTGTAGTATTCGGTGATCACCACGATGAGCCCGGTCACCAGCAGACCGATCAGGCCGCAGATGAACAGGTTCTTGCCCGTGATGGCGATGCCGCCGACATTGCCGATCTCACCCCAGCCCAGCACCGCCGAGGTGGCAAGGGCCAAGCCGACGATCGACAGCAGTCCGGTGACGATCAGGCCCTTATAGAGCGCGCCCATGATCGAGCCGTTGGAACCGAGCTTGACAAAGAAGGTACCGACGATCGAGGTCAGGATGCAGGCGCCGCAGATGGCCAGCGGATAGAGCATCGCGGCACCCAGAACGGCGGTGCCGCCGAAGAAGATGGAGGCGAGCACCATGGTGGCGACCACGGTAACGGCATAGGTTTCGAACAGGTCGGCGGCCATGCCGGCGCAGTCGCCGACATTGTCGCCGACATTGTCGGCGATGGTGGCCGGATTGCGCGGATCGTCTTCCGGAATGCCGGCTTCCACCTTGCCGACCAGATCGCCGCCGACGTCGGCGCCCTTGGTGAAGATGCCGCCACCGAGACGGGCGAAGATCGAGATCAGCGAAGCACCGAAGCCGAGCGAGACCAGCGAGTCGATGACGACGCGGTCGTTCGGCTGCAGACCCATCGGGCCGGTCAGGATGGCGTAGTAGATGGAGACGCCGAGCAGCGCGAGGCCCGCCACCAGCAGGCCGGTGATGGCGCCTGACTTGAAGGCGATGTCGAGGCCGGCGGCGAGGCTGTTGGAAGCGGCCTGCGCGGTACGCACGTTGGCGCGCACCGAGACGTGCATGCCGATGAAGCCGGCAGTGCCCGAAAGCACGGCGCCGATCAGGAAGCCGATCGCGGATGTGATGGAGAGCAGCCACCAGGCGAGCAGAAGCACGACGATGCCGACGACGGCGATGGTCGTGTATTGGCGCGCCAGATAGGCCTGGGCGCCTTCGCGAATGGCGGCGGAGATTTCCTGCATGCGCTGGCTGCCCTGGTCGGACGCGAGGACCGAACGTGTCGCCCAGATGGCGTACAGAATTGACAGCAAGCCGCAGGCGATGACGGCGGTAATGATGGTCATTGCCGGATTTTCCTCGATTGTTGGCCCAGAAGAACCCCTCCCTGGGCCGTTGAGACGGGAGACGCATTGCCGCCGAGCGGAATCCGCCACCTTCGCTGGCGTGTATGCGAAACAGGGTTTGGAACGTCAAGATATTGTTCGGTTTTTGCCCTGCTTTCACCCGAAAGACTAAGACGGCGACTCACCGGCGGGCGCCATCGTGCTCTTAGATCGATTGAAATGACGGCGCGCAGATCATCCGGTGGGCGCTTCACCATCATTCCGCTTCCCGCCCCATGCGGCGCGCGGCGTAGCGCTCGATCGCCGACAGGCCGTCATAGATCAGCACCGCGAGCGCAGCGACGATCAGGCCGCCCTGCAGCACGAAGGCAAGGTTGTTCGAGATCAGGCCGGCGATGATCACCTCGCCCAGCGTCTTGGCCGCCACGGTCGAGCCGATGGTGGCGGTGGCGAGACTGATGACAACGGAAAGCCGGATGCCGCCGAGGATCACCGGGGCGCTCAGCAGCAGTTCGACCTTCATCAGCCTTTGCCAGCCGGTCATGCCTGCACCGCGCGCCGCTTCCATCACGTTGCCGGGCAGCGTGGTGAGCGCGGTCAGCGCGTTCTCGAAGATCGGCAGCAGCCCGTAGAGGAAGAGCGCGATCAGCGTCGGCTTCTCGCCAAATCCCACCGCCGGCACGGCCAGCGCCAGCACCGCGACCGGCGGGAAGGTCTGGCCGATATTGACGAGGCTGCGCGACAGCGGCAGGAACTCGGTGCCGGCCGGCCTGGTGACCAGAATGGCGAGCGCGACGGCGACGATCGTCGCGGCAACCGTGGCGACGAGCACCGTCCTCAGATGCAGCAATGTCAGCGTCAGCAGGCTGCCCTGGTTGTAGATCGCCGGCGCGCCGTTTTCGGTCAGGGGCTTCAGCAACGGCTCGAACCAGTCCGGGCTGGCGATGAAGACCACCAGCAGCACCAGCAGCGCCAGCCTCAACAGCGCGGGCAGCCAAGCCTTCATGCCGGCCTCGCGCGCTTCACCAGTCCCTCGACGGTGACGCGCCCGAGCAGCTTGCCGTCGGTCCCCTTCACTGGCAGTGCCGGACGGCCCGACCACAGAAGCTCGGCCAATGCGTCGCGCTGGCTGGCATCGCCGGGAATTGCCTCGCCTTCGGCTCCGCCCGGCTCCACGGCATCCCGCGCGCGACCGAGCGACAGGAGCCGGAACGGCCGCTCGCTAGCGCCAACCAGCGTCTCGACGAAGCCGCTTGCCGGCTTAGCCAGGATCTCGGCGGGCGTGGCGTATTGCAGAAGCTTGCCGGCATCCATGACGGCGATCCTGTCGCCCATATGAATCGCCTCCTCCATGTCGTGGGTGACGAGGATGACGGTGGTGCCGAAACGCTTCTGGATCGCCAGCAGATCTTCCTGCGCCTTGGTGCGGATGATCGGGTCGAGCGCGCCAAAAGGCTCGTCCATCAACAGCACGTTCGGCTCGGCGGCTAAAGCGCGGGCGACGCCGACGCGCTGCTGCTGGCCGCCCGAGAGTTCATCCGGATAGCGCGGACCATAGGCCTGAGGGTCGAGCTGGTAGAGCGTCATCAATTCCTCGACGCGAGCCTTGATGCGGTCCTTGTCCCAGCCGAGCAGCAGCGGCACGGTGGCGATGTTCTGCGCTACCGTGCGATGCGGGAACAACCCATGGCCCTGGATGGCGTAGCCGATGCTGCGCCGCAGTTGGTATCCAGGCAGCGAGCGATTGTCGGCGCCGTCGAGCTTGATCACTCCGGACGTCGGCTCGACCAGCCGGTTGATCATCCTGAGCAGCGTCGTCTTGCCGGAGCCGGAGGTGCCGACGATCACGGCAATGGTGCGCGGCTCAATGACCATCGACACGTTGTCGACAACGGGCGTTCCGTCATAGCGCTTGGTGATGCCTTCGATCTCGATCATGCGGGTTCCGCCCTGCGACTGGTGGAAGTCATTTCGATGACCGCATCGAGGATGATAGCCGCGGCGAAGGCCAGCGCCACGGTAGGCAGCGCGCCGAGAAGCACAAGGTCCATCGCCGTCTGGCCGACGCCCTGGAAGACGAAGACGCCGAAGCCGCCGCCGCCGATCAGCGCCGCGATGGTGGCGAGCCCGATATTCTGCACCAGCACGATGCGGATGCCGGTAAGGACCACGGGAAAGGCAAGCGGGAACTCGACATCGAACAGGCGCTGGCGGTCGGTCATGCCCATGCCGCGCGCTGCATCGTTGGCGGCGCGCGGCACGCCAGCCAGGCCGACCACGGTGTTCGCCACCACCGGCAACAGCGAATAGAGAAACAGCGCGACGAAGGCCGGCGCGGTGCCGATGCCCCTGATGCCGACAGCCGCCGCACCCGGCACATGCGCAGCGACCCAGCCGAGCGGCGCGATCAGCAGGCCGAACAGCGCGATCGACGGAATGGTCTGGATGATGTTGAGGACATTCAGCACCCCTGCCCGCAGCGGCTCGACGCGGTGGCAGAGGATGCCAAGCGGAATTCCGGCGACCACCGCAACTGCCAGCGAGCCGAGCGCCAGCGTGATGTGCTTGGAGCCTTCCGCCCAGAAACTGTCGGCGCGACTGGCATATTCCTTGAGGATAGAAAGGCTGTCCCAGCTTCCCGAGACAAGCAGCGCGCCGATGGCGAGCGCGGCGACGGCAAGAACGCCGACACGCGCCAAGGGCGAGAGGTCAAGCCTGGTCAGCACATCGGCCAGAAGCAGCGTGAAAGCAAAGATCAGCAGCCAGAATCCCGAGGCCGGCGCGACGCGGGCGAACGTGTTGCCGGCGGGCGTCAGAAAACCGCCGGCGGTGCCGATCAGGATAGCAAGGGCAACCAGCGCAATGACGCTGGCGGCCAACCTCAGCAGGAGCGGCGTCCTGAGCAGCGCGATGATGCCGCCGGCAATGACGATAGCGATCAACAATATAGCTAGCGTCAGCGGCAACGCTTCGAGGATCGAGCGCGCCTGCCCCGGCACGATGCGGTTGGCTCGGAAGGTAGCGAAAGGTGCCGCGAAGGCGGCATAGGCAACGATTGCGGCGATGACCACGCCGAGCTTGTCGAAGCGCAGGGTCATCGAGACCTCTCCGGAGAAGCGACAGAGAGCCTCGCGGACGTGGTAAATCCTGCAACTTTGGAGATTGGCGAAAGCCTGCGCGACATCCGATCTCCCCCCTTGCGGAGGAGATGGCCGGCAGGCCAGAGGGGGGTGGGAAGGATCGCTACCTTCCGGGCAAGGGCATGCGAGAAGCGAAGATTGTTGGATGGTGAAGCTACAATTGGCTGAGAAGTCGGCGGGACAGCACCCCCCTCTGTCCTACCGGACATCTCCCCCGCAAGGGGGGAGATTGGCAGCTCCGCCGACCGCACCTCTCCAACTCGCACGTGTGTCGCGATCCCCGCCTGACTACTTCAAGAACCCATTCTTCTTGAGGAAATCCTCAGCCACCCCCTTCGCAGGCTCGCCCCCTAGCTGGACGCTGCCGTTGAGCTGCTGCAGCGTGACCAGATCGAGCTTGGCGAAGACGGGCTTCAGCAGGGTCTCGATCTCCGGATGCTCCTTGAGCACCTGCTCACGGATGATCGGCGCCGGCTGGTAGACGGGCTGCACGGCCTTGTCGTCCTCGAGCACGACAAGGCCGGAGGGCTGGATGCCGCCATCGGTGCCGTAGACCATAGCGGCGTTGGCGCCGTTGGTCTGATTGGCGGCCGCGGCGATGGTCGCCGCCGTGTCGCCGCCGGAAAGCGTGATCAACTGGTCCGGCTTAAGCTTGAAGCCGTAAGTGGTCTGGAAGGCCGGCAGGGCCGCCGCCGAATTGACGAACTCGGCCGAGGCGGCCAGCACCACCTTGCCGCCGCCGGAGACGTATTTGCCGAAGTCCGACAGCGTAGCCAGCTTGTTCTCGTCGACCACTTCCTTGCGCAGCGCGATCGCCCAGGTGTTGTTGGCGGGCGACGGCGACAGCCAGACGATCTTGTTGGCGTCATAGTCGAGCTTCTTGGCGGTCTCGTAGGCCTTGGCGGCGTCCTTCCACACCGGGTCGTCTGCTTTCTGGAAGAAGAAGGCGGCATTGCCGGTATATTCGGGATAGATGTCGATCTCGCCGGCGGTGATCGCCTTGCGCACCACAGGCGTCGCGCCAAGCTGGATGCGGTCGGTGGTCTTGATGTTGTTGGCGTTCAGAACCAGCTCGATGATGTTGCCGAGCACGCCGCCTTCGGTGTCGATCTTCGAGGAGACCACCACCTGAGCGTGCGCCGAGGCTGTGGCGATGCCGAACGCGATCGCCGCTGCGGCGAGCTTTCCGATTGAAAACATTGTGAAAATCCCTTGCTGTGAGCCGATAGACCGGTGGCCGCATATGAGCATGGCTTTAACGCGCCGTCGGGGTACACGGTTTCATAACTAAGGAGATGCACGCAATAATTTTGTTCCCGGCGCGAACAGCGCGCCACGCCGGGTCCCGACAGCGTCGTGTCAGCTTCGACGTCGCGGCCTTTCAGAGGCGCATAGGACGTTGGGCACCTCGATTTGGTGCATGATCCCTTTCCGGCGGAAGCCCGTCACAGACGTGCCGCGCCTTGATTATTGCTTTTGTGCGTTTCGTATCCTAGCCGCTGCGCGCTTTTGGGCGACACGCCTTAGGTTGCAGGCGGTCGATAACGGATCGACTTCGCCCTTCGCAGAGCTTCAATCGTCTCCTCGACGCTGAGGAGAACGGTGGTCTCGAACGAACTCAGCGCGCCGCCGGCACCGATGGCGAGAGCGACGGCGGCCATCGACACATTGTCCGGCGCCTCCCAGAGATTCCAGCCATCGTTTTCGCCGAAAGCATACCAGAACCCGTGCAGCTTTCCGCCCGCAGACTCAATGTACGAACGAGCCGCGTTGCGCCGATCCTCGGGATTTTCGATCATGCGCGCCCACGTCTCGGGTGTATAGCTGAAGCGCGTGAGATACATTGCCATGGTTCGCTCCTCCGTCAGAGTCACTCCCCTCAGGCAAATTTACCGCTCAAACCGGAAAGGCGCGAATCATTTCCGTATCCTGGAACCAACCGGCAGGTGTGCGGAGGATGGGTTCCACAGCATCGGCCGCGACCGATCCCGACTTTCAGCGTCATATGCCAGGCCGGCGCAATCCCGTGATCCTCAAGGCGCCGAGCGCCAGGAAGCAGAGCGCAACAACCGGGAACACGACCCAGTTCAGCATGGTCCAGCCCCAGGCATTGTAGACCGCGCCCGACATCAGCGAAGCGAAGGCGACGGAGCCGAACAGGACGAAGTCGTGAAAACCCTGCACCTTGCCTTTTTCGGATGGGTGGTAGCTGGCGGCGACCATGGCGGTCGCGCCGATGAAGCCGAAATTCCAGCCCAGGCCGAGCAGGATCAGCGCCGTCCAGAAATGCCAGAGCTCCAGGCCGGAAAGCGCCACCGCTGCGCAGCCGATGAGCAGAACCAGGCCGATGGCCACGATGCGCTCGGCGCCGAAGCGGTGGATCAGAGAACCGGTGAAGAAGCTCGGCCCGAACATCGCCATGACATGCCAGGAAATGCCGAGCGTGGCATCGTCGGTCGAGAGCCCGCAGCCGACCATGGCAAGCGGCGCGCCGGTCATGACGAAGCTCATCAGCGCATACGCGCAGACGGCGCAGAATAGTGCAGCGACGAAGCGCGGCTGGGTAGCGATCTGAACCAGCGGGCGGGCGTCGCTTGCGGCGGTTTCCGCGGAGCCGCTTGTACCTGTGGAAATGTGCAGGAAGGAAAGGACAACGGCGCCGACCGCTGCAAGGATCAGGATCGATGCGAAGGATCCGGCAAACATGACCGGCGCCAGAAGCTCACGGGTGTAGATGACGATCTGCGGCCCGAGGATGGCAGTGACGATGCCGCCGGCCAGCACGAAGGAAATGGCGCGCGCCTTGAATTGCGGCGGCGCGTTGTCGGCGGCGGCGAAGCGGAATTGCTGGACGAAGGCGCCGCCGACACCGATCACGCCGAGGCCGCAGGCGAACAGCCAGAAGCTCGCCTCAAAGAGCGCCAGCGTCGCGATCAGACCGCCGAGCGCGGTGATGACGGTGCCGGTCATGAAGCCGCCGCGATGACCGAGCCGGCGGATGATGGCGGCAGCCGGCAGGGCGCCGAGCGCCACCCCGAGGTTGAAGCCGGTGACCGGCGCCGTCGCCAACGATTTGTCTGGGCCGAGCAGATATTGCCCGGCAAGCGCGCCGAGCGAAATGGCGATCGGTGCGGCGGACCCGACGACCGCCTGGGCCGCGGCGAGCAGCAGCGCAGTGCGGCGCGCTTCGCGGCCGGCTCCGGCGACCACGGCCGTGGCGGCCGTCATGATGCGTCCTTGCCGCGTCCCTCGCCGCGCACCCGGCGCGAAACGCGATCGAGCACGGCATTGACCAGCTTCGGCTCATCCTCCTCGTAGAAGGCCTTGGCAATGTCGACATATTCCGAGACGATGACCGCCACCGGCACGTCGTCCCGCTTCATCAGCTCATAGACGCCGGCGCGCAGGATGGCGCGCAGCGTCGAATCCAGCCGCGACAGCGGCCAGTCGTCGGTGAGCGCCTGGCGGATGACGGGATCGATGGTCTTCTGGTTCTCGACGACGCCGGTCAGGATGGCGCGGAACCATTGCGCATCGGCCTCGCGATAGAGCGCGCCGTCGACTTCCTTGCCCAGCCGGAAGGCCTCGTATTCGGCGGTTATCTCGAAGACACCGCTGCCCGCCACATCCATCTGGTAGAGCGCCTGGACAGCGGCAAGACGAGCGGCACCGCGCTTGTTGGCGTGGCGCACCGCACCGGTCTGGGCAGGCTCGCTCACGATTGGGCTCCGAATTTCTCTTTCAGCGCGATCATGGTCAGCGCCGCGCGCGCGGCGAAGCCGCCCTTGTCGCCTTCAGTGCGCCGGGCACGCGTCCATGCCTGCGCATCGTTCTCGGTGGTCAGGATGCCGTTGCCGATCGCGACCGCTTCCTGCACCGAAAGGTCCATCAGCGCACGGCTCGATTCATTGGCGACGATGTCGAAATGATAGGTGTCGCCACGGACGATGGTGCCGAGCGCGACGAAGCCGTCATAATGCGTGCCGCCTTCGGCGGCGCCGTCCAGCGCGAAGGTGATGACGGCCGGTATCTCCAGCGAGCCGGGAACGGTGACGACGTCATAGGTGGCGCCGGCTTCGTCCAGCGCGCCGGTCGCGCCGTCGAGCAGCGCGTCGGCGAGGTCGTCGTGGAAGCGCGCCTCGACGATGAGCAGATGCGCCTTCGCCTTCGGACGAATGAACGCTTTGCCGTGTTGGGATATGCCAGCCATAAAAGTCTCCGGGGATTGCCGGTGACTTAGGCCGAAGCCGGATTGATCGCAAGCGGAAGATGCTACGGCGCGACGTTCTGTGACCTATCTGGCCGAGACGTCACGCTCTCCGGGCGATCCCCGAGATCTTTGACCCAAACCTCGACCTCCTGGTGGTCGACTACTCGGCCAGCATCGACATCCGCCAACGCCTCAATAGTCATCTGTCGGCGATCGGCCGCCTTTCCGGTTCTGGATGGACCATCACAGCCCCTCTTTCGCCGCCTCCGCCAGGCGCGCGGCGTAGCGGGCCATGGTGTCGATCTCGATGTTGACGCGGTCGCCGGCCTGGCGTTCACCCCAGGTGGTGACACTCAGCGAATGCTGGATCAGAAGCACGTCGAAGCGGATGCCTTCGACCTTGTTGACGGTGAGCGAGGTGCCGTCGAGCGCGACCGAGCCCTTCGGCGCGATGAATTTTGCCAGATGTCGCGGCGCTTCCAGAGTGAAGCGCACCGCATCACCCTCCTCCTTGCGTTCGACGATCTCGGCGGTACCGTCGACATGGCCGGAGACGATATGGCCGCCCAACTCGTCGCCGATCTTGAGCGCCCGTTCGAGATTGATCCGGGTGCCGGATTTCCAGTTCGAAGCCGTGGTGAGCCGCAAGGCTTCCTCCCATGCCTCGACCTCGAACCAGCGTGCGTTCGAGCCATGCTCGGGTAGCGCCGTGACAGTCAGGCAAACGCCGCCGCAGGAAATCGAGGCGCCGATCGCAATGGTCTCGGGGTCGTAAGCCGTGTCGATGCGCAGGCCGACGCCTTCGCTGAGAGGCTTCACGGCGGCCACGGTCCCGACGTCGGTGACAATTCCAGTAAACATCAGTCTCGGTCTTTCCGTCTGACCATGATCTCATCCAAAAACCGGTTCCCACTTTTTGGGATCATGGTCGTACCCATTCGGCGTAGCTGTCCTCGCCGAAGCACATCTCGCGCAGTTTGCGGAAACCCGGCGGGATATGGTCAGCATCGATAGGCGATGCAATGCCGTCCTCGCCGATCGCCTCCGGTCCCTGGAACAGCACGATGCGGTCGACGAGGTCTTCCTCCAGGAAGGCCCTCGCCACCTTGGCGCCGCCCTCCACCAGCACGCTTGCCATGCCGAGTGCGGCCAAATCCTCCAGAAGTTCCGGCAGGGCCACTTCGCTTTCGTACGTTTCCGTACCGATAAAATGCACACCCGCGCGTTCGAGCGCGGCCCGCCGGTGCGGGTCCGCCTCGGGGCACGCCGCGACATAGAGCGGAACACGGTCAACGCCGGACACCAGCTTGGATGTCTCCGGCAACCGGATCTGGCGATCGAGGATGATGCGCGCCGGCGAGCGGTTCTCCAGCCCCGGCAGGCGCACCGTCAGCGCCGGATCGTCCTCGAGCGCGGTACCGATGCCGACCAGGATGGCATCGGCCTCGGCGCGCATCAGATAGACCTCGCGCCGCGCGATCTCGCCCGTTATAGCGACCTGGCCGGCGCCTCTCCTGCCGATCTTGCCATCGCTGGAAAGCGCAAGCTTCAGGATCACTTCCGGGCGTTTCTTCAGAGATCGAATCAAATAGCCGGCCATCTGCTCGGCGGCCTCGGTGGCCAAAACCTTCTCCACCACCTCGATGCCGGCGGCGCGCAGGATGGCGTAGCCCTTGCCGGAGACGCGTGGATCGGGATCGCTCGCCGCGCCGACGACGCGCGCGATGCCGGCATTGACCAGCGCGTTGGCGCAAGGCGGCGTGCGGCCATGGTGGGCGCAAGGCTCCAGGGTGACATAGGCAGTGGCGCCGTGCGCAAGCTCACCGGCCTCGGCGAGGGCCTCAGTCTCGGCATGCGGCCGGCCGCCGATGGCGGTGACGCCGGTGCCGACGATCATCGGACCGGCGCCGTCGTCGCGCACGATGATGGTGCCGACGGAAGGGTTGGTCGAGGTGCGACCGGCATTGCGACGCGACAGCCTCAGCGCCGCGGCCATGTAACGGCGATCAAGGGCCGCCCGATCGGCCTCGCTCAATCGAGGTTTCGCCATGCTCAGCCGGCGTCCTCTTCGGTTTTTTCCTCGTCGCCCTTCAATTCGCCCAGCAATTCGTGGAAATCTTTGGCCTCGCGAAAATTGCGGTAAACCGAGGCAAAACGGACATAGGCGACGTCATCGAGCGACTTCAGCGCCTCCATGACCAGCCGGCCGACCTCGCCGGAGGCCACTTCCGTCTCGCCGGAGCTTTCGAGCTGGCGCACGATGCCGGTGACGGCGCGGTCGATGCGCTCGGGGTCGACATTGCGCTTGCGCACCGCAATCTCGACGGAGCGCAACAGCTTGTCGCGATCGAACGGCACCTTGCGGCCCGACTTCTTGATGACGACGAGATCGCGCAGCTGCACGCGCTCGAAGGTGGTGAAGCGGCCGCCGCAATCCGGACAGACGCGGCGCCTGCGGATCGCAGCGCCATCCTCGGCGGGGCGCGAATCCTTCACCTGCGTATCTTCGGACTGGCAATAAGGGCAGCGCATGGAAAGCCTTGGGTTCGCGATTCTGTGGGCGAAAGGCTTAGAGCCTTTTATGCCTCAGAGATAGCGAGGCGCGAGCAAGATTGCCAGCGCCCTGCCCTGAACGCTCCGTCGCCTCAGGGCGCGACATCCTTCGTGGCGAAGCCGCAGGACGTGCCGAGGTTGCGATAGGCCTTGGTGAAGCCGTCCATCGGGATGCTGGCGACCGTCTGCTTGCCGAAAACGACATCGAGCGAGGTGACTTTGCGCATGGCTCGCAGCAGCGCGAGACTGGTCTTGGCCTGGTTGTCGACCATCCAGCTCGGGCGGCCGTTGACGGCATCGGTGGAAGAGACCGCCCCGGAAACCTTGACGCCGGGGTCGCCAAATGTCGCTGCGATGCTCTTGCCGGTCGGCAGGTCCTTGTTGTCGACGGTGATCATGATGGCGGGATAGGCGTCGGGCGGCAATGCGTCGCCGTTCGAGATCGAAAGCGTAAGCGTGCCTGGATTACCGATGCCGTCGACGAAAGCCGTCGAAGCGGCGCAGGTCTTGCGCGCGTCCTGCCCGGTATCGAGCGTGTCGATGATGGTGGTCCATCTGCCGAAGGTATTGGTGGCCGGCAAATTCGGATCCGGCTGCGTTTGCTCCTGTGCAAGCGCGCCCGATACGGCAAAGCCGGCCAGCGAACCAAGCAGGACCAGGGCAGCGGGACGAAAAGTGCGCATCATCAAGTCTCCAGCTCGGAGCGCCGTCCAATCAGGACGACGCAATGCCGGCGGATAAAAGATGATGCGCAGCGCCCGGTCAACCAAGATACGGGTAGAGCGGGAAACGATCCGTCAGCGCCGTGACCTTCGCCTTTACGGCGGCCTCGACGGCGGCATTGCCCTCGTCGGAATTCGCCACCTTCAGCCCGTCCAGCACCTCGGCGATCAGCTTGCCGATCTCGCGGAATTCGGCCTGGCCGAAGCCGCGCGTGGTGCCGGCAGGCGTGCCGAGACGGACACCGGAGGTGACGAAGGGCTTTTCCGGGTCGAAAGGGATGCCGTTCTTGTTGCAGGTGATGTTGGCGCGGCCGAGAGCCGCCTCGGCACGCTTGCCGGTGGCGTTCTTCGGTCTGAGGTCGACCAGCATCAGATGATTGTCGGTGCCGCCCGAGACGATATCGAGGCCGGTTTCCTGCAGGCTCGAAGCCAGCGCCTTGGCATTGGCGACAATGCTTTCGGCATAGGCCTTGAAGCTCGGCTTCAGCGCCTCGCCGAGCGCCACCGCCTTGGCGGCGATGACATGCATCAGCGGGCCGCCCTGCAGGCCGGGGAACACCGCCGAATTCATCTTCTTGGCGATTTCCTCGTCGTTGCACAGGATCATGCCGCCGCGCGGGCCGCGCAGCGACTTGTGCGTGGTCGTGGTCACGACATGGGCATGCGGCAGCGGCGACGGGTGCATGCCCCCGGCGACGAGGCCGGCGATGTGAGCCATGTCGACCATCAGGTAGGCACCGATCGAATCGGCGATCTCGCGGAAACGCTTCCAGTCCCAGATGCGTGAATAGGCGGTGCCGCCGGCCAGGATAAGCTTCGGCTTGGTCTCATGCGCGGTCTTTTCGATCGCGTCCATGTCGAGCAGATGGTCGTCCTTGCGCACGCCGTAGGAGACGACCTTGAACCACTTGCCGCTCATATTGACCGGCGAGCCGTGGGTGAGATGGCCGCCTGAATTCAAGTCGAGACCCATGAAGGTATCGCCGGGCTGCAAGAGCGCCAGGAACACGGCCTGGTTCATCTGGCTGCCGGAGTTCGGCTGGACGTTGGCGAAGTTGCAGCCGAACAGTTTTTTCGCGCGCTCGATGGCCAGTTCCTCGGCCACGTCGACGAACTGGCAGCCGCCATAGTAGCGCTTGCCCGGATAGCCCTCGGCATATTTGTTGGTCATGATCGACCCTTGAGCCTCGAGCACGGCGCGGGACACGATGTTTTCCGAGGCGATCAGCTCGATCTCATGGCGCTGGCGGCCAAGCTCGTTGCGGATGGCGCCGAAAATTTCCGGGTCGGCGTCGGCAAGCGTGGTCTCAAAGAAGGATTCGAATTTGCTGGAGGCTGCCGCGGCATTTGACATGGCTTGCTTTCCCTTGGGGCCGGAGGTCTTGCGAGGTCGCCGCGCCATTAACACAGTTGTTTCGAGCCCGCCACGTTTGCGGCGCGAAATTTGCTGGCCGGATTGCGCCAAGCAAATCGACTGAACCGTTATTTCCTGTCCTGCCGGCTCTTGAGCAAGGCTTCGGTCAGCGTGATCTCGGAAAGCTGCGCCCGCATCGTATGGTCGTTGATTTCGCGGCTGCGGAACATGGCGCGCACGGCGGCGCGCTCCGCCTCGATGCCGGCGTGCCTCAGCTCGAGTTCCAGCCGCCCTGCTTCGCGAGCCTCGGCGCGCGCCTCTTCGGCCTCGTCGGACGCGGCGATGCGGCGGCGGTAGCCGGCAACGATGCTGTCTGCTACCGCCAGCCGGGCCTCGGCCACCTCGCCCTCTTCGCCGCCGTTGCCGGCGAGGCTCTCGATCCTGGCGATCGCCGCGCTGGCAGCGCCGACGCGCGCCCGGCGCTCCTCGGCCGCGCCCGGATCCTCGCCCGGCTCGACCAGTCCGCGCGCGATCCTCGGCAAAGCGAGGCTGGCGATGGCCAGCGAGCAGATGATGACGCCGGCGGCGAGGAAGATCACCACGTCTCTGGCCGGAAAGGGCGATCCGTCCTGCAGCGCGAGCGGCAGCGACAGGATGCCGGCCAGCGTGACCGCCCCGCGCACGCCCGCCACCGATCCGGCAAGCCTGACCCGAAAACCAAAGGATTCGGCCTTGCGCTTGCCGAGCCGTGCGGCGATCCCTGCGGCCATGTCGCCGATCCATATCCAGAGGAAGCGCAGGCCGATCAGGCAGAGCGTCAAAATAAGCACGGTCAGCGCCGGCTCGAACAGCCAATGCCGGCTGGTAAGCTCCGGCGGCACCTTGCGGATAATGTCGGGGAGTTGCAGTCCGAGCAGGATGAAGAGAGCGCCGTTGAAGACGAAGGTCAGCGTCGACCATAGCGACATCGCCTGGATGCGCGCCGAGACCGACAGATAGCGGAAAATGCCCGAGGTTCCGGTGAGCAGGCCGGCAGTGACCGCCGCCAGAATGCCGGAGGCGCCGACATGCTCGGCGATGAGATAGGCGACGAAGGGCAGAAGGATCATGACCAGCACGTGCGCCTCCGCCGGCGTGCCGCCGATGCGGCCGAGTATCTGCAGCGCCTTGGCGGCGATGAACAGCGCCGCGATGCCGGCGAGGATGCCGGCCGCCACGGCATAGAGGAACGTCAACGAAGCAGCCGCCAAGGAAAAGCTGCCGGTCAGCGCCGCCGCTACGGCGAAGCGGAACATGACCAGGCCGGAGGCGTCGTTGAGTAGGGATTCGCCCTCCAATATATGCATCAGTCGTGGCGGAACGACGTTGCGGTCGACGATCGAGGACACCGCGACCGCATCGGTCGGCGACAGCACGGCGGCTAAAGCGAATGCAACCACGAGCGGGATGCTCGGCACCAGCCAGTGCAAGGCATAGCCGAGGCCGACGATGGTGAAGAAAACCAATCCGACCGCAAGATCGAGGATCGGTCCGCGCAACTCGATCAGCTCCCGCTTCGGCGCCGCGAAGGCATCGCCGAACAGAAGCGGCGGGATGAACACCAGCAGGAAGAGTTCCGGATCGATCTCGACATGCAGGCCCCGCGCTGGCCAGGCAAGTGCGGCGCCGATGGCGATCTGCAGCACAGGCAGAGGCACCCGCACCAGCCGTACCAGCGCACCGGAGAGAGCCACGAAGGCGAGCACGACGAGAATGAATACGGCGACTTCCATGGTTCGATTCCGGCTGCCTGCCGACCATGCGCAATTGCCAGCGGCACGTCCAGACAGGCGGCTGGGCAGTGCTTTGCGGAACCAGCGGCTGATCCAAACAAAAAAGGCCGCTTCGAGAGCGGCCTTTTCATAATTAATATCAGCCGGTTACAGCGCGGAAGTGATCTGCAGCTCGCTGTTGCCGTCGAGGCCGTAGATGTCGTCGCGGAACTGCACGACGCCGGTGCCCGTCGACCACGCCGACAGGTAGAGGAAGTGGACCGGCACCGGATTGACGACCTGCACCGGCGTGTTCTCGCCGGTTTTGATCGTCGCCTCGAAATGCTGGCGGTCCCAGCCGGGCGTGTCGCGCAGGATCCAGGTGACGAGGTCGCGCACGTTCTGGACGCGCACGCAGCCGGAGGAATCGAAGCGCATCAGCTTGCCGAACAGGCTCTGCTGCGGCGTGTCGTGCATGTAGACGCCGTCCGGGCTCGGGAAGTTGATCTTGACCGAGGCCATTGCGTTGCCGACGCCGGGATCCTGGCGGAAGCGGTACTTGGCGGCATCGTCCGTCGACCAGTCGATGGTCATCGGATCGACCTCGCTCCCGTCCGGAGCGAACAGGCGAATATGGCTGTCCTTGAGGTAGTTGGGGTCCTTCCGCATCAGCGGAATGATGTCCTTGCGCACGATCGAGACTGGCGCGTTCCAGTACGGATTGACGATGATCTCGTTGATCTTGGAATTCACGATCGGCGTCTGGCGGTCGATCTTGCCGACGATCGCGGTGTGGCGAAGGACGACGCGATCGTTCTCGACGGCCTCGATCTGTGCGGCCGGAATGTCGACCAGCACATAGCGGCTGCCGAGCGTGCCGGCCTTTTCCTTCAGACGCTGCAGATTGGTCTGCAGTTGGCCAAGCCGGATCTGCGCCGAGACGTTCATCGCCGCATAGGTGTATTTGCCCATCGCGCCGTCGGCCGGCAGGCCGTGGCGAAGCTGGAAGCGCTTGACCGCAGAGTCGACGTAGGAATCGAAGGCCGTAGAGATACCGGCGCTCTGCGCCAGGTCGCCCGAGATCATCAGCCGCTTGCGCAGCGGCACGACATCCGGATCGTCGACGCCGAGCTGCAATTTCTTCGTTGCCGGAACCTGTTCCCAGCCGCCCTGGCCGACGATGTTCTGGTACTGCGCCACCGCCTGCTCGGTGAAGGCGACGGTCTGCAAGCTGAAGATCGGCAGCGTCGAGGCAACCTTGCCGGTCTGACTGGCGCGGGCATCGAACTGGTCGTCCCAGTTGCCGCGGGCCGAGGATTTCAGGATATCCCCGATCACATCCTGCGCGCTGGCATGGCCGGCGACAACGGCGGCAGCGAGCGCGGAGGCTCCGGTCAGGAAGAAACGGCGGCTGGTTCTCATGGACGTTCCAGACATTCTAGCTGTATCTAATATCGCTCAGTTCGCTCTACTGGCGGGTTGCCCGCACTCTAGGGTCGGCAATCTTAACAATTAGCCAACCATGTCCCGCTTCGTTCGGCTGCCAGAAACGCGCTGCCGCCGCGGCGGTTCCAATGAGCGCAGGGCATTGGCCCGCAGCATCACCTGCATTCTCGCTTTCACCGCGATTATGGCGGCAACGTGGCCTTGGCCCGCGATTTGCTTGCGGCGGGATCATGAAGGAAAAGGACCGGTGCTTTTCGGCACCGGTCCCCTGACTGTTTCCTCCGGCCACGCTTCTTCGGCGCGGCTCAAACCTTGGAAGCGCTTACATCCGGTAAGCGATCGTGTCGTTCCAGAAGCGGTCGAGGCGCTGCAGGGCGCGGTTCATCTGCTTGAACTCGTCGGTGTTGATGCCGCCGACCGCCTCGATCGAGCCGACATGGCGCTCGTAGAGACCGGCGACGACGTCGGCCACGTCGTTGCCCTTCGGCGTCAGCGAGACGCGGACCGAGCGGCGGTCGATGCGCGAGCGCTGGTGGTTGATGAACCCGAGGTCGACCAGCTTCTTCAGGTTATAGGAGACGTTCGAGCCGAGATAATAACCACGCGAGCGCAGCTCGCCGGCGGTCAGCTCCGAATTGCCGATGTTGAAGAGCAGCAGCGCCTGGATGGCGTTGATGTCGGAGCGGCCGTTGCGGTCGAACTCGTCCTTGATCACGTCAAGCAGACGGCGGTGCAGGCGCTCCACCAGCTGCAGCGATTCCATGTACAGCGAACGGATCGCCTCGCGGCGGTCGTCGGATACGTTGGCGGTCTTCGCCGCCGGACGCGAATTGATCATTGTCTTTGCCTCTCGTTTGTCGCCCGGTGATTTTTTGTTCTTCACCTTGATCGCGACACTATCGAATACTCATAAAATTCGACTTAAACGCCAGGGCTAACAAGAGCTTACCGGTAAGAGGTTTCGAAAGAGGCTTAACGAACGGTCACGCGAGCAAGAACAATTAACCTAAAGATTTAGCCAACGGATTTTGGGCAAATCGCCGACCCGAATTTAGGGCCGCGGAGCCGTCCGGCAAGCTACTGCCTAAGCTGGCGCTTCTGCAGCCAGATTACCACGCGGAAGACGATGTAAAGCAGCGCCACGCAGGCATGCGAGATGACGATCAGCAGCCGATGGCCGAAGAGGTCGGGAAAGCCGGCATACATCACGGTCTCGGTCGCCGCGCAGATGAACCAGATGACCGGGCCCCAGGAGGCGAGCATCCACAGGCCCGCGGCGGCGAAGGGAAAGAAGACGGCAAGCGTGGTCGCGGCGACCTGCCAGTGCACCGGCATCAGGTCGAAGCGCCAGAGCTCGCCGGGATAAATGCCGATCAGCCGGATCCAGTAGAGAATGCCGAAGAGCAGGCAATAGCCGGCGATGACGCGCTGGAACCAGGCGAAGATGATCTCGGTGGTCGAGGGCTGCAACACCACGCGCCTGGAGGTGACCTCGCTCACAGCTCGAGCTCCCGGGCGCCGAGCGGCGCGAAATAGGCATCGACATCGGCGGCGCTCACCGCGCCGAGGTCGGCGGGCCGCCACTCAGGCTTCGAGCCCTTGTCGATGATGGCGGCGCGGATGCCTTCGTAGAAGTCGTGGCCGGCCAGCATGCGGTTGAGAATGCGGAACTCCATCTTCATGCACTCGTCCATCGACAGCGTCAGTCCGGCGCTGATCTCGCGCCAGGCGACGTTGAGGCTGGTCGGCGAGCGCGCCTTGATCGTCGTCAGGGTCTTTGCCGCGAACGCATCGGCGGCGGCAGCCTCCTCGAGGCTGGTGATGATGCCGGCGAGAGAGGCTTGCGAGAAATGGCGCGCGATCGCTTCCAGATCCTGCCGCTCGGTCTCCCGCTTCGCCGGGCTGAAGAAACCGCGCAATTCCGACTCCGGATCGCCTGATACGGCCAACTCGTCGAGCAAGCCTGCCTGGTCCTCGGCCTTGATGGTGTGGGTGGCGAGGCCCGACCACAGCGCATCGCCATAGCGGATGCGGTTTCCCGTCAGCCCCAGATACATGCCGAAGCTGCCGCCGAGATCCGGCAGCAGATGGCTGGCGCCGACATCGGGGAAGAAGCCGATGCCGACCTCCGGCATGGCAAACTGAGCGTTCTCGGTCAGCACGCGATGCGAGCCGTGGAAGGAGATGCCGACGCCGCCGCCCATGACGATGCCGTCGATCAGCGCGACATAGGGTTTCCTGAAGCGCGCGATGCGGGCGTTGAGCCGGTACTCGTCGGCGAAGAAATCGACCGGAGGCTTGCCGGCGCGGCCGGCCTCGTAGATGTGCAGGATGTCGCCGCCGGCGGAGAACGCCCTGCCCTCGGCCTTGACGACGACGAGGCTCACGCCGGCATCGCCCTCCCAGGCATCGAGCGCCTTGCCGAGCGCCTTCACCATGCAGTGGGTGACGGCATTGAGCGCCTGCGGCCGCGTCAGCGTGACGACGCCGGCCTTGCCCAAACGCTCGAAGCGAATTTCGTCGCCTCCGCCAAAATCCATCGTGAGAGAATCCTCCCCCGCGCCTGCGGGAGGAGAAGTGCTAAGCGGCGACCGGGCGAACGTCAATTGTCGAGAGCCCGGGCCGGACGCGTTTCCCGTGGCGAGCGCGCTACCAGACAAACGGGATGAGCGCGTTCGTGCGGCTCGCATAGCCGGGGAATTCATCGGGAAACTGCCGCGCCAGAAGCCGGTCCTCGGCGCCAACGCGCCAGATGAAGATCGCTCCCAGCAGGAGGAGCAGAAAGACGAAAGGGCCGCCCACCACGATCGCCGAGCCGATGCATGCGAGCAGGCCGCCCGTGTACATGGGATGACGCAGGCGGCGATATGGGCCGGACGTCACCAGTTCGTGGTCCTGCTTGGCCGAGACGGTCTGGCTCCAATTGCGGCCGAGGGTTTGCCGCGCCCAGACCAGCAGAAACATGCCGGCGACGGCCAGGACGACACCGACGCTGCTCAGGGCGGCGTTGACGGGCGCGAAGTTGACGAAGGCGAACAATTGGAGGCGCGGCAGCAGGAAGGCCGCGATCATGGCAAACATCAGTCCGAAACTCTGCAGCAGATGCGGCTCGGTATCCCGTTTCACGCCAGTCGCCTGAACGGTCAGATAGACAATCAGCAGCAACCAGGCCGCGTAGATGAACCAGATGAAGATCATGCCTTACTCCCGGTTAGCCGGCAATCGTCTTGGCCGTCGTCCGCGCCCGGTGCTAGAAATGGCCATCCTGAACCGGACGACAAGACATGCCCGGATTTTCTCACCCCGCGGCGACGGCGATCGGCCTGATCGCCATTTGCCTGATGTCTTGCCCCGCCGTCGCCGCGACGGCGGACGAACTCTACCAGGCGCAGACGATCGTCACCGGCACCGGCGAGCCGAACCGTGAGATCGGCTTCAAGGATTGCCTAGACAAGGTGCTGGTCAGGGTGTCCGGTGACCAGCGGCTGACGCAGAAGGCGGAGATGCTGGCGCTGCGCGACAAGGCAGCCGACTTCGTCCAATCCTTCCGCTACCACGACCGGCTGGAAGGCATTCCCATCCATGACGAGCAAGGCACGCATGACCGGCCGCACGACCTTACCTGCCTCTACAAGCCCGCCGTGGTCGACAAGCTCCTGGCGCAGCTCGGCAGCAGGCCGTGGCGCGGCGAGCGGCCGCTGATCGCCGTTTTCCTCACTACCGAGCAAGGCACGAAGCATTTCGTGCTGACGGCCGACGAGGATCGTGGCGAGACCATGCGCGAATCCTTCGCAAACGCAACCGGTCCACTGCTGATGCATATCAGCTTTCCGAAGTCCGGGCAGCTCGCCGGCCTCGACGACAAGGCGCTGCGCAATACCGATATGGCAAAGATCGAGCGGCTCGCCAGGAAAACAGGGGCGGATCGTGCCCTTGCGGGCAGCATCGTCTGGAGCGACAAGGACCTCGGCTGGATCGCCGGCTGGCGGCTCAGCGACCGCGGCAAGACCTACCAATGGCAAGCGCGCGGCGTCAGCTTCGACGAGGCCTTTCGCGTGGCTGTGAGGGGTGCGGCGCAGATTCTGTCGGGGAATGGGCAGCCGTGAAAGGATTTCCTCGCCCCCACGAAGTGAGGGAGAGGTGGCTCGGCGAAGCCGAGACGGAGAGGTCTCGGCGAAGCCGAGACGGAGAGGAGAGCGCCCTACGAAGGCCCCCTCTCCGTCCGCTTCGCGGCCACCTCTCCCCCGCTTTGCGACCGCTTTGCGGGGGCGAGGAAACTGAACTTCGCCCCTGGCACAATCGTGTCGCATTGGTCAGCGGCAGGAGCGCGTGTTAAAAAGCCGGGACGACAAGAGAGTTTCGGCGATGAACAAATTCACACCTGCAAAGCCTGCCGGCGCGCGCAGCGTCGACGAGATCACCGGCAGCCGGCGGCTCAGGCGCATGCGCAAGGCCGACTGGTCGCGTCGGCTGGTGCAGGAGAACCAACTCTCGGTGAACGACCTGATCTGGCCGATCTTCGTGATCGACGGCAAGAACACGCGCGAGCCGATCGCCGCCATGCCGGACGTCTGTCGCCTGACCATCGATCTCGCGGTGAAGGAAGCGGAGCGCGCCGCCAAGCTCGGCATCCCTGCGATCGCCACCTTCCCCAATGTCGAGCTTGCGCTGCGCGACCAGACGGGCTCGCACATCCTCGACCCCGAGAACATCATCAACCGCGCCACGCGCGCGATCAAGCAGGCGGTGCCGGAGATCGGCATCATCACCGACGCGGCGCTCGACCCGTTCACCAGCCATGGCCATGACGGCATTCTGCGCGACGGCATCATCGTCAACGACGAAACCGTCGAGCAGGTCGCCGCCGCGGCGGTCATCCAGGCGGCCGCCGGCGCCGACATCATCGCGCCGTCCGACATGATGGACGGCCGCATCGGCGCCATCCGCGACGCGCTCGATGCCAACGGCTTCCAGGACGTGGCGATCATGTCCTACGCGACGAAATTCGCCTCCGCCTTCTACGGCCCCTATCGCGAGGCGGTCGGCACCGCCGGTCTGCTCAAGGGCGACAAGAAGACCTACTATATCGACCACGCCAATTCCGACGAGGCGGTGCGCGAGGCCGAGCAGGATCTCGCCGAAGGCGCCGACATGCTGATGGTGAAACCGGGACTGCCCTATCTCGACATCATCCGCAGGCTCAAGGACGAACTCCAGATGCCGACCTTCGCCTATCAGGTGTCGGGCGAATATTCGATGATCAAGGCGGCCAGCGCCAATGGCTGGATCGACGGCGAAAAGGTGATGCTGGAATCGCTTCTCGCCCTCAAGCGCGCCGGCTGCGACGGCATCCTCACCTACTTCGCGCCGACCGTGGCGGAGATGCTGAAGGGCTGAGTTCCCTTCCCAATCGCCTTCCAAGTCCTGCTGCATGATCGCAACGCCCACTCGGGCAGGACGATTTGCGCGCCCAGAAAGATACCGCTTGCATTTCGAAATCAGTTAAGTTACTGCACAACTGCTTGCAAATTACAACCGGTTTAGGAGGCAATGATGTCCAAGCTGCGTGTCAACGCTTTCACCTTGTCACTCGATGGTTACGGCGCCGGTCCCGACCAGACTCTCGAAAACCCGCTGGGCGTCGGCGGCGAAGATCTGCACAAATGGATGATCGGCACCCGCACCTTCCGCCAGATGGTGATCGGCAAGGACGGCGGCACTACGGACGTCGACGACGGTTTCGCCGTGCGCAGCTTCGAGAATGTCGGCGCCTGGATCCTCGGCCGCAACATGTTCGGGCCAATCCGCGGCGAATGGCCGGACGAGAGCTGGAAAGGCTGGTGGGGCGACAACCCGCCCTACCATGTCCCGACCTTCGTGCTGACGCATCACAAGCGCGCGCCGATCGTCATGGAAGGCGGCACGACGTTTTACTTCGTCACCGACGGCATCCATTCGGCGCTCGAACAGGCGAGAGCCGCAGCGGGCGGCAAGGATGTACGCGTCGGCGGCGGCGTTTCGACCGTCCGGCAATATCTGAAGGAAAGCCTGATCGACGAGATGCATCTGGCGATCTCGCCGATGCTGCTCGGCTCCGGCGAGCATCTTTTCGCCGGCCTCGACATGCTGAAGCTCGGCTACCGCTGCACCGGGCAGGTGGCAACGGCCGATGCGACGCATGTGATGATCGGGCGGGCGTAAGCTAGGCTCCCCCTTCTCCCCCTGTGGGCTAGCGTGCGCACACATTTGCTTCGGGTCATTTTTGCGAGGCCAGAACG
>SAQE01000033.1 GCA_004020545.1 Mesorhizobium sp. | reverse complement strand
CTGCGGCATCATCCCACCCTGCGGCATCATGCCGGCCTGAGGCATCATCCCGCCCTGGGACATCGTTCCGCCTTGTGGCGTCGTTCCGCCCTGGGGCATCGTCCCGGCGCTGTCGCCGGACACCGGAGTGGGCGCAGCGGCAGGCGCGGTTTGCGCAGTGCCGACGGGATGGTGGGAGTCGTCGGCGAAGGCTGCAGATGAGAAGAGCATGGCTGCGGCGAGGACGGATTTGCTTAGCATTTTCATTGTCTGGTTCTCCTGGATTTCGGGTTCAGGGTTCCGCGCCAGTCACCCGGCGCTGCCAAGAGTCGGCTGCGGCGCCTGGAACGTGATCCCGTTTGGCCCCTTGCCGACTGCATAGGACTTCACGACCGACTGATCCTTGACCGAGATCAGTGACACGGTGCCATCGGCGATGTTGGTCACGAAGACGAAAGCGGCGCGGGTGCAGGCGTGAGATTTGCCTGCCGAACAGGTCGTCAGAGAAAGGAACGAGGAGGCCGAAAGGCTTCGTCAGGCTTTGTCAGCGCGGCGCCTGATTGGTCGCTGAAAACTGGGGCGCAGCGCACCGGTACAAGGCCGATGTCCGAAGCAGCCGCAAGAACTGCAGCCGAACAAGCGAAACAATGCCCACTCGCGCACAGACCGCAATTAGCGAGGGCCGCGCTGTCATGACAGCCTGAATCATCCGGAGCGGACGCGAACAGGACGGTTGCCGTCGAGGTCGTCCGATCGGCTTTGCAGCCGGCGATAGATATAGATGGAAAGACCTTGGCTGACGAAGCATCCTGTGAAGCACTGAACTCATGCGCCTGGGCTGAAGGCGTCAGCAACAGGAAAAGAGCAAGCCCGAACACAAGCATGATTGCGCCGAAGGCACCGTTTGCGGTCCGATGGTCTCGCTGCCAGATCTGACAAGATCGTCCAAGCACAGCACGGCTTCCAGGCTCGTCACATTTCGCAGGATCGCCTGCTCGGTCCAAATGCGCTTTGACCTACGTCAAATCCGATCGACCCCAGCTCAAGGGCACCTCCAAGGCAACCTCAAAACACGCGCGTCCGATTGTGCGGCATCGCTGGAGGCACGGACCGATATCGACAAGGCAGTATCAGCCGAAATCCGCATCGTTCAGCCAGCCGCCCTTGAAGCGAAGAGAGCCACATTAAACCCCGCTGATGTGTTATGTATTTCATGGAAGGGGCATCCCCCGCGTGAAATGCGACTGGAACGAGCAGGCAAAGCCGCAACTTGACTGAGAGTGCGCGCGATGAGGTTCTGGGCAGCTATTGTTGGTTTGTTTTTCCTGGTTGCAGGCAATCTGCTGGAGGCACCCGCCCTTGCCGCCGGCGGCAACCGGGTCGCCCTGGTCATCGGCAACAGCAAATATGTCTACGCGCCGGCGCTTCCCAATCCTGCCGGCGACGCGCGCCTGATGGCCGAAGTCCTGCGCAAGGCGGGGTTCAACGTCATCGAAGGCGTCGACCTCGACTACGCCGGAATGCGTGACCGGCTGAACAAGTTCACCGAGGCCTCGTACGAGGCGGATACGGCGCTGATCTACTACGCCGGCCACGGCATGCAGGTGAACGGCAAGAACTACCTGATCCCGGTCGATGCGGAACTTACGGCCCCGGCGCATCTCAAGACCCGCACCATCCAGATCGACGAGCTGCTCGGCGCTCTCCCGCCGGACCCGGCCGTCGGCATCGTCATCCTGGACGCCTGCCGCGACAATCCTTTGGCACGGACGCTCGCGGCTTCCTTGCCGAAGAGCCGCTCGACCACCGCGCCGGGCCTGGCGCCCATCGATGTCAGCGGGTCGGAGGTTGGCACCGGCGGCGTGCTGATCGCCTTTGCGACCGATCCCGGTTCCGTGTCCTATGACGGCAACGGCGCCAACAGCCCTTACACGACCTCGCTGGCCAGGCATCTTGCCGAGCCGGGCGTGGAGATTCAGAGCGCGTTGACCCGCGTTCGCGGCGAGGTGACGGCCGAAACCGATGGGCGCCAGCGGCCCTGGCACAATGCCTCGCTCGGCCGCGAGGTCTTTATCGGCTCGCAAACGCCGCCACCCGCCTCGGCTCCGCAGCCATCCGCCACCGAGACTCCGGCCGGACCCGCAAGCACCGACGCGCGCGGATGGGAAATCGAGCAGCGCGTGTGGGACGAGGCCTCCAAGCGCAATACGCTCGCGCATTACGAAGCCTATCTGCAGCAATTCCCCAAGGGGGCGGTCGCCGATCTCGCCCGCCTCAACATCGACCAGCTCAAGAAGCCTCCGATCGCTGTCGGCGACACACCAGCCGTTGTCGCCAATACCGAGAGCGCCGCGTCGCGATCCACCACGGCGGCGGCGCCGCCGGCCGCGGCCGCCAATCCGGAAACTGACACCGGGACCGAACTGGCGGAAAGCGCGATCGGGCTCGATCGTCAGGAAAAGATCGACCTGCAGGAAAGGCTGCTGGCGATCGGTTACGACCTGGAAGCCGACGGCGACTTCGGCCTCAAGACGCGCCGCGCCATCGGCCAATGGCAGGAAGAGAACAAGTTGCCCCCGACCACCTTTCTTACCTCAAAGCAATATGCCCGCCTGAAACTCGATACGGACGATGCCCTGAAGAGCTACCGCGCCCAGCGGGCGTCGGAAGCGGAAGCCAAGAAACCGGAAAGCGCCACACCGCAAAAGACTGAGAAACCGCAGCCGGCCGTCCGTGCGAAGCCGAGACGCGACCGGCAGCGCGAAGCAGCCAATCCAAGACCGGCGCCGAAATCGAAGGCGGCGGGACGAAAGTCCGGGTTCCGCACCTGCAGCGGCATTGACGGCACATTCGAGGTTCCCGCGTCGCAGAGATGCCCGTTGAGCGGCTACGCGCATTATTGAATGGAGGGCGGCCCAGCGGACCTATCCCAGCGCTTCCAGGCGTTCGATGAAGCGGCCCTTGCCGGCATGGCGCTCCCGGATCGATTGAAGCCGGAGACGGAATTCCTCGACGCTGCCCTGTTTTTCGGCGAGCGCCTGGAGATCGGAAAGAAGCGCTGTCGCCTTGTCATATCCGGCGGGGTTGCGCCGCATGATTTCATCCTCGACGTCTCGCCAGACACTCTCGCCGCGCTGGCGAATGGCCACAAGCCGCAGCTCGCGCGCCTTCTCGGCCGCCTCCGCCTCCAGCCTCCGCTGGGCTTCCGCGCGCTCCGCCTCGGCGCGCTCGCGGGCAAGGCGGATCTCACGGGCGCGGGTCAGCAGATCGGCAACTGTGCGCGGAGCGCCGGGCGGGGTTGCCGTCTGGCGTTCGGAGCGCGCCCGTACCAAGGCCCGCAGCTCGGTCGGCACATGCGGCTCGCCATTGAAAATCCGCATGAGCAGGCCGGTTTTCTCCGCGTCGCTCATTGCCGCGACTATTCGCTCGTCCGCCTCCGGGGACACCCCATCAAGAGCAGCCGCCGCGCCTTGCTCCGCCGCCGCCCGGACGAGATCCTGATTGATGCAGAAGAATTCGGCGAAGGCTTCAAGGGCCTCGGTCAGCGGTCCGAATCCGGGCATCGGTTCCGGTTCGTCCGGCCCGACCGCTTCGGCTTCGACATCCATGAGCCAAATCAAATAAAACAGCCTGAGGTCGCCCGCCAGCACGGCGTCCCGAAGCGGCGACAGGACCGCTAGCCAACTCTCGCCGTCATCCCAGTCGCCGGGCTCCAGCTCGTCGCGCCAGATGCTCAAGATGGCGTTCTCACCGGCAACCCTGAGCGTGGACGAATCATCGTTGCCGAGAAAAGCGCCGATGCGATCCCGGTCGACCAGCCGAATCGGCAGCTTCATCATCAGGCGGCGCGAGCCCCAATTCGCCAGGTACAGGTGAAGATCGAACCAGCGCTCCATGAGCTCGTCCGGGTCGCCGCGGAAGTCGCCCCAATCGTAGGAATTGGTAAAGCTTGTGGCCGTGATCCGCGCCCGTGACGACAGATCGCGCAGAGCCTCACGATCCGCCTTGCCGAGCGGCCGATCGACCGCCTGGAATTCGTAATATTGATATTCGCTCATTGTCGCTCAGACCGGATGCAGGAGTCGTCGGTTTCAAGGATTCGCGGAGCTTCTGCAAGGCTTGCCGCAAAGGATCGAGTCTGATCGGCTGGCCCGAATTAGCCTCCCGCCGACCGCGCTGGCCTGCCGCACCTTGGCTGCAGCGCACATCCAGTCTCGATGCAAGCGCTGGCAATCAGGCTGCATCGTGGGAAACGCAACGGCCGTCGATTTCGATTGATGACACTAGAAGTGACGCCTATTGACAACTGTCGATTTTCATGACACATATGGTGTCACCAATTAGGAGCACCAACGTGCCGCACGTCCGCAGCTACAACAGCCCTATGCGCGAAGAGAAAGCGCGTGAAACGCATGAGGCGATCCTTTGCGCCCTGTTTGAGCTCATGAGTTCGGCCAGCGCCGAAGACGAGATCAGCATGGAGGCGATCGCGCAGAAGGCCGGAGTGCAGCGTCGCACTGTGTTCCGCCACTTCGCCACAAAGGACGACCTGCTGGCTGCCTTCTGGCCCTGGCTGAACGCCCGGATAGGAGCCTCGACGACGCCGAGGATTCCCAAGGACATTGTCGACGGCCCTCGTCAGGCCTTCCCGCGATTCGACATGCATGACGCGGCGATCCGCTCATCGCTCCATTCGCGCACTGGCCGCGAGATGCGCATGGGCACGGTGGCAAGCCGCCGCGCCAATTTCAGGCGCGCGCTGGCTCCAGTCATTTCTTCTCTTCAGCCCGCCGAAGCCGAGAAGGTCGAGGCGCTGGCTCATCTGCTCTTCTCGGCCTCCGCATGGGAGATCCTGAAGGACTATGGCGGTCTCACCGGCGCCCAGGCCGGCGAGACCGCATCCTGGGCGCTCGAGGTGATCCTGTCCGCAGTCACCCCGGGTCATTCATCAGCGGAAGCTACAAACAAACGAGACAAGCCATGACCTTCAATGTCATCACTCCCGAGGCCGCCCAGACGCTCTGGGTCGTTGCCGACCGCATTCGCCTGCTCGGCGGCATCGCCGATTCCAGCCTTGAACTCATCGAAGTCGAGGTCCCGCCAGGTTCCGGCACTCCGCCGCACAGCCACGCTTCGCCCGAGTTGTTCTATGTGCTGGAAGGCGCGCTGGCCGTCCGTCACTTTGGCGCGGGCGGCCCGCCCGAAGTGACCGTCGCGGGTCCCGGCACTTCGGTGCGCATCGGCCCGAAGGCGCCGCACAATTACTCCAACGACAGCGACCGCCCGGTGCGGATGCTGGTGCTCGTCGAGCCATCCATGATCGCTTTCTTCCGCGACATCGGCACCGTCGAGCCGCAGGCGCAGCCCGACTTTGCCCGGATCGGCGCCGCCATGCAGCGCCACGGTATCGAGGCGCTGCCCGTGGCGGCCTGAACTGCCGCCCGGTGTCACAGACTTTCGGACGATGCGTCCGCCTGCGGGGGAGAGCATGGTGCTTCCCTGCAGGCGGCAACGTCTCAGAGGCGGATTGCAAAACCTATTCCAGGAAAAGTGCGCAGCGGTTTCCGTCCGGAATTGCGTAAAAACAAATACGTAGAGCGGGTCGGCGATTCTATCAAAAGCTGAACCGCTCTAGCCCTCGGCGTGGTGCGCCGCGATCGCGCTCAAGAAGATCTCGCCGAACTCCCTGAGCTTGGCCTCGCCGACGCCGTTCACTTGCGCGAAGGCGTCGAGGTCGCGCGGGCGGCGCTCGGCCATGTCGATCAGCGTGCGGTCGGAGAAGACGACATAGGCCGGCACCTGGCGTTCCTTCGCCAGGCGCAGCCGCAGCGCCTTCAGCGTCCCGAGCAGCGCGGCGTCCAGATCGTCCGTACCCGTCGCGGCTGCACCCTGGGCTGAACGCGCCTTGTTGCGCAGTGAACGGTGCCGCGTTTCGACGCGGTATTCGAACGCGGTTTCGCCGCGGCCGAGTGCGCGGCCGCTTTCCGAAATGGCAAGGCCGCCATAGCCTTCCGGATCCGGCATCAGAAACCCGCCGGCCACGAGTTGGCGGATCAACGACAGCCACGCAGGTCTCTTGTGCGCCGCGCCGGTGCCGAAGCTGGCAAGCCTTTGATGGCCCCTGGCCAGCACTTTCTCGGTCTCGTGGCCGAGCAGGACGTCGATGACATGGGCGGCGCCGAAGCGCTCGCCGGTTTGCGCGACGGCCGCAAGGATGATGCGCGCTTCGGCGCTGCCGTCCGCGCGCGGCGCCTGGCTGAGGCAGTTGTCGCAATTACCGCAAGGCTGCGCTTCCTCGCCGAAATAGCCAAGCAGCACCTGGCGGCGGCACTGCGCCGTCTCGCAATAGCCGATCAGGGTGTCCAGCCGGCCGTGCGAGCGCCGCTTGTGCTCGGGCGAGGCATCCTCGTCGTCGATGAACAGGCGGCGCGTGCGGATGTCGCCGAGGCCGTACAGCATATGCGCCTCCGCCGACCGCCCGTCGCGGCCGGCGCGGCCGATCTCCTGGTAATAGGCTTCAAGGCTGGCCGGCAGGTCGGTGTGGAAGACATAGGCCACGTCCGGCTTGTCGATGCCCATGCCGAAGGCGATGGTCGCCACCATGACGACGCCCGACAGCGTCATGAAGGCGTTCTGGTTCGCTTCACGCGCCTCCTTGCTCATGCCGGCATGATAGGCGAGCGCCGTGACACCGTTCTTTTCGAGGAAGGCCGCCATCTCCTCCGTCTTCCTGCGCGACAGGCAGTAGACGATGCCGCTGCGCCCGGGATGGCGCTCGACGAAGCGCAGCAGTTGGCGCTTGCTGTCCTGCTTCGGCTCGATGGCGAGTTTGATGTTCGGCCGGTCGAAGCCCAGCACCAGCGTGTCGACGCGGTCGGCGAACAGCCGCGCCGAAATGTCGGTGCGCGTCGTCTCGTCTGCGGTCGCCGTCAGCGCGATGATCGGCACTTTCGGAAAGATGTCGCGCAACTGCGCGAGAGCCTCATATTCGCGCCGGAACGCCGGCCCCCATTGCGAAATGCAGTGCGCCTCGTCGACGGCGATCAGGCGGATGTCGAGCCTGGCGAGCGCGTCGAGCATCCGGTCGGTCATCAGCCGCTCCGGCGCGAGATAGAGCAGCCGCGTCTGGCCCGACGCGACCCGGCGCCACGCCGCGACATTGGCATCGCGGTCGAGCGAGGAATTGATCGTGTCGGCGGCGACGCCGGCGAGCCGCAGCGCCGCGACCTGGTCCTGCATCAGCGCCACCAGCGGCGAGACGACGATGGTGAGCCCGCCGAGCACCAGCGCCGGAACCTGGTAGCAGAGCGACTTGCCGGCGCCGGTCGGCATCACGGCCAGCACGTGGCGTCCCGCCAGCAGCGCTTCCATCACGTCGGCCTGCCCGGGGCGAAAAACGTCGAAGCCGAACACGTCCTTCAGCACGCGCCTTTTGGGATCGCGTCCCTCCGTTGGAATGCCTGCTGTCGATGCCCGCACCACCATCGAATTTTGCATTGAGAGTGATTCCCGGATTCGGCTGAGGCCACGTTCTTAAGGCGCGGATAGCCCGAACACCACCGCAACCCATGTTTGTCCGCCGTTTTGCCTGCCGGCGTCGCTGGCGTGACGCCATCGCCTTGCCTTTCCACGCAAAGGATGGCTTCCTGTCCCGGCCTGCAGCGGAGGAACCCGGCAATGATCGACCTGGCCACATTGGCGACCTACGTTGCGATCGTGCTTGGCTTCGTCTTCATTCCGGGGCCGGCCACGCTGCTTACCGTGGCGCGGGCGACGAGCTCGGGAACCAGGGTCGGCATTGCCACCGGCACCGGTGTGGCGGCGGGCGACGTCGTCCACACCGTCATGGCGATCTTCGGCATCTCGGCCATCATCGCCACTTCGGCGATGCTGTTTTCCATCATCAAATATGTCGGCGCGGTCTATCTCGTTTATCTCGGCATCCGCGCCATCCTCGAGAAGGCGCCGGTCGATCTCGCCGGGAGCGCCTTGGCCGTGCCGGCGGGCAAGGCGTTCCGGCAGGCTGTATTGACCGAGGTGCTGAACCCGAAGACGGCGTTGTTCTTCCTTGCCTTCCTGCCCCAGTTCGTGCGCCCCGAAAATGGATCTGTCATGCTTCAACTGGCGATCCTTGGCGCCGTCTTCGTCCTTCTCGGCCTCTTCAGCACGGTGATCTTCGCGGTCTCGGCCGGAGGTCTCGGCTCTTTCCTGCGCCGCAACCCGGCCGTGCTGAGATGGCAGGGCAAGGTGGTCGGCGGCATTTATTGCGCGCTCGGCGTACGGCTGGCGCTGCAGCAGCGCTGAGCGAGCGCCTCACGCCGGCAAAGGCGCGTTATCTTCCGATCCGGCTCCACAGCGCCGCGATCGGTCTCCAGATATCCGTAGACCTGGATTCCGTCGCATGGAGCTCGGCCAGCGCTATGCCGCTTTCGCCGGCGACGGCATAGAGCAGCCATGTACGGCCATTCTCCTCGAAAATCGCCGGATCGCGGAGCGCATTCTGCCTGCCCCTAGCCGCGCCCCTGCGGCCGCGGCTAACTGGAAGATCCGCGCCTTCGTAGTCCGTCTCCGGCCTTAGCAATTCGGTCTTGCCGCGCACTTTCCAGCGCTGCCAGTCGCTGGAAAGGTCCATGCTGCCGTAAACGATGCGCTCAGGCGCGTCGCCCTTGCGCGTGTAGTAGACAACCAGCGAGCTTCCGCTTTTCTGCACCGCGACATGCCTCGGTCGAACCCAGCGCGAGCCTGGCAGCACGACCGGCCCTTCCTCGAAACCGGAAAGACCGTCGCTCGATCGGCGAAGCCTCACATTGCCCGTGCCGAAGAGCCCGTACCACCAGCCGTCATGGCGAAAGATCCGAGCATAGAATGGTCCGAGCGGCTCGGCATTGGGTCTGAAACGCAGGCCGTCGGCGGAGGTGGCCGCGAAGGTCGTCTGCCCTTGGCGGTTCAAGGCCGGACCATGGAAATACATGACGATCCGCCGGTTCTGCTCATCGACATGCACGTCGGGAGACGCGATGTGCTCCCGGAGGAACGGGCACTCGGCGAGCGAGAGCACGCCCCCCGGATGGATCCGCCAGGGACCCTCTGTCGCATCGGAATAGGCAAGCCGGATATAGCTGCCGTGATGATGCGCGAAATAGAGATGGTAGGCCCCGAGCCGGCCCTTCGCCCAACCGGGCATCCTGACCAGCGAGGGGCCGTTTATGTTGGCGCCGTCATCGCCGGGCAGCATGCCGGGCGTGATCAAAGGTCCGTGCCGCTTGGCGAGAAGGCCAACCGTTGCCGTCATCCGCGGACCCAATCCGGCATATCGTAGCCGAACTCGTCGCAGAACGCTTTCAGGCGCGCGAGAAATACCGGCGGCAGGGCGCGCAGATAGGTCCGGAACTCTTCGTTTCGCTCCCATTTCTGCAGCGATGTTGCGCGTATCGGGTTGCCGGGATCCTCACTGAACCGGATGCGCGGCTTGAGGTCGAATGCCCGCGCGATCCGCCCCTGCATGGCATCCGGCTGAGCGATCATGTCTTCATAACGGACGTAGGCGATCGCGCGGCCGGGCTGGGTCTTCCTCAGCCGCAGCAAGGCATCATATTCCGCCAGCCAGCGTTCGGGCGTGACGTGGAACCGGCGCTGCGCCCTGCTTTCCGGATGCGAGCTTGTCAGCACGTCGAACGGGTGGCGGACGCAATAGATCAGGCCAACGGCACTTGGCAGTTTGGCCAGGTGCACATGACTCCGCTCGGCGCGCTTGACCACAAGGTTGGCTTCCGGGCGGTCCAGCAGATCCAACTGGGTATATTTTGCTTCGGCTCGATGGACGAAAGTGTCTTCGAAACATCCCATGAGGCGCTGTGTAAGCGTCGTTCCGCTGCGCGCGCAGCCGGCGATGAATATCTTGTTGTAACGCGCCGAGCCTCCAGTGATCCAAAGCCGCCACAATCGCTTCAGATCCAACGCCAAGCGCCGGATCTCTCTGATCGGTCGCCTGGTGATCTCGCGCAAGAGGGCTTCTGATTTTCGTACGACGTCCATTCCAGACTTTCTCTCCCGCCGGCTTTGCTCATCCGCCGAATGACGATCTGCGGCCCGTCGTTTCTTTGGCCGATATGCCGGCACAGTTCCAGTCTTCTTCGTTAAACCTATCTTCACCATGTTGCGGCACCGTTGTCGTCCTGCGGCAATGTTTGAGTACCGCGGCGGCGCCACAAGCGCCCAGGCAACAAACCCGCGCCTCACGGCGCGGGTTTTCCTTTCCGATATCCAAAAACTGCGCCTCAGGCGAGAAAGTCGGCCCGGTAAGGCGCAAAACTGTCGACCAGCCGCCCCGCTTCCAGCGCCTTGACGCCATGCACCAGGTTGGACGGAACGATGAAGCTGCTTCCCGCTTCCAGGATCTCGGACCGGCCGTCGATGGTGACGTCGAAACGGCCTTCGGCCACGTAGCTTGCCTGGACGTGCGGATGCGAATGCAGCGCGCCGACGCCGCCCTTGTCGAAGACGAATTCGACCAGCATCAGTTCGTCGGTATGCACCAGCACGCGCCGCCTGTTGCCGTCCGGCGTCGGTATCCAGGTTTTCTCGTCGGCATGAGAAAAGATATCGGTCATCGCGAGCTTCCGTTCAGAAATTGAAATGGTCATCGCGCCAGCCAGCCGCCATCCACCGGCATCACCGCGCCATGCATGTAATCCGACGCCGGCGCCAGCAGGAAAACGGCGGCATCGCCGATATCGCCGGGCTGGCCCCAGCGCGCCGCGGGAATGCGTCCGAGGATAGCGGCGCTGCGGTCGGGATCGGCGCGCAGAGCTTCGGTGTTGTTGGTCTCGATATAGCCCGGCGCGATGCCGTTGACGTTGATGCCTTTCGACGCCCATTCGCAAGCGAGCAGCCTGGTTAGGCCGAGCACGCCATGTTTCGACGCCGTGTAGGAAGCGACGCGGATGCCGCCCTGAAAACTCAGCACCGAGGCGATGTTGACGATCTTGCCGCGTCGCCCGGGTTGCGCCAGCACCCGCCTGGCAAAACTCTGGCTAAGTCGAAAGACCGTTTTCAGGTTGATGTCCATCACCTCGTCCCAATCGGCCTCGGTCAGCTCGACCGCGTCGGCGCGTCGGATGATGCCTGCATTGTTGACGAGACCGTCGAGCGGCCCGCTTTCATCCCAGACCCGGTCGAGCATCGCGGCAGCCGCGGCAGGCTCGCCGAGATCGGCGGCCACCGCTTCGAACCTGCCGCCCATGGCCGCGACCTTCTCCGCAGTCTCATCCATCGCCGAGCGGCCGACGCCGATGACGGCGCCGCCGGCGCGGGCGACCGACGCGGCGATGCCCTGGCCGATGCCGGTGTTGGCGCCGGTGACGAGGATGCGCTTGCCGGCGAGGCTGAAAGCGGAAAGATCGCTCATCTGAGTTCTTCCATCGTCACCTGGTCGACGTCTGTATAGTCGACATTGTCGCCGGCCATGGCCCAGATGAAGGCATAGTTCGAGGTGCCGGCTCCCGAATGGATCGACCAGCCCGGCGACAGCACCGCCTCTTCATTGCGCATGACGATATGGCGCGTCTCGTCCGGCTCGCCCATGAAATGGAAGACGCGCGCATTCTCGGCCAAATCGAAATAGAGATAGGCTTCCATGCGCCGGTCATGCACGTGGCAAGGCATGGTGTTCCACACCGAGCCCGGCGCGAGCTGCGTCATGCCGACGACCAACTGGCAGGTCTTTACCCCATCGGCATGGATGAACTGGAAGATCGACCGCTCGTTGCTGGTCGCCTGGCTGCCGAGGTCGAGCCGCTTCGCGTCGCCGACGCGGATCAACTGGCTGGGATAGGCTTGGTGCGCCGGCGCGCTCAGCAGATAGAACTTGGCCGGCTTGTCCGGACCGGCCGAAGCGAACGAAACCTGCTGTGTGCCCATGCCGAGATAGACCATGTCGCGCGTTGCCATCTCAAAGGGCAGGCCGTCCGCCGTCACCGTGCCGCCGCCGCCGATATTGACGGCGATCAGCTCGCGGCGGTCGAGGAATGCCTTGGTGCCGGTCGGCTTGATGGCCTCCAGCAGCAGGACCGAGTCCACCGGCATGGCGCCGCCGACGATCATGCGGTCGTAATGCGTGTAGGTGAGCCTGACGAGGCCTGGCTGGAACAACCCTTCGACATGGAAATTGTGCCGCAGCTCGTCGGTTCCCATCGCCGCGGCGGCAATGGGGTCGATGGCGAAGCGCGAGGAGAATTCGGTGTGTTTCTGATCCATCTCTACCTTGCTCGAATGATCATCCGGTCGACGCGGCCGCCACCGACTTTGCGTAATAGGCCTGCCGCGCCTGCAGGCGCTCGCGGTAGCGCTGCTGGCTGGCGGCGAGATGCGCCCGCATCGCCTCGCGCGCGGCGTTGGCGTCGCCCGCCGAAATCGCGTTGAGGATCACCAGATGCTCGCGCTGCAGGCCGCGCTGGTAGTCGTCGGACTGGACGAGCTCCGTCGACCAGGGAGAGGTCACGTCGCAAGGAATGGCGCGGCGGCCGAGCACGTCGAGCATCTCGACATAGAACGGATTGTTGGTGGCGCTGGCGATCGCCCGATGGAAGGCGAGGTCGGCCGGACCGGTCGGCTGGCTGTCGAGCAAGAGCCGCTCGAACTCGAAGAAGGCCTCCTGGATAGCCGCCTCCTGCGCGGCGTTGCGGCGGATGGCGGCAAGGCCGGCCGATTCGATTTCGATCGCCAGCCGCACCTCGAGCACGTTGAGCGCGATGGAATCCTTGGCGCCCATGTCGGCGGCTAGAACGCCGAGGGTGGTGGAGATGTGCTCGGTGACGAAGACGCCGGCGCCCTGGCGTGCCTCGACAAGGCCGTCGGCGGCAAGCTTGGCCAGCGCCTCGCGGATGACGGTGCGGCTGACGCCGAAGGTCTCCGTCAGTTGCCCCTCGGTCGGCAGCTTGTGGCCGGGCGGCATCTCGCCCGCCAAAAGCTGCTTGCGGATCGCCGCGACCACCGTTTCCGACAGTTTCGGCTTCCGTTCGACCCTGAGATCGGTTGTGCTATCGGCCACCTGGGTAACTCCTAATGGAAAAGGTTCGGCAGCCACAATGATATCGCCGGCACGTAGGTGACAAGCATCAGCACAGCGAAGGCCGCGCCGTAGAAGGGCCAGATAGACTGCATCGCCGTCCAGATCGGAATGCGGCCTATTGCGCAACTGACGAAGAGGACGGCTCCGACCGGCGGCGTGCAAAGGCCGATGCCGAGATTGAGGATGAGGATGACGCCGAAATGCACCGGGTCGACGCCGTAAGCCATGACCACCGGCAGGAAGATCGGCGTGGTGATGATGATCAGCGGCGACATGTCCATGAACGTGCCGAGGATCAAAAGCACGACGTTGATCAACAGCAGGATGACCAGCTTGTCGCTGGAGATCTCCTGCAGGAAGGCGACCAGCGCCGCAGGTACGCGCAGATAGGCGAGCAGCCAGCCGAAGGCGGCGGCGCAGCCTATGATCATCAGGACCATGGCCGTCGTGCGTACTGCCGCGGTGGTCGCCGAGACGAAATCGTTCCAGCTCATCGAGCGGTAGATGATCAGCGTGACCAGGAAGGCATAGACGATGGCGATGCAGGAGCTTTCCGTTGCTGTGAAAATGCCGGACCGGACGCCGCCGAAGATGATGCCGATGAGGATGAGGCCCGGAATGGCGCCGAAGAGCAACTGGAGTGCCCGGCCGAAACCGGCGAAAGGCTCGGTAGGATAGCCGCGCCGGCTGGCGACCAGATAGGCCGTGATCATCAGCGCGAGCGCCAGAAGCAGGCCCGGGATGACGCCCGCCGTGAACAGGTCGGCGATCGAGATGCGGCCGCCGGCCGAGATGGAGTAGATGATCATGTTGTGCGACGGCGGGATCAAAAGGGCGATGATGGCCCCTACCGAGGTGATGTTGACAGCGTAGTCGATGCCATAGCCGCGCGCCTTCATCTGCGGGATCATCAGCCCGCCGACCGCGGACGCGTCGGCCACGGCCGACCCAGAGATGCCGCCGAACATCGTCGATGCGGCGATGTTGACTTGGCCCAAGCCGCCGCGCAGATGGCCGACCACCGACCCGGCCAGCGCCACCAGGCGGGCGGCGATACCGCCGCGCACCATCAGGTCGCCGGCGAAGATGAAGAACGGGATTGCCATCAGCGAAAAGACGCTGACGCCCGAGTTCAATCGCTGGAACACCACCACCGGGGGGAGGCCGAGCACGATGATCGTCGCGAAGCTCGCCACACCGAGGCAGAAGGCGATCGGCGTGCCGATGATCAGCAGGAAGACGAAGGTGCCGAAAAGCACGGTCAAGGCCATGGCTCACATCTCCTCGCCGGTGGTGTGGATGTCGGCATCGACAGGCAGGCCGGCAAAGCGCCCGGCAAGCCGTTCGAGCGAGAACAGGCAGACCAGCGCGCCGCCTAGGATGACTGGCAGGAAGCCGACGCCTCCGGGCAGCGCGAGCGACGGCATGATCGTGCCCCATGTCAGCCTGGCAAGTTGGATGCCGTAGATGATCATGCCGCCGCCGAACGCCAGCACGACGATGTCGGAAATGGTGCGCAGCACCGCCTTGGCCGAAGCAGGCAGGAAATAGAGCAGCACGTCGAAGCCGAGATGTGTGCGTTCGCGCACGCCGACCGCAGCCCCGAGAAAGATGAACCAACCCATGAGCAGCACCGAGGAGGCCTCGGTCCAGCTTGGCGAGCGGTTGAGCACATAGCGCGAGAAGACCTGCCAGGCGATGATGATCGTCATCAATGTCAGCCCGGCGCCGCTGACCCACAGCGCCAGCGTCGCCAGACCCGACAGCAGGCGCTCGGCGCGCAGCCAGAATGTATTAAGGCCTGGCCGCACCATAGGCGGCACGGAGGCGTCGGCGCCGCTCGGCCTATCATCCATGCTGGTCATTTCGCGGCCTGGATACGGGCGGCCAGATCCTTGAGCTCCGGCGTCGAAAGATATTTTTCGTAGACCGGCTTCATGGCGTCGATCAGCGGCTGCTTGTCGATCTCGCTGACCTTGACGCCGGCCTTCTCGACGATGTCGCGCGACTTCTTCTCCTGTGCGTCCCAGAGTTCGCGCATCTTGACGACACTGTCCTTGGCCGCCTGCCTGACGATCGCCTGGTCTTCCGGCGAGAGCTTGTCCCAGTTCGCCTTCGACATCACCAGCACCTCCGGCACGATCTGGTGCTGGTCCAGCGTGTAATGCTTGGCGACCTCGTAGTGCTTGGCGGATTCGAAGCTCGGCCAGTTGTTCTCGGCCCCGTCGATGACACCCGTCTGCAGCGCCGAATAGACCTCGCCATAGGCCATCGGCGTGGCGTTGGCGCCGAGCGCGTTGACCATGTCGACGAACACATCCGACTGGATGACGCGGAACTTCATGCCCTTAAGGTCGGCGATCGAGCTGATGTCCTTCTTGGTGTTGTAGAAGGAGCGCGCGCCGGAATCGTAGAAGGCGAGGCCGACGAGATCATGCGCCTCGAACGCTTTCAGGATCTGGTCGCCGATCGGCCCGTCCATGACATGGCGCATATGCTCGACCGAGCGGAACATGTAAGGCAGGGACGGCACCGCGGTTTCCGGCACGATGCCGTTGAACGGGCCCATCGAGACACGGTCCAGGTCGATCACACCCGATTGCGTCTGCTCGATCGTGTCCTTCTCCTCGCCGAGCTGCGCCGAATGATAGACCTCGATGGAATAGCGGCCATTCGTCCGCTGCTTGATCAGCTCGCCCATATATTTGACCGCCTCGACGGTCGGATAGCCGTCGGGATGCGTGTCCGACGACCGCAGCACGGTCTCGGCATTGGCAATGCCGATCAGCAGCGAGCCGAAGGCGAATGTGGCCGCCGTCAATTTCCAAAAATGCAACATGACTTCCTCCCTTTGAAACCCTGACGCACCGGCTCAGAGCCGGTACGCTTTCTTGGCCAGCGTGTAGGCAAGCTCCCGCGCCAGCTCATGCGCTTCCTCCTCGCGCAACCGGTGTTCGGCGACGAGCCGCGCCAGGAAGGCGCAGTCGACGCGGCGGGCGACATCGTGGCGCGCCGGGATCGACGGAAAGGCGCGCGTGTCGTCGTTGAAGCCCACGGTGTTGTAGAAGCCGGCCGTCTCGGTGGTCATCTCACGGAAGCGGCGCATGCCTTCCGGGCTGTCGTGGAACCACCAGGCCGGCCCGAGCCTCAGCGCCGGATAGACGCCGGCGAGCGGCGCCAGCTCGCGCGCATAGCTCGTCTCGTCCAGCGTGAACAGGATGATCGTCAGGTCGCGCTCCAGCCCGACGCAGTCGAGCAATGGCTTCAGCGCCGTCACATAGTCGGTCCTGGTCGGGATATCGAAACCCTTGTCGCGGCCGAATTTCTGAAAAATAGCCGGCGAATGATTGCGCCATGATCCCGGATGGATTTGCAGCACCAGGCGATCGTCGCGGCTCATCTTGGCCATCTCGGTCAGCATCTGTGCGCGGAACAGCCGCCGCTCGCGCTCGTCATCCGAACCGCGGCGGATGCGGTTGAACAGCTCCTCGGCCGCGGCGTCGGAAAGGTTGGCGGTCTCGGCGGTCGGATGGCCGTGGTCAGACGAGGTCGCGCCGAATTCCTTGAAATAGGAGCGCCGCTCTCGATGCGCGTCGAGATAGCCGGCCCAGGTACCGGTGTCGCAGCCGGTGATCTCGCCCAGCCGGTCGAGATTGCCTGAGAATCCTTCGAAGTCGGGATCGATCACCGCGTCGGGCCGGTAGGCGGTGACGACGCGACCTTGCCAGCCGCTGTCGCGGATCATCCGATGCCATTTGAGGTCGTCGAGCGCGCCTTCGGTCGTGGCGATCACCTCGATTGTGAAGCGCTCGAACAGCGCCCGAGGGCGATAGTCGTCGCGCTGAAGCAGCGCGGCGATCGTGTCGTAGTGGCGATCGGCGGTGCTTGCATTGAGCGGCTCTTCGATACCGAACAGATGCTCGAGCACATGATCGAGCCAGAGTCGGGTCGGCGTGCCGCGGAACAGATAATAGTGCTCGGCAAAGCGTCGCCAGATCGTTCTGCCGTCGGTCTCGACCGGGGCCCCATTGGGCGTCGGGAAGTCGAGTGTCGGCACGCCGAGCTCTTCCAGCCGCACGCCCTGGCTGAACAGCATGCGGAAAATGTAGTGGTCCGGCACGATCAGCAATTGCGCCGGGTCGGGGAACGGCTCGTTGAGCGCATACCAGCGCGGGTCGGTGTGGCCATGCGGACTGACGATCGGCAGGTCTTTGACCCCGGCGTAAAGGGTGCGAGCCAGCGTTCGCGTTTCCGGCGCGAAAAGCAGATTCGGATCGGTCAGTGCAGCCACTTGGCTCCCCCCAGGCTGGCCTATTGGTAGATCGGTCGGAGATAATGTCAACATATAAAAATCATTAAGTTGTATGATGACTTTTGCATGAAGTACGACCATTGTACGGGGCAGCGACGGGTGCTACCCCGCAGCCGTCCATTGCTGCCGGACGAGCGCCGGATCGGAGACTTCAAACCAATGAACAGCCGTCTTTCGAACGCCACGGTCGCGAGCCTGCCGGGCGCAGTTGTCATACCGCGCTACGATCGCGGTGCTGTGACGCCCGGCATCGTCCACCTCGGTGTCGGCGCCTTCCATCGTGCCCATCAGGCGGCCTATGTCGACGCCTGCCTGGCGGATGGCGAGACGGGCTGGGGCATCATCGGCGTCTCGCTGCGCAGCCCCGACACGCGCGATGCGCTGTCGCCACAGGACGGGCTCTACACGCTGGCGGTAAGAGACAGCGCCGGCGAGAGGCTGCAGGTGATCGGCTCGATCCTGTCGCTGCTGGTGGCGCCGGAAGACCCCGGCGCGGTGCTCGCCGCGCTGACCGATCCGCGCATCCGCATCGTCACGCTGACCATCACCGAAAAGGCCTATCTGAGGGCGGCCGACGGCAGCCTCGATGAGAACCATCCCGATATCGTGCACGACCTGGCAAACCCCGGATCGCCGAAGACCGCGCATGGTTTTCTCACCGAAGCGATTGCGCGCCGCCGCGCTGCCGGCACCCCGCCCTTCACCGTGCTCTGCTGCGACAACCTTCCCGCCAACGGCGCCACGCTGCACCGGCTGCTGGTCGAGTTTGCAAAACTGCGCGACGCCCGTGCCAGCGCTGGCGATCGGCCGTTAGCCGGCTATGCCGCCGACGATGTGGCTTTCCCGTCGAGCATGGTCGACCGCATCGTGCCGGCGACCACGGATGCCGACCGGACGCGTATTGCGCAGGAGCTCGGCATCGAGGACGCCTGGCCGGTGATGACCGAGCCGTTCCGCCAATGGGTGGTCGAGGATCGTTTTCCGGCCGGACGCCCGGCCTGGGAAAAATTCGGCGTCACCATGGTCGAGGACGTCGGGCCCTTCGAGGACATGAAGCTCAGGCTGCTCAACGGCGCCCATTCGGGCATCGCCTATCTCGGCCTGCTCAGCGGCCACGCCACTGTCGACCGCGCCTTTGCCGATCCGTCAATCCGGCAGTTCGTTGATGCGCTGTGGGCTGAAGCCATCCCGACGCTGCCGGAGGGCGCCGGGCTCGATACGGCCGCCTATACGGCCGAACTCGCCGAGCGCTTTTCCAACACGGCGCTCGCCCATCGCACGGCGCAGATCGCCAATGACGGCAGCCAGAAGCTGCCCCAGCGCATCATTGCATCAGCCCTGGAGTGCCTGGAAGCCGGCACCGAGCTGGTTCATCTGACGCTGGTGGTAGCCGCTTGGATCGAGGCCTGCGCAGCGCGGGGAAAGACCTTGCCGGAGGGGCATTTCACCGATCCGCTCGATGCGGTATTGACGGCACTTCTGGACCAACAATTGCCGGCGAACGAAACAGTCACGGCAGTGTTTGACCTTGCCGGCTTCGCCAAGGATCACGCCGAACGCCGAACGTTGATCGAACTCGTGGCCGTGCATCTCGTCCACTTGCGGCGAGAGGGTCCGGTGCTGGCATTCGCCGCGCTCGGCATAAACAGCCGATAACGCCCGCTTATTTGCCCGCGGACCCGTTCACGACCTGGCGCGAGGCATAGGACACGATAGCCATCGACCATCTGGATCGTGAGCCTGATTCGCTGGACATCCGGCGCCCTCAGAGCAATTCCAGGAAAAGTGCGAAGCGGTTTTCCGCCAGGGATTGCGTCCAACAAGGAGATGGAGCGGCTCGCCGTTTCCGTGAAACGGCAAGGACGCTCCGACAAGCAGGGCGGACTGTCTCCCAAACGAGAAAACGGGCAAACAAAAAAGCGGGGCAAGCCCCGCCGTTTCAATCATCTGTCAGGAAGTGACCCTCAGGCCGGCAGAAGCGCGCCTTCCAGCGTGGTGAGCTGGCTGAGGAACTGCTCGGCCTTGGCGCGGCCCTCGTCGTCCTTGGCGTCGGCGGCGTCTTCCCTGGCCTCCTGGATGCGGCGCGCAAGGTCGGCGCGGTCGATATCGCCGACGGCCACCGCCGATTCGGCAAGCAGCGTGCAGCCCGAAGGCAGGATGTCGGCGAAGCCGCCGAACACGACATAGCGCTCTTCCTTGCCGGCCGCGGTCTTCACCGTGACGACGCCGGGCTTGATCATGGTCATGACCGGAGCGTGCTGCGCCAACACGGTCATCTCGCCTTCGGCGCCGGGGATGACGACGGAATCGACCTGCTCGGAAACGAGCAGCCGCTCCGGCGAGACCAGTTCGAATTTGAAAGCTTCAGCCATGATCAAATTAGCGAATAGGGAATAGTGAGTAGTAAGTAGTGGGCGTCCAAGCGGACTGAGCCACAGACCTGCTAATCCCTACTCACTACTCACTACTCCCTATTCCCTCAATTACGCCGCTTCAGCCGCCAGGCGCTGCGCCTTCTCGACCGCTTCCTCGATGCCGCCGACCATGTAGAAGGCGGCTTCCGGCAGGTGGTCGTAGTCGCCGGCGCAAAGACCCTTGAAGCCCTTGATGGTGTCGGCGAGGTCGACCAGCTTGCCCGGCGAACCGGTGAACACTTCTGCGACGAAGAACGGCTGCGACAGGAAGCGCTCGATCTTGCGGGCGCGGGCCACGGTCTGCTTGTCCTCTTCCGAGAGCTCGTCCATGCCCAGGATGGCGATGATGTCCTGCAGCGACTTGTAGCGCTGCAGGATCGACTGCACCTGGCGAGCGACCTGGTAGTGCTCCTCGCCGACGACCATCGGGTCGAGCATGCGCGAGGTGGAATCCAGCGGATCGACGGCCGGGTAGATGCCCTTTTCCGAGATGGCGCGGTTGAGCACGGTGGTGGCGTCGAGGTGGGCGAAGGACGTCGCCGGCGCCGGGTCGGTCAAGTCGTCGGCCGGAACGTAGATGGCCTGCACCGAGGTGATCGAGCCCTTGGTCGTCGTCGTGATGCGCTCCTGCAGCGCGCCCATGTCGGTGGCCAGCGTCGGCTGATAGCCCACGGCCGAGGGGATGCGGCCGAGCAGCGCCGACACTTCCGAGCCCGCCTGCGTGAAGCGGAAGATGTTGTCGACGAAGAACAGCACGTCCTGGCCCTGGTCGCGGAAATATTCGGCGACCGTCAGACCCGTGAGGCCGACGCGGGCGCGCGCGCCCGGCGGCTCGTTCATCTGGCCGTAGACGAGCGCGGCCTTGGAGCCCTGGCCGCCGCCCTTCTTGTTGACGCCCGATTCGATGAACTCGTGATAGAGGTCGTTGCCTTCGCGGGTGCGCTCGCCAACGCCGGCGAACACCGAGAAGCCGCCGTGCGCCTTGGCGACGTTGTTGATCAGTTCCTGGATCAGCACGGTCTTGCCGACGCCGGCGCCGCCGAACAGGCCGATCTTGCCGCCGCGGGCGTAAGGAGCGAGCAGGTCGAGAACCTTGATGCCGGTGACCAGGATCTGAGCTTCCGTCGACTGGTCGACATAGGCCGGGGCCGGCTGGTGGATGGCGCGCAGCTCGACGGCGTCGACCGGGCCGGCTTCGTCGACCGGCTCGCCGATGACGTTGATGATGCGGCCGAGCATGCCCGGGCCGACCGGAACCGAGATCGGGCCGCCGGTGTCGAAGACGTCCTGGCCGCGGACCAGACCTTCGGACGAGTCCATAGCGATGCAGCGCACGGTGTTCTCGCCGAGATGCTGGGCGACCTCGAGCACAAGGCGGTTGCCGACATTGTCGGTTTCGAGCGCGTTCAGGATGGCCGGCAGATGATCCTCGAACTGCACGTCGACGACGGCGCCGATGACCTGGCGCACCTTGCCGGCGGCGCCGACCCTCTTCGCCGCAACGCTCGCCGCCTTGGCGGGGGCTGCTGCCTTGGCCGGAGCGGCCGCCTTCTTGGCCGGAGCGGCCTTCGCGGCGGCTGCCGGAGCCTTTGCCGCTTCCTTGGGGGCTGGTGCCGCCTTAGCGGTCTTCGGGGTAGCTGCTTTCGCCATCGTCTTTGCCCTTTTCGTCTATCCGTTGCTCACGCCGTCCGCTGTGAGGTCGAGGACCTCGGCGGCGGGCGCGCCTAGAGCGCCTCGGCGCCCGAAATGATTTCGATCAGTTCCTTGGTGATCTGCGCCTGCCGCTGGCGGTTGTAGGTGATCGACAGCCTGTTGATCATGTCGCCGGCGTTGCGCGTCGCGTTGTCCATCGCGCTCATCTTGGCGCCCATCTCGCCGGCCGCGTTCTCGAGCAGAGCCCGGAAGATCTGCACAGCGATGTTGCGCGGGATGAGGTCGGAGAGGATTTCGCCCGGCTCCGGCTCGTATTCGTAGACGGCGGTGGCGCCGTTGCTCGTTTCGGCGGCGGCGGGAGCCTGGGCCGCCGGGATGACCTGCTGCGCCGTCGGGATCTGGCTGATCACCGACTTGAACTGCGAATAGAACAGCGTGCAGACGTCGAAGCCATTCTGGTTGAACAGGTTGATCACCTTGCGCGCGATCGCATCTGCATTGGCGAAGCCGAGCGTCTTGACCTCGCGTAGGTCGACGCGCTCGAGGATCAGCGAGCCGTAGTCGCGGCGCAGGATGTCAAAACCCTTCTTGCCAACGCAGATGATCTTGACCTGCTTGCCGTCGGCGAGAAGCTTGCGGATATGATCGCGGGCAAGGCGCGCGATCTGCGAGTTGAAGCCGCCGCACAGGCCGCGCTCAGCGGTGCAGACGATGAGCAGATGCACATCATCCCTGCCGGTGCCGGTCATCAGCGCCGGGGCGTCGCCGCCACCGCCGATCGCCTGGGTGATGTTGGCCAGCACCGCGCCCATCCGCTCGGAATAGGGCCTGGCCGCTTCCGCTGCTTCCTGCGCGCGACGCAGCTTCGCCGCGGCGACCATCTGCATCGCCTTGGTGATCTTCTGCGTCGCCTTCACCGAGGCGATACGGTTACGAAGGTCTTTTAACGAAGCCATGCTTCAACCCGATCCCGTCCGGCTTCGTTCAAGCAAAGGTCTTGGCGAAGGCGTCGATTTCCGCCTTCAGCTTGGCGCGCAGGTCGTCCGACAGCGCCTTTTCCTCGCGGATACCGTCGAGCACGTCCTTGCCGGCCGAGCGCATGTGGCTGAGCAGGCCATGCTCGAACTTGCCGACCTGGTTGAGCGCCAGCTTGTCGAGATAGCCGTTGACGCCGGCGAAGATCACCGCGACTTGCTCCTCGACCTTGAGCGGTGAGAACTGCGGCTGCTTGAGCAACTCCGTCAGGCGTGAGCCGCGGTTGAGCAGGCGCTGCGTAGCGGCGTCGAGATCCGAGCCGAACTGCGCGAAGGCCGCCATTTCGCGGTACTGCGCGAGCTCGCCCTTGATCGAGCCGGCGACCTGCTTCATCGCCTTGATCTGCGCCGAGGAGCCGACGCGCGACACCGACAGGCCGACGTTCACCGCCGGGCGGATGCCCTGGAAGAACAGGTTGGTCTCGAGGAAGATCTGGCCGTCGGTGATCGAGATCACGTTGGTCGGGATGTAGGCCGACACGTCGTTGGCCTGCGTTTCGATGATGGGCAGCGCGGTCAGCGAGCCGTTGCCGTTGTCGTCATTGAGCTTGGCGGCGCGCTCCAGGAGACGCGAGTGCAGATAGAACACGTCGCCCGGATAGGCTTCGCGACCCGGCGGGCGACGCAGCAAGAGCGACATCTGGCGATAGGCGACGGCCTGCTTCGACAGGTCGTCGTAGCTGATGAGGGCATGCATGCCGTTGTCGCGGAAATATTCGCCCATCGTGCAGCCGGCGAACGGCGCCAGGAACTGCATCGGCGCCGGATCGGACGCGGTGGCGGCGATGATGATGGAGTAGTCGAGCGCGCCGCGCTCCTCCAGCACCTTCACGAACTGCGCGACGGTCGAGCGCTTCTGGCCGACGGCGACGTAGACGCAGTAGAGCTTCTCCTTCTCCGGGCCGTTGTCGTGCACCGACTTCTGGTTCAGCATCGTGTCGAGGATGATGGCGGTCTTGCCGGTCTGGCGGTCGCCGATGACCAGCTCGCGCTGGCCGCGGCCGACCGGGATCAGCGCGTCGATGGCCTTGAGGCCGGTCGACATCGGCTCGTGCACCGACTTACGCGGAATGATGCCGGGCGCCTTGACGTCGACACGCTTGCGTTCGGTCGCCTTGATCGGGCCCTTGCCGTCGATCGGGTTGCCGAGCGCGTCGACGACGCGGCCGAGCAGGCCGGGACCGACCGGAACGTCGACGATGGCGCCGGTGCGCTTGACGGTGTCGCCTTCCTTGATGTCGCGGTCGTTGCCGAAGATGACGACGCCGACATTGTCGGCTTCGAGGTTCAGCGCCATGCCGCGGATGCCGCCCGGGAACTCGACCATCTCGCCGGCCTGGACATTGTCGAGGCCGTAGACGCGGGCGATGCCGTCACCGACGGACAGAACCTGGCCGACTTCGGAGACCTCGGCCTCCTTGCCGAAATTCTTGATCTGGTCTTTCAGAATTGCGGAAATTTCCGCGGCGCGGATGTCCATCAGCCGACCTCTTTCAGTGCAAGCTTGAGCGAATTGAGTTTGGTTTTGAGCGACGTATCGATCTGGCGCGAGCCCATCTTGACGATCAGGCCGCCGAGCAGCGACGGGTCGACGGTCATGGCGATGGCCACGTCCTTGCCGGCGATGCCCTTCAGCGTCGCCTTGAGCTCGGTCTGTTGCGCGGCCGTCAGCGCATGCGCCGAGATGACTTCGGCGGACGCCTCGCCGCGATGGTCGGCGGCGATCTGGCGGAACGCCTTGATCATGCCGGGCACGGCGAACAGGCGGCGGTTCTTGGCGACGACGCGCAGGAAGTTGCCGACGAGGCCGGTGATCTTGGCCTTGGCGATGATCGCGCCGATCGCCTTGGCTTGATCCTCGCTGGAGAACACCGGGCTGTTGATCAGCCGGGTGAGGTCGGCGCTGGCGTTGAGCATCGCTTCGAAATCATTGAGGTCGGCCTCGGCCTTGGCGACAGAATTTTCCTGCAGCGCAAGCTCGAACAGGGAGCCTGCATAGCGTTCTGCGACAGCTGAGATTGGCGATGACGATTGGGCCACGGACCGTCTTTTCTCTTGTCTGACAGGCCGCAGATTGTTGGCGCGAGCAAAAACTCTGGCTAAATCTTTGACCTTACTGCGATTTTTCCAAGCACGGAGGCGCGGCTTCCGCTATCCCCGGCCGAAAGTCGATTGCCGTCTAGCACAGGCCTTTTAAGACCGCAATGCATCGTCCGGCATGGTTTTCAGGCACTTTTGTCGCATCAGGCGGCGAAGGCCAAGCTGAAGCGCCGGATTAATGCATGTCGCTCAAAAGTGTGCGGCGGTTTTGGGAAAACGACATGCATCAAAACAAGGACCAAAGCGCTCGCCTGAATCCGTTCCGGCGCGACGCGCTTTAGTCACGAATTCACGGCACGAAGCCGAAGGCAAAGGCCAGCGGCAGCGCCGCCAGCGCCAATTCAACCACGATGGAAGCCCAGTTGAAAGGAGTGTTGGCGCCGTCGGACATCATCGACAAAAGCCGGCCGAAAGCAGTGAACAGCCATGAGAAGCCGAGCGCCATGTAGAGCAGCGGCTGCGCGAGCAGGATGCAGCTCAGGCTGACGCCGAGATAGAAGCCCGACATGCGGCCGCGCCCTTCGGCGATCGCCGCCGCTTTCTCGGGCTTCGCCTGCAGGCGCAGGATGCGGAAGGCGAGATTCGGCGCCAGGAACAGCAACAGGCCGATGAGCAAGGTGACAACAGCGCTCGACCATGCCAGCCACTCGCCCTGGCTCGCGGGCCACGGAAACGCGAAGTCCATCTGATCCCCTCGTAAATTCTTGTTTTAAATTGCCGGCATTCTAGCGGAGGAAAAATCGCACGCCAGATGGCGGCCGGTACTTTAGAAAGAACGTATCAAGACAGCGCGAAGTCGACCGCGGCCTCGGCATGGATGCGCGTGGTATCGAACACCGGAATGTCGAAATCGCCCTGGCCGATCAGCATGGTGATCTCCGTGCAGCCCATGATCACGCTGTCCACGGTCTCCTCGCGCCGCATGCGGGCGATCTCATCGACATAGGCCGCTTTCGATGGTTCGCTGACGACGCCTTGGCAGAGTTCGTCGTAGATGACCCGATGCACCATGTCGCGGCCGGCCTGGTCGGGCACCACCGGCTGCAGCCCGTATTTATCGGCGAGCCGTCCCTTGTAGAAATCCTGCTCCATGGTGAAGCGCGTCGCGAGCAGTGCAGGGCGCTTCACACCGGCATGCACGACAGCGCGCGCCGTGGCATCGGCAATGTGGATAAGCGGGATCGATACCGCCGCCTGCACCTCGTCGGCGAGCTTGTGCATGGTGTTGGTGCAGATCACCAGGCCTTGCGCGCCGGCCGCCTCCAATCCGCGTGCCGCCTCGACGAGAAGGACGCCCGCGCCTTCCCAGTCGCCGGCATGCTGGCGTTCCGCGATCTCCGCGAAATCGAACGAATATAAAAGCAGCTTCGCCGAATGCAGGCCGCCGACCCGCTCACGAACGATCTCGTTGAGAAGGCGGTAGTAGATCGCCGTCGATTCCCAGCTCATGCCGCCGAGCAGGCCAAGGGTTTTCAAAGCCGTACCTCTTCTTCCAGACATTTCACGGTACATTTAGAGAATGATAGCGAGCGCGATAAATGAGAACCACGGCAAGCAGCAACGCGCGAGACCAGCTGTGCGCATTGGTCCGCGAAGCTGGCAAGGGCAACCCGACAACGATCACTAAGCGGGGACGACCAGTGGCTATGGTGATATCGATCGAGGACGCACGTCGTTTGTATCCAGACGAATTTCCGCAATTTCTCAAACTGGATAGCACGAACAGGCAGGACAGCTGACTTCCCTCACAGAAAGCTCTGCGGGTCGATGTCGACTTGCACGCGAACCGAGCCGCGCAGCTTCGGCCCGTCCGCTAGCATGGCGCGTATGAAACCCTGCATGTCGGCGCGCCGCTCGCCCTGCACCAGGAGGCGGAAACGGTGGCGGCCGCCGATCAGCGACAGCGGCGCCTCGGCCGGCCCGAGCACGAAGAGATCGGAGGCTTGCGGTGCCGCTCGTCTCAATCCTCGCGCATGGGTTTCGGCTTCGCCCCGCGTCGCGGCGCTGACGATGATGCCGGCCAGCCGGCCGAACGGCGGCAGCGCCGCCCGCTCGCGCTCGGCGATCTCGCGCTCGTAAAAAGCTTCCGAATCGCCCGACACGATCGCCCGCATCACCGGATGGTCCGGCTGGTAGGTTTGCAGCAGGCCGAGGCTCTTCTTGCCGGTGCGCCCGGCGCGGCCCGTCACCTGGCTGAGCAACTGGAAGGTGCGCTCGGCCGCGCGCGGGTCGCCATTGGCAAGGCCGAGATCGGCATCGACCACGCCGACCAGCGTCATGCAGGGAAAATTGTGGCCCTTGGCGACGAGCTGCGTGCCGATGACGATGTCGGCCTCGCCATTGGCGACGGCCTCCAGTTCGAGCCGCAGCCGGCGCACGCCGCCGAGCAGATCGGACGACAAGATGATGGTGCGCGCCTCCGGGAAATGCGCCACCACCTCCTCGGCGATGCGCTCGACGCCTGGACCGCAGGCCACGAGATGGTCGAGCGTGCCGCATTCCGGGCAGGCTTCCGGCCGCCGCTCGTTGTGCCCGCAATGATGGCAGACGAGCTGGCCGCGAAAGCGGTGCTCGACCAGCCAGGCCGAGCACACCGGGCAGCCGAAGCGATGGCCGCAAACGCGGCAGAGCGTCAGCGGCGCATAGCCGCGCCGGTTGAGAAAGAGCAGCGACTGCTCTTTTTTCTCCAGCGTGCGCCGCATCTGCTCCAGAAGGAGAGGCGACAGGAAGCCGCCGCGCGCTGGCGGCGCGCGCCGCATGTCGATCGATTTCAGGTCAGGAAGCGCCGCCTCGGCGAAGCGCGACGACAGCACCGCCCTGTCGTACCGGCCCTGGCTGGCGTTCACCCTGCTCTCGACTGACGGTGTCGCCGAAGCGAGCACGACTGGGAAGGCCCCTATATGGCCGCGTACCACCGCCATGTCGCGGGCATTGTAGAAGACGCGGTCCTCCTGCTTGTAGGCGGGGTCGTGCTCCTCGTCGACGACGATCAGGCCGAGGTCCTTGAACGGCAGGAACAGCGCCGAGCGCGCCCCGGCGACGACGCGCACGCCGCCTTCGGCCACCTGCCGCCAGACGCGTTCGCGCATCCTCGGCGGCAGGTCCGAATGCCACTCCGCCGGCTTGGCGCCGAACCGATCCTGGAAACGTTCGAGAAAGGCATGGGTGAGCGCGATCTCCGGCAGCAGGATCAGCACCTGCCTGCCCTTGTCGAGCGCCGCCGCCACCGCCTCGAAATAGACCTCGGTCTTGCCCGATCCGGTGACGCCGTCGAGCAGGGTGACGTTGAAGGCGTCGGCCGCGATGGCGTTACGCAACTTCTCGCCGGCGGCCCTCTGGTCCGGCATCAATTCCGGCACGGCGTGGCCGGGATCGGGCGCCGCCACCACCGGCCTTGGCGGGATCATCACCGTCTCGAACACGCCTTGAGCCCTTAAGCCGTCGATGACGGTCGAGGAGACGCCCGCCGCATGCGCCAGCCCGGAACGCGTCCAGGCGAGCCCGCCTTCGGCCGTCTCCAGCACGCGCCGCCGGGCATCGGTCAATCGATCGGGCTCCGCGAGGGTGCGCTGCAGCCCTTCGATCCAGGGCTCCGGATCGAACGCTTCCGGCGCCCTGAGCAGCATGCGCGCCACCATGCCGGGGGCCGACAGCGTGTAGTGCGCGATCCAGTCGACGAAGCGGCGCATCGCCCGGTCGATCGGCGGGCAGTCGAAGACTTCCTCGATCGGCCGCAGCTTCTTCGGATCGACCGTTTCGACGGCGCCGTCCCAGACGATGCCGGCGACCTGCCGAGGACCCAGCGGCACGCGCACGATCGAGCCCGGCACCACGCGCATGCCTGGCGGCACAGCATAGGTATAGGGCCGTTCGGCCGGCATCGGCACCAGCACGGGTGCGGCCGCGGCAAAGGGCGAATCTTCCGTCATCAGGCGTGACCTTGCCCCGACTTTGGTCTAGAGCAAAGGGTGACCCCCAAGGTGCATGCCATGCACATGAAAATCCTCAGGAGACCGCTATGAAGTTTTTTGTCGACACCGCCGACATCAAGGAGATCAAGGAACTGAACGATCTCGGGCTGCTCGACGGAGTCACCACCAATCCGTCTCTCATCCTGAAATCGGGCGGCAAGATCGCCGAGGTCACGAAGCAGATCTGCGACATCGTCGAAGGCCCGGTCTCGGCCGAGGTGGTGGCCACCGAGTTCAAGGACATGATGGCGGAGGCCGAGGTGCTGGCCAAGATCGCGCCGAATGTCTGCATCAAGGTGCCGCTGACGCTGGACGGCCTGAAGGCCTGCAAGACGATCCGCACCGAGATGAACCGCATGGTCAATGTCACGCTCTGCTTCTCGGCCAATCAGGCGCTGCTCGCCGCCAAGGCCGGCGCCTCCTTCATCTCGCCCTTCGTCGGCCGCATCGACGACACCGGCTCTGACGGCATGGAGCTGATCTCCGAAATCCGCACCATCTACGACAATTACGATTTCAAGACCGAGATCCTGACGGCTTCGGTGCGTACCGTGAACCACGTCAAGCAGGCCGCGCTGATCGGCGCCGATGTCGTGACCGCGCCGCCGGCGACGCTGAAGGCGCTGGTCAATCATCCGCTGACCGACAAGGGCCTTGCCGCCTTCCTCGCCGACTGGGCCAAGACTGGCCAGAAAATCGGCTGATACCGTTTCGCGTCAGAAACAGAAAAGGCCGGGTGACCGGCCTTTTTCATTTGCATTTGCAGGCCGGCCTCACCTGAATATCAACACGCCTCAGGCCTTCTTGCCGTGCTTGGCCAGGTCTTGGGCGATCGCCAGCCTGAGCAGATCGGCGAGTTCGCGGGCGGCGCGGTTCTCTGCGTCGATCTGCGCCCGGTAGGCCGCGAACTCCTGGCGCGGCCGGTCGAAGGACGACGGGATCGAGCGCTTGCCGACAGCCACCACCGTGCCGGTCGCCGCATCCCTGAGCACATAATTGGCCGTCAGCGTAACGGTGCCCGCCGTCGGCTCGTCCTCTTCGGTCTGCACCTGGACGATGGCCGCAGACTCGACCAGCTCGGTGACGCCGAGGTCGAGCGTGTAGGCCGGCGATGCCGGCTCGCCCGAGCCTTGGCCGAAAGCGAAGATCAGATTGTTGCGCACCTGCTGGGCGTAGCGCGTGCCGACCGGCTTGATCGAGATCGATGCCAGTTCGGCGGCGGCGCCGACCTGCGAGCCGGTTGTCAGCGGCGCGCTGGAGTAGAGCGGCCGTACCGTGCAGGCCGAGACCAGCGCCAGCGAGGCGAGCAGGCAGCAGACCGCAACGCGGCCGAAGAGGCGTCCCGCTTCTGACTTTTCCGGATCAGGCAACGACATTGACGATCCTCTGCGGGACGATGATCACCTTGCGCGGGGCCTTACCATCGAGCGCTTTTTGCACGAAGTCGAGAGCCAGCACCGCTTTTTCGACGGCACCTTGATCCGCGTCGCGGGCAATTGTCAAATCTCCGCGCTTCTTGCCGTTGACCTGCACCGGCAGCACGATCTCGTTGTCGACGACGAGAGCCGGATCGAAGGTCGGCCACGGCCGTTCGGCAACGAGCTCGGTGCCGCCCAGCGTCTCCCAGCATTCCTCGGCCAGATGCGGCATCACCGGCGCGATCACATGCACCAGGATCTCTACGGCCTCGCGGCAGGCGCCTTTCAGCGCCGCGTCCGCCTTGCCTTCGGCGACATCGTTGAGCGGCGTGGTCAGCACGTTGGCAAGCTCGTAGATGCGCGCGATCGCCCGGTTGAAGCCGAGCTTCTCGATGTCCTCGCCGACGGCCTTCAGGATCTTGTGCGCCGCCTTCGAGACGGCGCCCGCCTCGCCTTCCTTGGCCGCCGCGGGCTTCACGCCAGAGAGCTGCTCGGCCGCGATCTGCACCAGGCGCCAGACGCGCTGCACGAAGCGATGCGCGCCGGCGGCTCCCTCGTCCGTCCACTCGACGTCGCGCTCGGGCGGCGAATCCGACAGCATGAACCAGCGCGCGGTGTCGGCGCCGTAGCCGTCGGTGATCTCTTCCGGGCTCACCGTGTTCTTCTTCGACTTCGACATCTTCTCGAGCGCGCCGATCGTCGCTTCTTCGCCGGTCGCGATCTCGATGGCACGGCGCTTGCCGCCCGCATCCTCGATCCTGACTTCGCCCGGCGACAGCCAGCGCCCATTGGTCGACGGGCCGCCGACACGGTAGGTCTCGTGCACCACCATGCCTTGCGTGAACAGGCCCTTGAACGGCTCGGCGAGATTGAGATGGCCGGTCTCGCGCATGGCGCGGGTGAAGAAGCGCGAATAGAGCAGGTGCAGGATCGCGTGCTCGATGCCGCCGATATACTGGTCGACCGCCAGCCATTCGTCGGCAGCCTTCGGTTCGGTCGGCTCGTTGGCCCAGGGCGCGGTGAAGCGCGCGAAATACCACGACGAGTCGACGAAGGTATCCATCGTGTCGGTCTCGCGCCGCGCGTCGCGGCCGCATTGCGGGCACTTCACATGCCGCCATGTCGGGTGCCGGTCGAGCGGGTTGCCCGGTCGGTCGAACTCGATGTCGTCGGGCAGCCTGACCGGCAGGTCGGCCTTCGGCACCGGCACCACCCCGCAGGCCTCGCAGTGGATCATCGGGATCGGGCAGCCCCAGTATCGCTGGCGCGAAATGCCCCAGTCGCGCAGACGGAAGTTCACCTTGCGCTCCGCCATCGGCCGGCCGCCGATCGTCTTCTGTTCGAGCAGCTTCGCCACTTCGTCGAAGGCCCGCTCCGGCTTCATGCCGTCGAGGAAGCGTGAATTGATCATCACGCCGTCGCCGTCATAGGCCTCCTCGATGATCTGGAAGGTCTTGGCATCAGCATCCTCCGGCATCACCACGGGGATCACCGGCAGGCCGTATTTGTTGGCGAAGTCGAGATCGCGCTGGTCGCCCGACGGGCAGCCGAAGATGGCGCCGGTGCCGTATTCCATCAGCACGAAATTGGCGACATAGACGGGCAGTGTCCAACTGTCGTCGAACGGATGGACGACGCGGATGCCGGTGTCGAAACCCTTCTTCTCGGCCGTTTCGAGCGCCGCGACCGAGGTGCCCATATGGCGGACCTCGTCGATGAACTTGGCCAGCTCGACATTGCTCTCCGCGGCCTTCCTGGCCAGCGGATGATCGGCGGCGACCGCCATGAAGGAGGCGCCGAAGATCGTGTCCGGCCTGGTCGTGTAGACTTCCAGCTCGCGCATGTCGCCGACAGGTGCGGCCAGCGGCCAGCGGATCAGCAGCCCTTCCGAGCGGCCGATCCAGTTGTGCTGCATCAGCTTGACCTTTTCCGGCCATTCGTCGAGGCGGTTGAGCGAATCCAGCAGGTCCTGCGCGTAGTCGGTGATCTTGAAGAACCACTGCGTCAGCTCGCGCTGCTCGACCAGCGCGCCCGAGCGCCAGCCGCGGCCATCGATGACCTGCTCGTTGGCGAGCACCGTCATGTCCTCCGGGTCCCAATTGACCTTGGAGGATTTGCGCGTCACCAGCCCCTTCTCGACAAAGTCGAGGAACAGCATCTGCTGGCGGTGATAGTAATCGACGTCGCAGGTGGCGAATTCGCGCGCCCAGTCGAGCGACAGGCCCATCATCTTGAGCTGCTCGCGCATGACTGCGATGTTCTCGTAGGTCCAGTCCTTGGGGTGGACCTTGTTCTGCATCGCGGCGTTCTCGGCCGGCATGCCGAAGGCGTCCCAACCCATCGGATGCAGCACGTTGAAGCCCTTCGCGCGCTTGTAGCGCGCCACGACATCGCCCATCGTGTAGTTGCGGGTGTGGCCGATATGGATCTTCCCCGACGGATAGGGGAACATCTCCAGCACATAGTATTTCGGCTTCGGATCGTCGTTCCTGGCCTCGAACAGCTTCTTTTCGGCCCAGGCCTTCTGCCATTTGGGCTCTGACGTGCGCGGATTGTATCGTTCGGTTGCCATCGGATGTTTTTCACTTAAAAGCGGATACGCGGCGCCGGAAAAGGCCGGCAGCCGAGAAATGTCGTCGCGGTGTTCACCATGGATTGCCGGACCCGTCAACTGTGGCGATCCGGCGTCGGCGCTAAACTATAGGCAGGATATGGGCATGACGAGTGCCGTCGAACAGCTTCTCGCGGTCAAGGCGAGGATTGCGGGCGCCGAACGCGAAGCAAAGCGCGAGCCTGGCGCCGTCACGCTGGTCGCTGTGTCCAAGACCTTTTCGGCCGACGAGATCCGGCCCGTTCTGGAAGCCGGCCAGCGCGTTTTCGGCGAGAACCGCGTGCAGGAAGCCCAGGGTAAATGGCCGGCGCTCAAGGAAGCATTTCCCGGCATCGAGCTCCACCTGATCGGCCCGCTGCAATCCAACAAGGCCAAGGAAGCGGTAGCGCTTTTCGACGTCATCGAGACGGTCGACCGCGAGAAAATCGCCGCCGAGCTTGCCAAGGAGATCGCCAGGCAAGGCCGGACGCCGAGGCTCTACGTCCAGGTCAACACCGGCTCCGAGCCGCAAAAGGCCGGCATCGAGCCGCGTGAGGCCGTCGCCTTCGTCAAGCGCTGCCGCGAGATGCACGGCCTCGCCATCGAAGGCTTGATGTGCATTCCGCCGGCCGACGAGAATCCCGGCCCGCATTTCGCGCTGCTGGAAAAGCTCAGCAACGAGGCCGGCGTGACAAGGCTCTCGATGGGCATGTCCGGCGACTACGAGACGGCGGTCGCCTTCGGCGCGACGAGCGTCAGGGTCGGCTCGGCGATCTTCGGCAGTCGGGTCTAGATCGCTCCACGCGACTTTCCTGTCACGATCTCGTTATCGGACCGGCCAATAGACCGGTAACGATTGCGCCAGCGCTTGAAACGAAACGGTCCGTTCCTATTTCCCTCATGTCATTCAACACTCCTCGGGAAAGCCCACCATGCGATACAATCAGCTTGGCAATACCGGCATGTTCGTCTCCGAACTCTGCCTCGGCACCATGACCTTCGGCGCCGCCGGCGAGAATGCCCAATGGGGCCTCATCGCCAGCCTCGACCAGAAGGGCGTGAACGAAATCGTTGGCCGCTCGATCGCCGCCGGCGTCAATTTCTTCGACACCGCCGACGTCTACTCCTTCGGCGCCTCCGAGCGGCTGCTCGGCCAGTCGCTCAAGGACCTCGGCGTCAAACGCTCGGACGTCATCATTGCCACCAAGGTGCATGGCGTCATGGGCGAAGGCCCCAACCAGCGCGGCTCCTCGCGTGGCCACATTATGGATTCGATCGACGGCAGCCTGGAGCGGCTGCAGACTGATCACATCGATCTCTACCAGTTGCACGGCACCGACATGGTGACGCCGATCGACGAGACGCTGCGCGCGCTCGACGACCTCGTGGCCGCCGGCAAGGTCCGCTATGTCGGCGTCTCCAACTGGCAGGCCTGGCGCATCGCCAAGGCGCTCGGCATCGCCGAACGCAAGGGCTTTGCCCGCTTCGAGACGGTGCAATCCTACTACTCGATCGCCGGCCGCGATCTCGAGCGCGAGATCGTGCCGCTGCTCAACGAGGAAAAGCTCGGCCTGATGGTCTGGTCGCCGATGGCGGGCGGCCTGCTCTCCGGCAAATACGGCCCCGGCGCGCCGGGCAATGGCGAAGGCCGCCGCGCCAATTTCAACTTCCCGCCGGTCAACGAGGACCGCGCCTGGGCGGCGGTTGCCGTCATGCGCGAGATCGCCAGGAAGCACGATGTCAGCGTCGCCACGGTGGCGCTGGGCTACGTGCTGGCCAAGCCTTTCGTGATGAGCGTCATCATCGGTGCGAGCCGCATGGATCAGCTCGAACAGAACCTCGCCGCCACCGGATTGAAGCTCGACGCCGACGATCTTGCCAAGCTCGACGAGGTGAGCGCGCTGCCCGCCGAATATCCCGGCTGGATGCTGGAGCGGCAGAGTGCCGGCCGGCGGCCGGCGCCGTTCGTGCCGAAGGCCTGATCACTCGATTCGAGCCGATGTTTCGAAAGCCGCGAGTCCTTCGGGGCGTGCGGCTTTTGCTTTTCAAAGGCGCACGGTCTCCGCGAGAAAATCGAGAAAGGCCCGCACCCTGGCCGGCAGGTGCTTGCCCTGGCCGACATAGACAGCATGCGTCGGCTCCTCGTCGCCGGGATTGAACGCCTCCAGCAGCGGCACAAGCCGCCCGGCGGCGATGTCAGGCTCGACATGCCAGCGTGCCAGCCTTGCGACGCCTGCTCCTGCCAATGTCGTCAGCCGCATCGCTTCGCCGTCGCTGACCGTCGCGTTGCCGGCGATCGGAATCATGACCGGCGCGCCTTTCGCATTCGCGAATGGCAGGCGGTCGATATGCCGCACAAAGCCGAAAGCAAGCAGATTGTGACCGACCAGATCGGCCGGTACCCGCGGCGTGCCGCGCGCCTTGAGATAGGCGGGAGAGGCGACCACCACCATCCGGCTCTGGCCGAGCTTGCGCGCCACCAGCCGTGACTCGCGCAGGGGCCCGGCGCGGATGGCGATATCGGCGCGCTCTTCCATCAGATCGATGACGCTGTCGGTCAGCACGGCCTCGACCGAGATTTCTGGATAGCGTTCGAGAAAGCGCGGCATGAGCGGCATCAGCCGGTGCTGGCCGAATGGCACATAGCTGTTGATCCTCAGCCGCCCGCGCGGTGCGGCACCCGCCGCCGCTTCGCGCTCGGCCGCCACCATATCGGCCAGGATTCGCACTCCGCTGTCGTGGAAGGCAGCCCCCTCCGGCGTCAACTGCAGCTTGCGTGTCGAGCGGCTGATGAGGCGGGCGCCGAGCCGCGCCTCGAGTCGCGCGATCAGCTTGCTCACCGCCGAGGGCGTCATGCGCAACTCCCGCGCCGCGGCCGAGAAACTGCCCGCCTCGACGACGCGCACGAACACCTCGATCTCGCCGGAACGGTTGATGTCGGGTCTCGCCATTCGTGAATCTATTTCACAGAAAATATGCCTGGTGCAAGGCTGGTTCACAGCTTGGCGGATCACGATCTTCGCGGTCGGGGCGCGGGACGGGGCGTCCTTCCATGATCAATCGGACAACCGCCATGCCTCTTGCTCTCTATGCCCTCACCGCCGGCGCCTTCGGCATCGGTGTCACCGAATTCGTCATCATGGGCCTGCTGCTCGATGTCAGCGCCGATCTCGGCGTTTCCATCTCGGCGGCGGGCCTGCTCATTTCCGGCTACGCGCTGGGCGTCGTCGTCGGCGCGCCGCTGCTCGGCGCGCTCACCGGCCGCCTGCCGCGCAAAACCTTGCTGCTTGCGCTGATGGTGGTCTTCACCGTCGGCAACCTCGCCTGTGCGCTGGCGCCCGGCTATTGGACGCTGATGGCGGCGCGCGTGCTCACCGCTTTCGCCCATGCTTCCTTCTTCGGCGTCGGCTCCGTCGTCGCCACCGGCCTTGTCGCGCCCAACAGGAAGGCTTCGGCGATCGCGCTGATGTTCACCGGCCTCACCGTCGCCAACATCCTCGGCGTGCCTTTCGGCACCTGGCTCGGCCAGGCCTATGGCTGGCGCTCGACCTTCCTTGCCGTCATGCTGGTCGGCCTCGTCGCATTTGCCGTCATCGCGCTGCTGGTGCCGCGCGACGAGCCGGCCGCGGGCAGCGAGGACGAGAGCTCCGAAGGCGCGCTTGCCGTTCTAGGCCGCAGACCGGTGCTGCTCGGCCTGTTGACCACGGTGCTGAGCTGGGTCGGTGTCTTTGCCGCCTTCACCTATCTGGCGCCGATCCTCACCCGCATCAGCGGCTTTTCCGAAGCCGCCGTGTCGCCGATCCTGCTCGTCTTCGGCGGCGGACTGGTCGCCGGCAACCTGGTCGGCGGACGCCTCGCCGACAGGCATCTGGTGCCGACGGTCATCGGCACGCTCGTCGCGCTGTCGGCCGTGCTGTTCGTCATGACCGCCGCCATGCATCAATCGATCGCGGCGATCATCGCCGTCGGCCTGCTGGGCGCGGCCGCCTTCGCCACCGTCGCCCCGCTGCAGATGTGGGTGCTGGAGAAGGCCAAGGGCGCCGGCCAGGGCCTCGCCTCGTCCTTCAACATCGCCGCCTTCAATCTCGGCAATGCGATCGGCGCCTGGCTCGGCGGCTTCGTCATCGATCACGGACCAGGCCTCGGAACCGTCCCTCTTGTCGCCGGCCTGGTGCCGCTCGCGGCGCTGGCCGTGGTGTTCTTGGCGCAGCGCCTGGAGCGCGGCCGCCCGCTTGGCGAGGTTGCCGCGGCACAGTGCTGATCGGCTCTCTTTCACCTTCGGCATCACAAGGAGCGAAATCATGGAATATCGACGTCTCGGCGCCTCCGGCCTGAAAGTGCCGGCTCTGTCTTTCGGCGCCGGAACCTTCGGCGGCTCAGGACCGCTGTTCGGTGCCTGGGGCAACAGCGACGCCAAGGAGGCGCGCCGGCTTGTCGACATCTGCCTGGAGGCCGGCGTCAATCTCTTCGACACGGCCGACGTCTATTCGAACGGCGCTTCGGAGGAAGTGCTGGGCGAAGCGATCAAAGGGCGGCGCGACGCGGTGCTAATCTCGACCAAGACCTCGCTGCCGATGGGCGACGGTCCGGCCGACTGGGGCTCGTCCCGCGCGCGATTGATCCGATCCGTGGACCAGGCGCTGAAGCGGCTCGGCACAGACCATATCGACCTGCTCCAGCTTCACGCCTTCGACGCTTCCACGCCGATCGAGGAAGTGCTGTCGACGCTGGACGACCTCGTGCGTTCGGGCAAGCTGCGCTATGTCGGCGTCTCCAACTTCTCCGGCTGGCAGGTGATGAAATCGCTCGGCCTGGCTGAGATGCATGGCTACCCGCGCTATGTCGCGCATCAGGTCTACTATTCGCTGGTCGGCCGCGACTATGAATGGGAATTGATGCCGCTCGGCCTCGACCAGGGCGTCGGCGCCCTGGTGTGGAGCCCGCTCGGCTGGGGCAGGCTGACCGGCAAGATCCGCCGTGGCCAACCGCTGCCGCAAAAGAGCCGCCTGCATGACACGGCGAGCTTCGGTCCGCCGGTCGAGGACGAGCATCTCTTCAAGGTGGTCGATGCCCTGGAGGCTGTGGCCGCCGAAACCGGCAAGACCGTGCCGCAGGTCGCCATCAACTGGCTGCTGCAACGTCCGACAGTGTCATCGGTGATCATCGGCGCGCGCAACGAGGAGCAATTGCGCCAGAACCTCGGCGCCGTCGGCTGGGCATTGACGCCGAAGCAGATGAAGGCCCTCGATGAAGCAAGCGCGGTGACGGCGCCCTATCCGTACTTCCCCTATCGCCGTCAGGAAGGCTTTGCCAGGCTCAATCCACCGGCGGTGTGATTGAGTCGCGAACGTCCTAACAGGGCGATCGTGAACATACCGGATTAGCCGCAGCCTCCGAACTTCGTCATCCACGGGCGGAGCAGCCGCAAAGCGGCGTCGCGAAGACCCGAGGATTCATTCCGTTACCTCGATCGTAGAGCGCGGCGGAGCAGAATTCTGGATCGCCGCAACGCTTCGAAGTCACGGAATGGATCCTCGGGTCTGCGCCGCGTCGCTTCGCTCCTTGCTCCGCCCGTGGATGACGAAGCGAGGAGCGTTTCCGCCAATCGCTGGCGGTCGACAAAATCTCTGCGTGCCGTTCAATGCAGCAGGAACTCCCCATCCACTCTCCGCCACTCGTTCGGCGCGATCAGCTTCTGATGCGTGTAGGTGACCGAATGCAGCGGACCGTCGAGCCTGGTCTTCCAGAATTCGATGAAGCGGATCAGGGCCGGGAACTTCGGCGCGATGTCGTAGTCCTGCCAGACATAGCTCTGCAGCAAATGCGGGTGGTCGGGGAAGTGATAGAGAATCTTGGCCGTCGTCAGCCCATAGCCCCTAAGCATCAGGTCCATTTCGGAATGATCGCGCATTGCAGCCCCCAGGTTTGATTTCTCCTTCCTCCCAACACGAAATTGTGCGCGCTATTGCTTACCCGTCTGTTGATATTCTAATGATCGCCTTCGGTTTTGTCACGAAAAAACATATGCTTAGCAGCGACCGTGGCCGAGTGCTGACAGCATTTCGCGGTTGCCCCTGCGTCATCCCGCCGCGCGAATCCAACGTCTAATATTGCCGTCACGACGGAACTGTTAATAATGCCCGCGAATTCGCGGCTGCGTCGCCGCGATACCGCCGGCGATCTAAGCCGGCGGAAGGGTTTGGGAGGAAGGCAAAGAAATGTCCGATGTTCATGTGCACCGCGTCCAGCCGGCGTGGAAGAAGAACGCGCTGATCGACAACGAAACCTATCTCAAATGGTACGCCGAAAGCGTGAAGAACCCGGACAAGTTCTGGGGCAAGCACGGCAAGCGCATCGACTGGTTCAAGCCGTTCACCAAGGTCAAGAACACCTCCTTCGACGGCAAGGTCTCGATCAAGTGGTTCGAGGACGGCCAGACCAATGTTTCCTACAACTGCATCGACCGGCATCTGAAGAAGCGCGGCAACCAGATCGCCATCATCTGGGAGGGCGACAACCCCTACGATGACAGGAAGATCACCTACAACGAGCTTTACGCGCATGTCTGCCGCTTCGCCAACGTGCTGAAGAAGCACGGCGTCAAGAAGGGCGACCGCGTCACCATCTACATGCCGATGATCCCGGAGACGGCCTATGCGATGCTGGCCTGCAGCCGCATCGGCGCCATCCATTCGGTCGTCTTCGGCGGCTTCTCGCCCGACGCTCTCGCCGGGCGCATCGAAGACTGCAAGTCGACCATCGTCGTCACCACCGACGAAGGTCTGCGCGGCGGCAAGCCGATCCCGCTGAAGGACAACACCGACAAGGCGATCGACATCGCTGCCAGGGCCGGCGCCAAGGTCGAGAAGGTCGTGGTCGTGCGCCGCACCGGCGGCAAGACCGGCTGGGTGCCCGGACGCGACGTCTGGTATCACGACGAGGCCGCGACCGTTAAGGCCGACTGCAAGCCCGAGAAGATGAAGGCGGAGGACCCGCTGTTCATCCTCTACACTTCCGGCTCGACCGGCAAGCCGAAAGGCGTGCTGCACACCACTGCCGGCTATCTCGTCTATGCCTCGATGACGCACCAATATGTCTTCGACTATCATGACGGCGACATCTACTGGTGCACCGCCGATGTCGGCTGGGTCACGGGTCACAGCTACATCGTCTACGGGCCTTTAGCCAACGGCGCCACGACGCTGATGTTCGAGGGCGTGCCGAACTACCCGTCGCAGTCGCGCTTCTGGGAAGTCATCGACAAGCACCAGGTCAATATCTTCTACACCGCGCCGACGGCGCTGCGCGCCCTGATGGGCGCCGGCGACAGCTATGTGACCAAGACCTCGCGCAAGTCGCTGCGTGTGCTGGGTACGGTCGGCGAGCCGATCAATCCGGAGGCCTGGGAGTGGTATTTCAACGTCGTCGGCAAGGGCAAGCTGCCGATCGTTGACACCTGGTGGCAGACCGAGACCGGCGGCATCCTGATCACGCCGCTGCCCGGCGCCACCGATTTAAAGGCAGGCTCTGCGACGCGGCCCTTCTTCGGCGTCAGGCCGCAACTGGTCGACGGCGAGGGCAAGGTGCTGGAAGGCGCGGCCGACGGCAATCTCTGCATCATCGATGCATGGCCCGGCATGATGCGCACGGTCTATGGCGATCACGACCGCTTCGTGCAGACCTACTTCTCGACCTACAAGGGCAAATACTTCACCGGCGACGGCTGCCGCCGCGATGGAGACGGCTATTACTGGATCACCGGCCGCGTCGACGACGTCATCAACGTTTCCGGCCACCGCATGGGCACGGCGGAGGTGGAATCGGCGCTGGTCAGTCACGACAAGGTCTCGGAGGCCGCCGTCGTCGGTTATCCGCACGACATCAAGGGGCAGGGAATCTACTGCTACGTCACGCTGATGGCCGGCACGACATCGAGCGAAGACCTTCGCATGGAGCTCGTCACCCATGTCCGCAAGGAGATCGGCGCCATCGCGACGCCCGACAAGATCCAGTTCGCGCCCGGCCTGCCCAAGACCCGCTCGGGCAAGATCATGCGGCGCATCCTGCGCAAGATTGCCGAGGACGATTACGGCGCGCTGGGCGACACCTCGACGCTCGCCGATCCGGCGGTCGTCGACGACCTCGTCGCCAACCGGCAGAACAAAAGGGCCTGATGGCAGGCCAGGCGGTGCTCGGAACCGTCGGCCAGCTCTGGCGCTATCCGGCGAGCTCGCTCGCCGGCGAGCGTCTCGACGTCATCTCGGTCGGCACGTCGACGGTCGACGGCGACCGGCTGTTCGGATTGGTCGATGCTTCCGACGGCGAGATCGCCAGGCCGGACCGCGGGCCGAAATGGCACAAGGTGCCGCTGATCCGCGCCCGGCTCACCGAAGACCGCCGGCTCGAGGTGGCGGTGCCCGGCGGCGGCTGGCTGCCGGCGCCCGGCCAGGAAAGCGACCGCGTCGTGTCCGCTTTCCTCGGTTTCGAGGCCTCTATCCGGCCCTATTTCCGCGAGAACGCGGAGGGCTATACCAGCCCGCTGACCGTCGAGCGTTACACCAAGACACCGATCCACCTGCTGACCACCGCCTCGCTGGCGCGGTTGAAGGCGCTGCATCCGGAAGGGGCGGCCGATCCGCGCCGCTTCCGCCCCAACATCGTCGTCGACATGGAGCCGGTCGAAGGCTCTTTCCCGGAGACGGAATGGATCGGCCGCAAGCTTGCGGTCGGCGATCTGCTGCTCACCGTCTCGGAACCTTGCCGCCGCTGCGGCTTCACCATCATTGCCCAGGACGGCTTTGACAACGATCCGGGCATCCTGCGCAACCTGGTGCGCCACAACGCCCACAATCTCGGCGTCTACTGCACCGTCGACCGGCCCGCGCGGATCGAGGTCGGCGCGCCGATGCGCTTCGTGTAGGCTTATCGATACAAATCCACACGCGTTGGCGGCAGGCCGCTTGGCCCCCGCGCGCGCTTGGTGGCGACGGTCTGGAAAATCTGCGCAGAGGCCCGCTCGAAGGCAATCGAGCAGCCGGAGAGATAGAGCAGCCAGAGCCGCGCCTTCGCCTCGCCGACCTCGGCGATCGCCTCATCGAAGCGCGCGTGCAGACGCTCCGCCCAGAGCCTGCAGGTGCGGGCGTAGTGCTCACGCAGGTTCTCGACGTCATGGACCAGGAAGCCATGCGCTTCGAGATTGCCGAGCGTCATGCCGATCGTGTCGAGCTCGCCGCCAGGAAAGATGTATTTGATCAGCGCCTTGTATTCCGGCCCCTTGCGCAATGTCTTGCGGATGTCGCCTTTGCTGCGCCTGGTGATGGCGTGGTGCAGATAAATGCCGCCGGGCTTCAGCAAACGGTGGACGGCCGAGAAGTAGGCAGCGTGGTTGGCGAGCCCCAGATGCTCGAACATGCCGATCGACGAGATCTTGTCGAAAGTGCCTGAGAGCTCAGCGTAGGACTTTATCTCGATGGTGATGCGATCCTCCAGCCCCTCGGCGCGAATGCGCTCGCGGGCAAGCTCCGTCTGGGCTTGCGACAGCGAGACGCCGTGGCCGAAGACGCCGTAGTTCTTCGCCGCATGGATGAGCATCGCGCCCCAGCCGCAGCCGATGTCCAGCAGCGTTTCGCCTGGCTTCAGCCTGAGCTTGCGGCAGATGTGATCGAGCTTGTCGACCTGCGCCTGGTCGATGCCGTTGGCGAAATCCCGGAAGTAACCGCAGCTGTAGACCATGCGCTCGTCGAGGAAGAGCCGGTAGAAGGCATTCGAGATGTCGTAGTGATGCTGGATCGCCGCCTTGTTCGACCCGCTGACATAGGGATTGCGCCCGGAGAGATCGGTGCGCGCCGTCATCTGCCTTCGCGAAAACAAGACCGCCGGCAGGTCGCGCAGGATTGCCAGCTTCGGCAGGGACTTGAGCTTCGTCTTGAGCTTGCCTTGCGAAGGCAGGGCGTAGAAATCGAACAGCGTGCCTTCTTCGATGTCGACGGTCTTGGAGATCCACATCTCGACCAGCGTCGAGAAGGCCGGCCGCCGCACCAGTTGCCAGACGATGTCCTGGTCGTTGATGGTGAGCACCGGACCGCCGGCGGGGCCAATCCGCTCGCCGGTCCACAGCCTGACCGCAAAGCCGGGCTTCAGCGTCTCGACGACCGTTCGCACGATCCGCGCGGCCCTGTCGGCGGCATTCATTCCCACCTCCCGATGCGTCGAATATGCCCGCTAGCTTGAGGCACTGTCGTCCAATTGGCCCTGGCACCGCAATCCCGATCTGTTGCGTAAATGCACTACTTGAGGACTTCCCGCTTGGCCATTGCGTCGCGGCACCTTGTCATTTGCCGCGACGCACCCCATTCTTTGGGCCGTGTTCAACCAATCGAAAGGAGGTGATCCGATGTCGAGTGATTTCGTTTTCCATAACGTGAGCTCAGCGGATTGCACTTCCGGGAAGCAGTCTTCCCGTTAAGGCGCGAGATGCGCGGCAGGTGATCCGATGGGATCGCCGCCATGAGCCGCGTCATGGACGGAAACACGGAAGGCCGCCGGCTTCGTCACGAAGCGGCGGCCTTTTCCTTTTGGACCAATAGCGATCGAGTAAGGTGTGAACGGCGTTTCCGGGAAACGATGAACCATTCCAGCATCGAAGCGGGTCAGCTGCGGCGCTGGAGCCGTCGTTTAACAGCCGCCTGGCCTATGCCAGCATCTGCGCGCTTACCGTGCGGTCGATGGCATGGTGCGGCGGGCTGAACCGGTTGCTTTCCTGCTCATAGGTCCAGACCTTGAACAGGCCGAGCCGGTGCGGCCCGAAACTGTGCAGCAGCGGCACGTCCGTGGCGTCGCGGCCGCGCGCAATCACGACGCGGCCTATCCTGGGGCAATTGTGGCGCGGATCGAACGTGTACCATTTGCCGTCGAGGAATGCTTCCATCCAAGCCGAGAAGTCCATCGGCGCGGGATCGGCCGGCACGCCGATATCGCCGAGATAGCCGTTCACATAGCGCGCCGGAATGTTCATCGAGCGGCAAAGCGTGATCGCGAGATGCGCGAAATCGCGGCAGACGCCGACGCGCTCTTCATGCGCCTGCGCCGCGGTGCGCGTGGCGCGGGCATAGCCGTAGCCGAAGGAAAGCCGGCTGTGGACATAGTCGACGATCGCCTGCACGCGCGCCCAACCGGGCGGGAGACGGCCGAAAAGCTGCCAGGCGAGGCCGCCGAGGTGATCGGTTTCGCAATAGCGGCTGCCGAGCAGGTAGACGAGCACGTCGTCCGGCAGGTCCGCCACCGGCGTTTCGTGCGCCAGCCTGTTGACTTCGTCGCACTCGCCGCTGTCCTCGACCGCTGCGTCATAGAGGATACGGAAGCCGCCGGCCGGCGCGGTGAAGCGGCGGCAGATGTTGCCGTAGCGGTCGCGATAGGTCCGGGTCGGCACGGAAGGCGAGGTGAGCACCCGCGTCTGCCGTTTGATATCGGCATGGCGATCGGGGTGGATGTCGAGGAGCGAGATGATCGGCGTTGCCGCGACGCATTCGATAGCGATTTCGTAGCCGAGCCGGATCAGCATCGCATTCCCCCCTTTTTGATGATCGGGAAGAAGAACGCGGCAACCCGGACGTTGTTCCTGCGGCGGATGGAAATCGCTGGCGCGACTTCTCACGCAGCGCCGGCGGCGCTAAAGTAAGGAACGTTTCGCCCCTCCCCGAAAACGATTCTCCAGGAAATCCGATGTTCGTAGGCAGAAAGTTCGCCGCCTTCCTTTTCGACATGGACGGCACGGTGCTCAACTCGATCGCGGCGGCGGAACGCGTGTGGACCCACTGGGCAAATCGCCATGGTCTCGACGTGGCAAGTTTCCTGCCGACGATCCATGGCAAGCGCGCGAGAGAGACAATCGCCGCGCTGGAGCTTCCGGGCGTCGATCCTGTTGCGGAAGCCGACGCGCTGCTCAAGGCCGAGGCCGACGACCTTGAGGGCATCGTGCCGATCCCGGGCGCGGTGGAGTTTTTGCGGTCGCTGCCGCCGGAGCGCTGGGCGATCGTGACCTCGGCGCCGCGCGAGCTGGCGCTGCTGCGCATTGAGGCGGCAGGCATTCCGCTTCCCGCCATGATGGTGTCGGCGGAGGACGTGACCCGCGGCAAACCGGCGCCGGACTGCTTCCTTTTGGCGGCGAAGCGCCTCGGCGTCGAAGCCGGCGATTGCCTCGTCTTCGAGGATGCGCCCGCGGGTATCGCGGCGGGCGAAGCTTCCGGCGCCTCGGTGATGGTGATCAGCGCCACGCATGTCCATCCGATGCGGACGCCACACGCCAGCATTGCTTCCTACGATGCGCTCGGCATCGCCACGGACGACAGCGGCTGGATTACGTTGGCACCGTCTCGGGCTGCGGCCTAGAGTGTGTTGAGATTCAGGTCAGGCCGGCCTCACCCGAATATCGGCGCCTGGAGCAATTCCAGGAAAAGTGTATAATGGCTTTCCGTCCGGAATTGCGTAAAAACAAATAGTTAGAGCAGTTCAGCGTTTCCGTGAAACGATGAACTGCGCTAGAAATCGCTGGTCAGACCTTTGACCTCCCAGTCGCCGTAGCGCCCCGGTTCCTTGCCGCCGCGGCCGCCGATCTCCTTCGGCAGACGGGCTTCCGCCTCGCGATAGGACTTTCGCCTCGCCTCGGCCTCGGCAAGCGCGCGCTCCGCCGCCGGGGTCAGCGTCTTTCGCGGCTTTTCGGCCTCGGCGGCGGTTTCGGTTTTGCTGGGCTGTGCGGTCATGCGATATCCCTTGCCGATCAAAACAGGGGGCCGATTGAAACAGAGACCGGCCTTTCCCATCATATAGCCATGATCCAGAACCGATCGACCCCTATTCGCCACCACACCAAACGCCACCACACCAAACGGACAGGATGATGAACACGCTTCGCACCGCTATGCTTCTCGCCGCGATGACGGCGCTGTTCATGGGCGTCGGCTTTATGATCGGCGGCACGAGCGGCATGGTGATCGCGCTTTTGATCGCCGCCGGCACCAATTTGTTCAGCTATTGGAACGCCGACAAGATGGTGCTGTCTATGAACCGCGCCGTCGAGGTCAACGAGGAGAACGCCCCCGAATATTATGCGATCGTCCAGGCGCTGGCCAAGCAGGCCGGGCTGCCGATGCCGAAGACCTATCTGATCGACAGCCCGCAGCCCAACGCCTTCGCCACCGGCCGCAATCCCGAGAATGCGGCGGTAGCTGCGTCCACAGGCTTGCTGGAGCGGCTCAGCCACGAGGAGGTCGCGGCGGTGATGGCGCATGAGCTTGCCCATGTGCAGCATCGCGACACGCTTACCATGACGATCGTCGCGACGCTTGCCGGCGCGATTTCGATGCTCGGCAATTTCGCCTTCTTCTTCGGCGGCAGCCGCGACAACAACAACCCGTTCGGCTTTGTTGGCGTGCTGGTGGCCATGCTGGTCGCGCCCTTCGCCGCCATGATCGTGCAGATGGCGGTGAGCCGCACCCGCGAATACGAAGCCGACCGGCGCGGCGCCGAGATCTGCGGCCGGCCGCTGTGGCTGGCCTCGGCGCTCGACAAGATCGCGCGCGGCGCCGAACGCATCCCCAACCTGGATGCCGAGCGCAATCCGGCGATGGCCCATCTCTTCATCATCAACCCGCTCTCCGGCGAGCGCATGGACAATCTGTTCTCGACCCATCCGAGCACCGAGAACCGCATCGCCGCCCTGCAGCAGATGGCGAGCGAGATGGGTAGCACCTCTCAGGCCATGCGGCGCGAGGCGCCGATGGCGGCCGATGAGCCGCCGGCCGGGCCGTGGGGCAAGCCGGACGAACCCGTGCCGCCAACCGAGCCGGCGCGGCCAAAACCCAATCCATGGGGCCGCAACCCGACTGGACCCCGCGGCGCAGGACCTAAAGGTCCTTGGTCGTGAGCGGAGCAAAGCGCCGACCGCAAACCCCGGGCAGACGTGATGGCAATGCAGGCGAGGCGATCGCCGGGCTTGCCGCGCGCAAGGCTGCCGCTCGCCTGCTTGCCGCTGTCATCGATGCCCGCACACCGCTCGACGGATTGACCGACAACGAGCACGGCCATCCGCAATACAAGGCGCTCGATGCCCGCGACCGCGCGCTGGTGCGCGCCATCCTGGTCACGGCGCTGCGCTACCGTATGACCATTGCCGGTCTGCTGGCGAAGCGTCTAGAGAGGCCGCTGCCGGCCAATGCCACCGCGCTCTCGCACATCCTGCACGTGGCCGGCGCGCAGATCCTGTTCCTCGACGTCCCCGACAGCGCCGCAGTCGATCTTGCCGTCACCCATGCCAAGTCCGATCCGCGCACGCTGCGCTTTTCCGGCCTCGTCAACGGCGTGCTGCGCTCGCTGGCGCGCGCCAAGGAGGCTGAGCTTGGCCCCATGCTTGCCGCGACCAGCGAGGCGCCGCAATGGTTTGCTGACCGGCTGACCACCGCCTACGGCGCCGACAAGGCGCGGACCATTCTTGCCGCCCATCGCCACGAGGCGCCGGTCGATTTCACCGTCAAATCCGACCCGGCGCTCTGGGCCGAGCGGCTCGGCGGCATCGTGCTGCCGACAGGCACCGTGCGGATAGAAAGACTGCAGGCTGCTGTCACCGACTTGCCCGGCTTCGCCGACGGCGCCTGGTGGGTGCAGGATGCGGCGGCGGCTCTACCGGCGCGCCTGTTCGGCGACATCGAGGGACAGCGCGTCGCCGATCTCTGCGCCGCGCCCGGCGGCAAGACGGCACAGCTCGTCCTCGCCGGCGCCAATGTCACCGCCGTCGACACCTCGAAGAACCGGCTGGCGCGCCTGGCGCAGAATCTCGAGCGCCTCGGCTTGTCGGCGGAACTGGTGCAGACCGACCTGCTCGACTACCGGCCGGCGGAGCTGTTCGACGCCGTGCTGCTCGACGCCCCCTGCTCGTCCACAGGCACCGTGCGCCGCCATCCCGACGTGCCGTGGACAAAGACCATGGCTGATGTCGAGAAGCTCGCCGCGCTCCAACGGAAGCTCCTCGCTCACGCCGTTACTCTCGTCAGACCCGGTGGCCGGATCGTCTTTTCCAACTGCTCGCTCGACCCTATCGAAGGCGAGGATCTCTACCGTGCTTTCCTTGCCGAGACTCCCGGCGTCGCCGCCGATCCGATCCAGCCGGGCGAATTCGCAGGCCTCGACCCGTTCCTCTCGACCGACGGCACATTGCGCACCACACCTGCCGACATGGTGCTGGGCTCGCCTGGGATTTCAGGCCTCGACGGCTTCTTTGCCGCCCGGATGAGAAGGACGATTTAGTGCATGTCGTGCAAAAGTGTGCAGCGGTTTTGCGAAACGACATGCATAAGGACAAGGACTTAATGCGCGTCGCCTGAATCCGCTTCTGCGCGACGCGCTTTAAGACGTTATTGCATAAAACTTGCCGACTTTTTTAGGGACGGTCCCGGCGGCACGGCGTGAAGCGCTTCACGCCGGCGAAATCCGCCTTCGCATAAGTTCTTGAATCATATAAGCTTGTGCTTGGGTAGCGGACGATCAGGAGGGGATTTGGCACTTGTTGCCGGCAACACGACGCGTCTTTGGACGCTTGTCGCGAGGGAGTTCTGGCGCAAGACGCGCCGGCGCCTTCGCGCCGGTCCCGTCTATCGCTGGCGTTATTCCGGCCGCACACCCGAGCGCGTGCTCATCGCGCCGCCGGATCTCAGGCTTGCCGATCCGCAGATCGCGCTCGAAATCTATTATGGGCGCTATCCGTTGTCCGGCCATATGGTGGAAACCGGCGGCAAATCGCCCTTTCAGATCAATGTACCCAACCGCGGCTGGCAGAAGACGCTGCACGGCTTCCGCTGGCTGCGCCATATGCGCGCCGCCGGCACCGAGCTTGCCGCCGCCAACGCGCGAGCCTTGGTCTCCGACTGGATCGCCATGCACGGCAACCAGATATCCGGCGTCGCTTGGGAGCCAGGCACGACGGCCAAGCGGGTGATCGCCTGGCTGCAGCATTCCTCCGTCGTGCTGCAAGGCGCCGAGTTTCCCTTCTACCGCGCCTTCCTCAAATCGCTCGCCATGCAGATCCGCTATTTGCGGTCGATGGCGCGCGAGATGCCGGACGGCAAGGACAGGCTGCGCGCGCGCATCGCGCTTGCCTTCGCCGCCCTGTCGCTGCCGGCGCCGCCCTCGGCGCTGCGCGCCGCCACCCGCAACCTTGCCGAGGAGCTCGACCGCCAGATCCTTCCCGATGGCGGCCACATCTCGCGCAACCCGATGACGGTGCTGGAATTGCTGGCCGACCTTTTGCCGCTGCGCCAGACCTATGCCAACCAGGCCGAGGCGCCTCCGCCGGCGTTGATCGGCGCCATCGACCGCATGCTGCCGGCCCTGCGTTTCTTCCGCCACCAGGACGGCAGCCTCGCCCGCTTCAACGGCATGGGCGCCACGATCCACGACCGCATCGCCACCATCCTGCGTCATGACGACACGGTCGGCGCGCCGCTGCTGCATGCGCCGCATTCCGGCTATGAGCGCCTGTCGATGGGCGGCGTGACGGTGATCGCCGACACCGGCCTGCCACCGCCCATCGACGTCTCCAACGCCGCGCATGCCGGGTGCCTCGCCTTCGAGCTTTCTTCCGGCCGCCAGCACTTCATCGTCAACGCCGGCATCGACACCTATGGCGCCGCCGAGTTCCGGCCGCTTGCCCGCGCCACCGCCGCGCATTCGACCGCCACCGTCAACGACACCTCCTCGGCGCGCTTCAGCCATTCGCTGCGCGTCAGCGACCTGCTCGGCTCGCCGCTGATCGCCGGCCCGCAGCGCGTGCCCTGCAAGCGCATCGACCAGAAAGGCCTGCACGGTTTCGTCGCCCGCCACGACGGCTATGCCGCGCGCTTCGGCTTCCTGCACGAGCGCGAATTGAAGCTGACGGAGAACGGCAATGTGCTGACCGGCCGCGACCGTTTCCTGCGTCCCGGAGGCGCGACGGTCCGCAACAATGGCCGCGACTTCGTCACGGTGCGCTTCCACATCCATCCCGACATCGGCCTGCTGCAGGACGAGCAGGAGCGCTTGACGCTCGCTGCCGTCCAGGGAGACATTTGGGTTTTTACCTGCGCGGAAGTGGCGCCGGAGGTCGAGGAATCGATCTATTTCGCCGGACTCGGCGGGCCGCGCGGCAGCCGGCAGATCGTGCTTGCCTTCAAGGCCTCGGAGATCGCCGAGGTGCACTGGCGGCTGACGCGCACCCACATCGCCGGCTATCCCGAAAACAACTGAGCCGCTGCGAAGGAACCCAAGCTGCGCGCTTGATTTCCGGGGCTCATATGCTACGGCCCGCGGACGTTCTCCAACCAGCCTTGAAAGGCCGCTTGCCCATGGCCGTCCCCGCCAAGAACATTCCGGCACCGGACCTCGTTCCGGTTCGCCGGGCGCTGCTTTCCGTCTTCGACAAGACCGGCCTGATCGATTTCGCCAGGGCGCTTGCCGCCGCCGGCGTCGAGCTGGTCTCCACCGGCGGCACGGCGAAGGAGATCGCCAAGGCCGGCATGGCGGTCCGCGATGTTTCGGAACTGACCGGCTTTCCCGAGATCATGGACGGCCGCGTCAAGACCTTGCACCCGTCGGTGCATGGCGCACTGCTCGGCGTGCGCGACGATCCCGAGCATGTGAAGGCGATGCACGACCACCACATCCTTCCGATCGACCTCGTCGTTTCCAACCTCTACCCGTTCGAGGAAGTCCGCCGCTCCGGGGCCGGCTACGCCTCGATCGTCGAGAACATCGACATCGGCGGTCCGGCGATGATCCGCGCCTCGGCCAAGAACCATGCCTATGTCGCCATCGTCACCGATCCTGCTGACTACGCCTCGGTGCTCAACGCGCTGGAGATGAACCTCGGCTCGCTGTCGCTCGATTTCCGTAAGAAGCTGGCCGCCAAGGCCTTTGCCCGCACCGCGACCTATGACGCGGCGATCTCCGGCTGGTTCGCCGAGGTACTCGAGATCGAGCATCCGACATGGCGGGCCTTCGGCGGCCGTCTCGACCAGGTGATGCGCTATGGCGAGAACCCGCACCAGAGCGCCGGCTTCTATCTCTCCGGCGACAAGCGGCCGGGTGTCGCCACCGCCAGGCAGTTGCAGGGCAAGCAGCTTTCCTACAACAACATCAACGACACCGACGCCGCCTTCGAGCTGGTCGGCGAGTTCGATCCGGCCCGCTCGGCGGCGATCGCCATCATCAAGCACGCCAATCCCTGCGGCGTCGCCGAAGGCACGACGCTGAAGGCGGCTTATGCCAGGGCGCTTGCCTGCGATCCGGTCTCGGCCTTCGGCGGCATCGTCGCCATGAACCGCATCCTCGATGCCGAGGCGGCGGAAGAGATCGTGAAAACCTTCACCGAGGTGATCATCGCGCCGGACGCCACCGACGAGGCGGCCGCGATCGTCGCCGCGAAGAAGAATTTGCGCCTTCTGGTCGCCGGCGGCCTGCCCGACCCGCGCGCCGCCGGCACGCTCGCGAAGTCGGTGGCCGGCGGGCTCTTGGTGCAAAGCCGCGACAATGCGGTGGTCGACGACCTCGAACTGAAGGTGGTGACGAAGCGCGCGCCGACGCCGGCCGAGATGGCCGACCTCAAATTCGCTTTCCGCGTTGCCAAGCACGTCAAGTCGAACGCCATAGTCTACGCAAAGGACGGCGCCACCGTCGGTATCGGGGCAGGCCAGATGAGCCGCGTCGATTCCTCGCGCATCGCCGCCCGCAAGGCGCTCGACGCGGCCGAAGCCGCCGGCCTGACCGAGCCGCTGACCAAGGGTTCGGTCGTCGCCTCCGACGCCTTCTTCCCCTTCGCCGATGGCCTATTGTCGGCGATCGAGGCCGGCGCCACCGCCGTGATCCAGCCCGGCGGCTCGATGCGCGACGACGACGTGATCGCCGCCGCCGACGAGCACGGCATCGCCATGGTGTTCACGGGCGTGCGGCACTTCAGGCATTGAGCGCTTTTTCCCTTCTCCCCTTTGTGGGAGAAGGAAGAAGCGCTACTCCACCGGCTTGTCCGCCGGGTAGGGCGTCCTGACCAGGATCGCCATGCCGATACCGAGAAAGAGGATGATCACCGCCATGCCGAGCCGCGCCGAGTCGCTGAGGTAGCTGATCGTCGCGAGCAGGAACGGCGCCAGGAAACTGGTCGCCCGTCCGGACAGCGCGTAGATACCGAAATAACGGCCCGATTCGGCGGCCGTGACGCTCCGCGCCATATAGGAGCGCGATGAAGCCTGCACCGGCCCGAAGGCAAGGCCGATCAGCAGCCCGTAGAGGATATAGGCCTTCTCGGCAGCGGTGCCGAACAGGCCGCCGGAATCAGCCAAGGGGAGTGGTATCAGGCCAAGCAGCGTGAAGCCCGGCCCGGTCGAGATGATTCCGGCTGTGGCCACGGTCAGCATCGCGAGCGCGATCATCACCACCGCCTTGGAACCGAGCGCGGTGTCAAGGCGAGCGGCGATCCAGCAGCCGAAGATGGCGACGACGTTGAGAATGATGCCGAAGATGCCGATCTCGGTGATCGACCAGTGGAACATCGCGGCAGCGAACACACCGCCCTGTGTGAGCAGCGCATTGACGCCGTCCTGGTAGATCATGCGGGCGACAAGGAAGCGGAAGATACCGACGCGCTTGCGCGCCTCTGTCAGCGTCGACTTCAGCTCCGACAGCCCCTCGCGCACCGCCGGTCCGATCGGAATGCCCTTGGCGGCGTCCGGGGTGAAGAAGAACATCGGCAGGATAAAGAGAAAGTACCAGCCGGCCGACATTGGCCCGGTGGCGCGGGCATCCTCGCCGAGTTTCGGATCGAGCCCCAGGATCGGATCGAGGCCGATGAGCGTCTTGCCGGTTTCCAGATTGCCGGCCATGAACAGAATGACAAAAATCAGCGCTATCATCCCGCCGAGATAGCCTAGCCCCCAGGCGATGTTGGAGATGCGTCCGATTTCGCTCTTCGGTACCAGCCGCGGCATCATCGAATCGTTGAATACGGTCGAGAATTCCGCTGCGACCGAGGCCAGCGAGAACAACAGCACGATCAGGAACACATTCGAGCCGGGCGCCGCGAGCCAAAGCAGCGTGAGGCTGGTGATCTTGATGGCCGCGAAGAAGGCGATCCACGGCTTGCGCGGGCCCGTCTGGTCGGCGATCGAGCCCAGTATCGGCGAAAGCACGGCGATGACCAGGCCGGCGGCGGCGATGCCCCAGGCCCAGGCCGCCTGACCCACGACCGGATCGGCGACCATGCGCGAGGCAAAGTATGGCCCGAAGATGAAGGTGGTGACGACGGTGAAGAAGGGCTGCGCCGCCCAGTCGAAGAACATCCAGCCCCAGATGCCGCGCCCCGTCGCCCGCTGCACTGTCTCTACCGCCATGCTGATTTCCCCCGGCAGCCGCTCCGCCCGCGACCCGCGCCATGTCTGCATGTTTTCGGGCAGCGATGCAAATGAACAACCGGCCGCCAGCTATTGGCCAGATTTCCTCGCCCCCACGAAGTGGGGGAGAGGTGGCTCGGCGAAGCCGAGACGGAGAGGGGGAAATGCGCCGGCCTACGGTCAGGTTGACCGCTTAAGGTGGTCTCCGCCCTACGAAACCCCCTCTCCGGCCGCTTCGCGGCCACCTCTCCCCGCTCTGGCGGGGGCGAGGAACCCAAGCCTTCAAAGCCTACATCCCCGTCAGATCGGTCATCAGGCCCGACGCTACCGACAGCCGCGACACGGTGATGTCGCCGCCTTCGGTCAGCGCCTGCAGCCGCTCGCGGATGCGCGCGACGCGCTCGCCGCCGGCCTCCAGCCAGGCAGCGACCGGATCCGCCGCCTTGCCATGGCCGGTGAGCGCCCCGACCGCAATGCCGCGCCTTGCCGCGCCGATCGTGTCCATCGCGCGCGACAGCGCCAGTTGATCGTAATAGTCCGGCGGCATGATCGAGCGCGCGGCCTCCTCGACCCGTGGGATGCGGAAGGCGTCGCTGACGGCGAAGAAGGCCTTGGCCGCGCTGACGATGTCGGCGATTGCCGTGCGCGCGGTGAGCGCGATGTCCGGGATGAGTTCAGCCACCTCGGCGAGCGCCAGCTGTCCGGCCAGCTTCTCCGGCGCGCCGCCCTTGAACAGGCCGTGACGCCGCTCCTCGATCCGCTCGCGCGAAAAGGCCGGCAACAGCGAGACAAGCCTCGGTTCCAGCGCTTTGCGCGCCTCCTGCAGCTCAGCAATGCGCTGGCCGAGCGACACTGAGCCCACGTCGTTCTTCAGGTACCAGCCGCTGGTCATGAAGATAAGCCGGCTGACCGTCTGATAGAGATCGAGCTGGGTCTGGCCGTCGATCTGGTTGTCGAGCGCGTCGATCTCCTTGTAGAGCGCAGGCAGCGCGAAGCCGTCGCGGACCACGGCGAAGGTCCGCACCACGTCGGCCGCGGTGCGGCCCGTGGCTTCCTGCAGCCGGTTGACGAAGGAAGGCCCGCCGCGATTGACGAGATCGTTGGCGACGACGCGCGCGATGATCTCGCGCCGCAGCCGATGGTCGCGGATTTCGCCGGCGAATTTCTTTGCCATGCGCTCCGGGAAATAGCCCATCAGGTCACGGTCGAAATGCGGGTCGTCCGGCACGTCGCTGGCGACGATGTCGGAGAACAGCACGATCTTGGCATAGGCAAGCAGCACGCCGAGCTCGGCCCTGGTCAGCGGCTCGCCGCGCGCCTCGCGCTCGGCAAGGGCTGCCGGCGAAGGCAGCGTCTCGACCGCGCGGTCGAGCAGGCCGCGCGCTTCCAATGCCGTCATGAAGCGGGCCTGATGCGCGATGTCGGCCAGCCCGCGCTTGCGCGCCATCGAAAGCGCCAGCGTCTGCTGGTAGTTGTTGGAGAGCACCAGCCCGCTCACTTCGTCGGTCATCTCGGCGAGCAGCTTGTTGCGCGCGGGCCGGGCCAGTGAGCCTTTGCGCATCGCCGACGCCAGCGCGATCTTGATGTTGACCTCAACGTCGGAGCAGTTGACGCCGCCCGAATTGTCGATGGCGTCGGAGTTGCAGCGGCCGCCATTCATGCCGAACTCGATGCGCGCCCGCTGGGTGACGCCGAGATTGGCGCCCTCGCCGATGACCTTGGCGCGCACGTCGAGCGCGGTGACGCGGACGGCGTCGTTGGCGCGGTCGCCGACATCCTGGTTGGTCTCGCCGGAAGCCCTGACATAGGTGCCGATGCCGCCGAACCACAAAAGGTCGACCGGCGCCTTGAGGATGGTGTTGATGATCTCCACCGGCGTCGCGGTGGTCTTGCCGAGGCCGATCGCGGCCGCCGCCGCCGGCGGCAGGGTGATCGATTTTTGGCTGCGCGAGACGATGACGCCGCCTTCCGACAGCTTCGACTTGTCGTAATCCTGCCAGGACGAGCGCGGCAGCGCGAACATGCGCTGGCGCTCGGCCATCGAGGCCGCCATGTCGGGGTCGGGATCGATGAAGATGTCCCGGTGGTCGAAAGCTGCGATCAGCTTGGTGGCCGGCGACAAAAGCATGCCGTTGCCGAACACATCGCCGGACATGTCGCCGACGCCGACCACGGTGAAGGGCGAGACCTGGATGTCGCGGTTCATCTCGCGGAAATGCCGCTTGACCGCTTCCCACGCGCCCTTGGCGGTGATGCCCATCTTCTTGTGGTCGTAGCCGGCCGAGCCGCCGCTCGCGAAGGCATCGTCGAGCCAGAAGTTGTGCTTCTCGGAAATGGCGTTGGCGGTATCGGAGAAGGTCGCCGTGCCCTTGTCGGCGGCGACGACGAAATAGGGATCGTCCGGGTCGCGACGCGCCACGCCGGCCGGCGGGATGACACCGTCTATGCCGATATTGTCGGTGATGGAAAGCAGGCTGGAGACAAAGTTCTTGTAGGCTGAGGTGCCGGCCTCGAAGATGGCGTCGCGGCCGGCGCTCATCGGCAGCTTCTTTGGATAGAAGCCGCCCTTGGCGCCGACCGGCACGATGACCGCGTTCTTGACCTGCTGGGCCTTGACCAGGCCGAGCACCTCCGTGCGGTAGTCCTGGGCGCGATCCGACCAGCGCAGGCCGCCGCGCGCCACCGGGCCGAAGCGCAGATGGACGCCCTCAACCTCGGAGCCGTAGACGAAGATCTCGCGCCATGGCCGCGGCGCCGGCAGGCCGTCGACCGCCTGCGAGTCGAGCTTGATCGCAAGCGACTGCCCCTTCTCTTTCGTATCGGCTACGAAATGATTGGTGCGCAGCGAGGCTTCGATGAGGTTGAGGTAGCGGCGGATGATGGTGTCGTCGTCGATGTTGGGCACCTCTTCCAGCGCGTCCTTGATCTTGGCCTTGAGGTGCTTGGCGGCGACCACGCCTTCGGTTTCGGCCGTCGGCCCGAGGCGGGCGACGAAGAGCTGATGCAGGCCGCGCGCGATCTCCGGATAGCGGTTGAGCGCGGCGGCGATGAAATCCTGGCTCTGCGGAATGCCGGCCTGCTGCAGGTAGCGGCCATAGGCGCGCAGGATGGCGATCTCGCCCGACCACAGCCCGGCGGTCTGGGCGAGGCCGTTATAGCCGTCATTGTCGACATCGCCACGCCACACCGACAGGAAGGCATCCTCGAACAGCGCGCCGCCGTCAGCCAGATCGATTGCCTTGCCGTAGCTGTTCTCGAGTTCCATGTCGTGGATGAAGACCTTGCCGGAGATCTCGTCGCCAACCTCGAAAGTGCGCTCACTGATGACGCGGAAGCCGATGTTCTCCAGCACCGGAACACGTCGCGACAGCGCCACCGGGTCGCCGAAATGGTGGATTTTCAGTGCCGCCTGATGCGGCTCATGGTCGGCGTGGCGATAATAGTCGATCGCAATCGGATTGGCAGCGCTGATGCCGGAGATGCGTCTGGCGTCCACCAGCGCCACTGCCGGCGAGAAAGTGTTCCGATAGCTTTCCGGCAAGCGCGCCGCGATTGCCGTCAGCGCCGGATCCGCGCCGGTCTCGGCAGCGGTTTCACGCAGCGCATCGTCCCAGGTGCGCACGATATCGCGGATCGCCGCCTCGAGGGTCGCCGGCTCGATCTTCGGCGTCTTGCCGCCGGAGCGGCCGATGATGAAATGCACGCGCGCCAGCCCGCCTTCCGGGAAGGCCGGGTAGTAGGCCGAAAGGCGGCCTTCGAACACGGTCTTGAGATAGGTGCCGATCTTCTCGCGCACGACGCTGTCGTAGCGGTCGCGCGGCACGAAGACGAGGATCGAGACGAAGCGGTCGAACTGGTCGGCGCGCACCAGCGCCCTGACGCGCGGCCGCTCGATGAGCCCCAGGATCGCCTCGGCATGCTTCCTCAGGATCGGCACCGGAACCTGGAAGAACTCGTCGCGCGGATAGCTCTCCAACACGTTGATCAACGCCTTGCCCGAATGGTCGTGCGGGTTGAAGCCGGACTTGGCGATGATGGTCTCCGCCTTCGAGCGCAGATAGGGGATCTTCATCACCGAGCGCGTGTACGCAGTCGAGGTGAACATGCCGACGATGCGCAGTTCGCCGGCAAGCGCTCCCTTGGCGGAGTAGGTCTTGACGCCGATGTAATCGAGATAGATGCGCCGGTGCACCGACGACTTGGCATTGGCCTTGGTGACGATGAGCGGCTCGGGGCCATGCAGGAAGGCGCGGATCTCGGGCGTGGTCGACACCGCCGCGGTGCCGCGCCTCAGCACCAGCACATCGGGATCGGCCAATATACCGAGGCCCGGCTTGTCGGCGCGCTCCAGCGTGCCGCTCTTTTCGCCGCCGCTATATTTGAACTCGCGCATGCCGAGAAAGGTGAAATTGTCGTCGCGCAGCCATTCGAGGAAGGCAATCGCCTCGGCGACGCTCTTCTTGTCGAGCGGCACCGGCGCGTAGCGGAATTCCGAGATCGCCTGGTCGAGTCGGGCAAGCATCGGCTTCCAGTCGGCGACGGCCGCGTGCACCTGCGACAAGATCTTCTTCAGCCGCCCGGCCAGCGCCTCCGCCTGCTCGGCAGAAAGGCGGCCGATGTGGACATGAACGACGCTCAGCCGGTCCTGGCTCTCGTCTCCCTTGGCGAAGCCGCCGTCGCCCAGGATTTCCTCGACGCCACCCTTGCCGTGCCGGACGACGACGACGGGGTGGGTGACCAGCAACGGCTCGCCGGCAGTCTCCGTGATCTCGCCGAGGATGGAATCGAACAGGAATGGCATGTTGTCGTTGACGACGGTTATCACCGTCATCGGCTTGCCCTGGCGCACCACGCCGGACTCGGTGTCGATGGCAACGATCGTCTCGCCCTTGCGGTGCCTCGCCACGGCATGGCCGGCGAGATCGCCGGCGCGTTCGATATCCGCAACGTCATAGGCCGCAATGTCCTCGGTAGGCGCGCGGGCCAGTAGGTAGTCGACGAGCCGGCCGCCTGGTCTTTCGCTCCCCTTTGCCGCGCCTCCTTTTGTCTGGCTGGTCTTTTTCGGCTGGCTCGCGGTTTTCAGGCTGGCCATGATGTGAAATCCCTCCCGTCACATGCTTTTGCGTTTATGGTAGCAGATGACCGTTTTTTGGCGACAAAGGTTTGACGGCTTGCAAAGATTCTTCGGAATTTTCGGCAGAAATCAGCACTGAACGAGCAGGACGACCCCCCATGAGCGGAAAGACCACCGGCAAGATCACCGCGCTCGACTTGGCCCAGGCGGAGCTCAGCGAGGCAACAAAGGCCTATTTCGCCAAATGCGAGGAGAAGCTTGGCCTCGTGCCCAACGTGCTTCTCGCATACGCCTTCGACGAGAAGAAGCTGCGCGCCTTCACCGACATGTACAACGACCTGATGCTGGGCGATTCCGGCCTGTCGAAGCTGGAGCGCGAGATGATCGCGGTCGTCGTGTCCTCGATCAACCACTGCTTCTACTGCCTCGCCGCGCACGGCGCGGCGGTGCGTCAGCTTTCGGGCGAGCCTGCGCTGGGCGAGATGATGGTGATGAACTTCCGCGCCGCCGATCTATCCCCTCGCCAGCGCGCCATGCTCGAATTCGCGGTCAAGCTGACGGAAGAGCCGGCCAAGATCGTCGAGGCGACCGCGCCGCGCTGCGTAAGGCGGGCTTCACCGAACGCGACATCTGGGACATCGCTTCGACCGCCGCCTTCTTCAACATGTCGAACCGGGTGGCTGCAGCGGTCGATATGCGCCCGAATCCCGAATACCACGCCATGGCGCGGTGACGGCGGTCGGCGCCTTATATTAGCTATCCTGCATTCTCGATTGCCTGTTTCCCATTTTGGGTCGATGATTAACGATTGCGGCATGGCCGCATATCGCCAGCGGCGTGGCCGCATCTCCGGCTCGACGCCGCCGACAAGGGAGGAGAACATGGCGAAATTTCTCTATGTCTATCACGGCTCCGGCAAGATGCCGACCGACGAGGCCGAACGGAAGGCAGCGATGGATGCCTGGACCGGCTGGTACGGCAAGCTCGGCCAGGCGGTGGTCGACGGCGGCAATCCGGTCGGCATGTCGAAGACGGTGCTGCCCGGCGGCAAGGTCGAGAACAACGGCGGCAGCAATCCGACCGCCGGCTACACGATCGTCGAGGCGAAGGACATCGACGATGCCGTCATCAAGGCCAAGGATTGCCCGATCCTGACGAACCCTGCCTTCACCGTCGAGATAGCGCCGATCATCGAGATGATGTAGCGCCCAGGAACCCGCCGCCATCACCATGGCAGCGCCGGTCATAGTCCTGGCGCTGACGCTGGCGATCTTGATTTGCCGCCAGCTCAGCCGTCGGCGAGGAACCGTGGCGGCAGGCTGGTCTTGCCTGCCTGCCGCCGCACGGCTAGAAGAGCCGTCCCGACATCCATTTCGAGCCTGATTTTGCCTCAGTAACCGCCGGTCTCGTCTACTCCCCGAAAGCACCGCAGGCGCAGCTTTGGCGGCACCTGTATCATTTTCATGTGTTCTTCAGGCGAGCGGTTCCGAGACCGGTTTGGCATTGCTGAGCCGCTGTCGCGCGCAACCCGCCGACGCCTGACTTTCCAACCATCGCAGCCTTTCGCCACACCGCGCCCGCATGGGCATGATCCCGAAAAGTGGTTATCCGGTTTTCGGAAAAGATCATGCTCAAGCAAAGAGGGCATCTCGGACATCGCCGGCCTGATGGACTTCCCGATGGGAAGGGCCTACCGGCATGTCTGGACTGTTGCGTATCCGCTGGGCGATCGCGCCCGCCATCGCGCCTCGACCTCTCATCAACTGCAACCGCTGCGGCGGCATCAGACCGTATCGATGCAGCGGCAGATTCCGCGTCAACGCCAACGGCAAGCGCATCGATGCCTGGCTGATCTACCGCTGCACGGACTGCGACAATTCCTGGAACCGCACCATTTTTGAGCGCTGCAACCGCCGCGACATCGAACCGGCGCTGCTGGCGGCGCTCGAGAGCAACGATCCATCGCTCGTGCGACGTCATGCGTTCGATGCCGTGGCGCTACGGAGTCGGATCGGGCGGATCGAGGAATTTCCGGATGTCACGATCCGAAAGGAGCTTCTGGATGGCAGGCCGGAATGCGCCACCGCGCTTTGGCTCGCACTTCGGCTGGACGCCGCAACACCCTTGCGCCTCGACCGTTTGCTCGCCGGAGAACTCGGCATCTCGCGGTCGAGACTGCAGAATTGGGAAGAGCGGCGCGCGCTCGCTGTCGAACCGGACGGCGCCAAGGCCTTGCGCAGGCCGGCGCGCAGCGGCATGGCGATCCGTATCGATCTTTCCGGCGAAGCCGACCGCGACGCCATCGTCTCGGCCGCATGCGGATGAAATGAAAAGGGAGGGAGCATTGCTCCCTCCCCCAAATGACTGCTCGCGAAAAAGGCTTACGCCGCGCCCATCACCTTGGCCGACTTCTCAAAGCGCTTGCGCTCGTTCGGGTCGAGATAGAGCTTGCGCAGCCGGATCGTCTTCGGCGTCACCTCGACCAGCTCGTCGTCCTGGATCCAGGCCAGCGCACGTTCAAGCGTCATGCGGACCGGCGGCGTCAGCTTCACCGCCTCGTCCTTGCCGGCGGCTCGGATGTTAGTGAGCTTCTTGCCCTTCAGCACGTTCACTTCCAGGTCGTTATCGCGGCTATGGATACCGATGATCATGCCCTGATAGACCTTGACGCCCGGATCGATGATCATCGGGCCGCGGTCTTCCAGGTTCCACATCGCGTAGGCGACCGACTCGCCCTGCTCGTTGGAGATCAGCACACCATTGGTGCGGCCGGGCAATTCACCCTTGTACGGCTGATACGCGTGGAACAGCCGGTTCATCACGGCGGTGCCGCGCGTGTCGGTCAACAGCTCCGACTGGTAGCCGATCAGGCCACGCGTCGGCGCGTGGAAGACGAGGCGCTGGCGGTTGCCGCCAGAGGGGCGCAATTCCACCATCTCGGCCTTGCGCTCCGACATCTTCTGCACGACGACGCCGGCATGCTCCTCGTCGACGTCGATGACGACTTCCTCGACAGGTTCCAGCAGCTCGCCGTTGTCGCCCTTCTGCATGACGACGCGCGGACGCGACACGGCGATCTCGAAGCCCTCGCGGCGCATCGTCTCGATCAGCACCGCAAGCTGCAATTCGCCGCGGCCGGAGACGAAGAAGGAATCCTTCTCCGGCGATTCCTCGATCTTCAGCGCGACATTGCCTTCGGCCTCGCGCAGCAGCCGGTCGCGGATGACGCGGCTGGTCACCTTGTCGCCCTCGGTGCCGGCAAGCGGGCTGTCGTTGACGAGGAAGGACATCGTCACCGTCGGCGGATCGATCGGCTGCGCATGCAGCGGCTCGGTCACGCTCGGATCGCAGAAGGTGTCGGCGACGGTGCCCTTCGACAGGCCGGCGATCGCCACGATGTCGCCCGCCTGCGCTTCCTCGATCGGCTGGCGCTCGAGGCCGCGGAAGGCGAGGATTTTCGAGATACGTCCGGTCTCGATCTGGGTGCCGTCATGGTGCAGCACCTTGACCGCCTGGTTGGGCTTCAGCGAGCCGCTCTCGATGCGGCCGGTGATGATGCGGCCAAGGAACGGATTGGCTTCGAGGATGGTGCCGATCATGCGGAACGGACCGGGATGCACCGTCGGCGCCGGCACATGCTTGACGACGAGGTCGAACAGCGGCGCCAAACCCTGGTCCTTCGGGCCTTCGGGGTTTTCCGACACCCAGCCGTCACGACCCGAACCGTAGAGGATCGGGAAGTCGAGCTGCTCGTCGGTCGCGTCGAGCGCGGCGAACAGGTCGAACACCTCGTTGACCACTTCGATGTGGCGAGCATCGGGGCGGTCGATCTTGTTGATGACGACGATCGGCCTGAGACCCACCTTGAGCGCCTTGCCGACGACGAACTTGGTCTGCGGCATCGGCCCTTCGGCGGCATCGACCAGCACGATCGCCGAATCCACCATCGACAGGATGCGCTCGACCTCGCCGCCGAAGTCGGCGTGTCCGGGCGTGTCGACGATGTTGATGCGGGTGCCTTTCCAGTCGACCGAGGTCGCCTTGGCAAGGATGGTGATGCCGCGTTCCTTTTCGAGGTCGTTGGAATCCATGGCACGCTCGGCGACGCGCTGGTTGTCGCGGAAGGCGCCGGACTGTTTGAGGAGCTGGTCGACGAGCGTGGTTTTCCCATGGTCGACATGCGCGATGATCGCGATATTGCGGAGGTTCATTTGTCTGGTCTCGGGAGTGTTGCAGGCAGCAGGCCCAAAAGCGCCGCCTTTTTCGGTTGCGCGGCTCATACAAGGTTTTTCGCAATTGCGAAAGGGGAGGCCCCGCCCCAAATACATGGTCACTGATTCTTAAACGTCTTGGTGTGAAATGATTCTGTTAACCAAGGCGGAACCTTTGAGGGGCCGGGCAGTTCGATGTTCATGACCAATCAGATGTCCAGATTGCGTCCGGTTTTCGCATGGGCAGCGCTCGGCGTGCTGCTTGCGGCCGGAGTGGCGCAGTCGGCGACGGCTCTGAGAGAGACCGGTTCCATCCAGTCGCCCGACGCCAAGACCGCGCAGCAGATGTTCGCCGATGCGCCCGACGGCGTCGATCCGATCGTCACCGGCCCGGTCAGCGCCGCTTTCAAGCAGCGGCAGAAGGCGGCCAACTGCGACACCGCCGTCTGGCCGAACATTCCCGCGACCTGCTACCCGGATTGATCTTCGCGACGGCTATCTGGCAAGGGTAGCACTCCGGCACACCCCCCTCTGCCCTGCCGGGCATCTCCCCCGCAAGGGGGGAGATCAGATGTCACCCTGGCTTTCGCCAATCGCCGACGTCGCAGAAAAGCGCCGCCAGCGGAGCTGCCAATCTCCCCCCTTGCGGGGGAGATGTCCGGCAGGACAGAGGGGGGTGCCTCGCGCCCACCTATCCAACCTACGCCGACCGCACCGGGTCGAGCGTGACCTTGTAAAGCTCGTTGTCGTCGCGATCCATCAGCCGCACGGTGAGCTGCTCGGTGGCGCCGGAAATGTCGACCAGACCGAAGAACTGCAGCCCGGCCGACGGCGGCAGGTTCTGGCCCTGCTCGGCGGTCGGCGCCTTGATGAATTTCAGCTCCGGGCCGAAGGTCATGTCGAAATCGTTGGGGCCGAACGTGCCGGCATGGATCGGGCCGGAGACGAACTCCCAGAACGGATTGAAATCCTGGAACTTGGCCTTGTCCGGATTGTAGTAATGCGCCGCCGTGTAGTGCACGTCGGCGGTGAGCCACACCGTGTTGGTGATGCCGGCGTTCTTGATGTAGCGCAGCAGGTCCGCGAGTTCGAGCTCGCGCCCCTTCGGCGCGCCATTGTCGCCATTGCTGACCGCCTCGGCGCCGGCCTTCTTGGCCGCGTCGTCCCAGACGATGAGGCCGAGCGGCATGTCGGCGGCGATAATCTTCCAGGTCGCCTTCGAGTTCGCCAGCTCCCGCTTCAGCCGCTTGGTCTGCTGTTCGCCGAGCATGCGCGACTTGGGCGTCAGCGTTTCCTCCATGTCCGGGCCGTTCGGGCCGCGGTAGGAGCGCATGTCGAGGAAGAAGACGTCGAGCAGCGGGCCATAGGCGATCTTGCGGTAGACGCGGCCCGGCTCCGACGGCTCGTAGCGGATGGTCGTCATCTCGTGGAAGGCGCGCGCCGCGCGAGCCGAGAGCACATGGATGGATTTTTCCGTGTAGCGGTTGTCGGCGGTCAGCTTCTTCGAATCCGACCAATTGTTCAGCACCTCGTGGTCGTCCCACTGGTAGAAGGTCGGGCAGATGGCGGAGAGGCCCAGCACGTGCTTGTCCATCATGTTGTACTTCCACTGGTCGCGGTACTCGTCCAGCGTCTCGGCGACCTTGCGCTTGCCGTCGATCATGACGACATTCTTCCACTTGCCGCCGCCGGGCAGATCGACCTCGTCTTTCATGGCGCCGTCGGCATAGATCGTGTCGCCGGAATGCAGGAAGAAGTCCGGCGTATGCCCGGCGATGGTCGAATAGGTCTTCATGCCGGTCTCGTCGATGCCCCAGCCCTGGCCGGCGGTGTCGCCCGACCAGGCGAAGCGAACGTCGCGCTTCGAAGCCGGAGCGGTGCGGAAACGGCCGACGATCGGCTCGGAAACGGCGTTGATGTCGGAAAGGTCAGCCGCAGTCATGCGGTAGAAGATGTCCTGGTCGGAGGCGAGGTCGGTGAGCAGCCGCTTCACCGTGTAGTCGCTGGCGGGCGAGGTATCGAGCGGCGCCAGCTTGACGGCATCGGCGAAGCTCTCAGTCGTCGACACTTCGTACATGACGCGCGCCGGGCGATCCGTGCGGGTCCAGACCATGCCGGAGGTGGCGTCGACATCGCCGGACTGGACGCCGTGGGTGAAGGCCGGGCGCTGATTGGCGCGGGAATAATAGGGCAGCGCGAGCCCGGAGGCGCCGACAAGGCCAAAGGCGCTGGCTGAGGTGACGAAAGCGCGGCGGGTCAACGAGATCTTGTTCATGGCTGTCTCCGGATGGCGTTGAACGGGACCGCCAAGCTCTCGCCTCAATGTTTCAGGCGCATATCGGAACCATGAAGTTTTGATAACAGTGAACAGGCATACCCTTCTCCCCTTGTGGGAAGGTGGATCGGCGCGCAGCGCCGAGACGGTTGAGGGGTGTTCCAGCGGAGTGAGGCGCTGATGTTCCAGCGGAATGAGACGTTGGCGTTCCCTGGAACACCCCTCATCCGACCGAGCTTCGCTCGGCCACCTTCTCCCACAAGGAGGGCTTTGCATGGGAGCCGATATTTGGCGCACATGGCACATGGGCGTTTTTTGAAAGGCAATCGGGCCGCCTTGGCGAGGTATTTTGCCCCACTCCTGGGGCTCAGGCCGCCTCCGCGGCGGATTTTGGGCGGACTGCGCCTCATGCCGGCTTCCTCCTCGGGAAGAGGACGGCGGCCGCCCGCTGCAGATTGTAGCCGCAGCCGGCAAGCATGCACTGCGTCCGGTTGGTCGCCAGATTGAAGAAGCGCAACCGCCGCATGCCGTAGCGCTGCTTGAACACCGCAAACGGTCGCTCCACCGCCGCCCGCACCGTCGAGATCAGCCGGTTGCGCAGCTTCTGGCGCGGCGTCAGCGGATGGTGCTTATTGGCTCGATGCATCAGCCGGTCCTTGATGCCGGCCTGCTTAAGCCGGGCATGCCGGGCATGGGTGTAGTAGGCCTGGTCGCCATAGGCTGCCTCCTCGTCCCCGCTGATCAGGCCGTCGGCCGGCTCGGTGTCGGTGATCGATGCATCCGTGAAGTCCATGCGCCGGATCAGCGTGTGAGCATCGTCGACGCCGTTGTGCACCTTATAGCCGAACACGGTCTTGTTGCCCTTGCGCCCCCAACGCGCGTCGGTGTCGGCCGATGGTCGCGTCGACCCCTCCTCACCCTTCTTCGGCTTCGCCGGCGGGCGCGCGGCGGCCTGCATGAAGGAGGCATCA
>SAQE01000032.1 GCA_004020545.1 Mesorhizobium sp. | reverse complement strand
GGGCATGCACATGCGGCATTTCGATTCACCTCTCTCTTTCCCCGGACAGCCCTGCTTGTGGGGGGAGATGTCCGGCAGGACAGAGGGGGCTGTCCCGCCCAGCTTGGCCAATAAAGATCCGCGAAAAACTAAATCGGCAGCGCGCCGGTTTCCTTCAGCGTTTCCAGCACGATCGCCGTCTTCACATGCTGCACGGATTCATGCGGCAGAAGTATCCCGTTGACGAACTCCGCCAGCGATTTGAGGTCGGGCGTCACCACTTTCAGGATGTAGTCCATCTCGCCGGTCAGCGCATGCGCCTCCTGCACCTCGGGCAGGCGCGCCACCAGCTCGCCGAAGCGGCGGGCGTTGTCGCGGTTGTGCGTGGCCAAGGTCACCGAGATGACGTTGACCAGCGAAAAGCCGAGACGGTCGCGGTCGAGCACGGCGCGATAACCTCTGATGTAGCCGTCCTCCTCCAGCCGCTGGCGCCGACGCGAGCATTGCGAGGCCGACAGGTTCACCCGCTCCGAAAGGTCGTTGTTGGTGAGCCGCGCATCGCCCTGCAGAAGCGCCAGTATCTTGCGGTCAAACTGATCAAGGCGCTCATTATCCATGGAATTTTCTCCAATTATGCACAATCCGCGCACATGATGCGCATTTTAGGCGGTTGAATGCAAGCACCGTGCGACGACTCCGCGCTATCATTTGCGAGGTTGGCCAAGCTCGGCCGCAACAGCTTTCGGAGGATTTGCCATGGGCCCCTTCCCGCACGACGCCCCACCCGCCAAGATAAGCAACGCGAACCCCGCCGGCACCGACGGTTTTGAATTCGTCGAGTTCGCGCATCCGGAGCCGGCCAAGCTCGCCGAGCTCTTCACCCGTATGGGCTATGTCGCGGTGGCGAAGCACCGCACGAAGGACATCACCGTCTGGCGCCAGGGTGACATCAACTATGTCGTCAACGCCGAGCCCGGCTCGCATGCGATGAAGTTCGTCGAAAAGCATGGCCCCTGCGCCGCCTCGATGGCCTGGCGCGTGGTCGATGCCAAGCATGCCTTCGACCATGCGGTGTCGAAAGGCGCCACGCCCTATGAGAACACCGATAAGGCGCTCGACGTGCCGGCCATCGTCGGCATCGGCGGCTCGCTCCTCTATTTCGTCGAGGCCTATGGCGAGAAGGGCTCGGCCTACGACGCCGAATTCGAGTGGCTAGGCGAGCGCAACCCCAAGCCCGAAGGCGTCGGCTTCTACTACCTCGACCACCTCACCCACAATGTCTATCGCGGCAACATGGACAAGTGGTGGGATTTCTATCGCGACCTGTTCGGCTTCAAGCAGATCCACTTCTTCGACATCGACGGCAGGATCACCGGCCTGGTCAGCCGGGCGATCACCTCGCCCTGCGGCAAGATCCGCATTCCGCTGAACGAGTCCAAGGATGAGACCAGCCAGATCGCCGAGTACCTCAAGAAGTACAATGGCGAAGGCATCCAGCACATCGCCGTCGGCACGGACGCGATCTACGACGCCACCGACAAGCTGGCCGCCAACGGGCTGAAATTCATGCCCGGTCCGCCCGACACCTATTACGAGATGTCGCACGAGCGCGTGCACGGCCATGACGAGCCGATCGAGCGCATGAAGAAGCATGGCATCCTGATCGACGGCGAAGGCGTCGTCGACGGTGGCATGACCAAGATCCTGCTGCAGATTTTTTCGAAAACCGTGATCGGGCCGATCTTCTTCGAGTTCATCCAACGTAAGGGCGACGAAGGTTTTGGCGAGGGCAATTTCCGCGCGCTGTTCGAATCGATCGAGCAGGACCAGATCAAGCGCGGCGTGCTGAAGCTGGACGGCAAGGCGGCGTAACGCCGGGCCTGCTTGCGGCTCGACCAATTATGACCTAAATTATGGTCAGAAAGGTCGCGCTATGAATATCTCGATTGCGGAGGCTAAGGCCAAACTGTCGGAACTCGTCAGCCGTGCGGAAGCCGGCGAGGAGATCGTGCTCACGCGCCATGGCAAAATCGCCGCCAGGCTTGTGCCGCCGGCCAAGGAAGATCTCCTGCCTCGCATTGGCGCATTGAAAGGCAAGATCTGGATTGCGGACGATTTCGACGAACTCGGTCCCGAATGGGACGAGTACGTGAAATGACGATCGGCCCGTTTCTCGCCGACACGCACATCATCCTCTGGTCGATCGCGGACGATCGACGTCTCAGCGAGCACCACCGCGCCATCCTGGCATCGGACGTGGTGGTGTTCGCGAGCGCAGCAAGTATCTGGGAAATTGCCATCAAACGTTCAATTGGAAAGCTTGAAGCGCCAGACGACCTGCCGGGGTTGCTTCCAAGGATGCAATTTCAGCCGCTTGCGATCACCTTTCAGCACGCACATGCGGTCGGCAACCTGCCCCATCACCATGGTGATCCCTTTGACAGATTGCTGATCGCGCAGGCGCGGGTAGAGAACCTAACCATCCTGACATCAGACCCGCATTTCGCCCGTTAGGAGGTCGCGCTGGCCTGACTGCCATGCGATCGAGCTACTTTACTTTTGGAGGCCGGCGGCTTTGCGCAGGATATCGTTGATCCGGCTCTGCCAGCCAGGCCCGCCGGCGCGAAAGCGGGCAATCACGTCGCTGTCGAGCCGCAGGGTCACCTGCTTCTTCGGGTTGTCGAGCGCCGGCCTGCCACGCGATCGGCGAATGCTTTCGGCAAGGTCGGGGAAGACCTCGGTGAAGGGGCGGGCATTCCGAAAGTCCTCCTCGGTCCATTCGGGATTGTCCGAAACGGCGTCCCAATCTTCCTTGGTGAAACCCTTGCCCGGCTTGAATTCTTTGTCAGGCCTGGTAGCGTTCAGCTTAGCTTTTGCCATCGAACAATCTCCTTTCCGTCTGGTTGGCCGGCCGCATCGAAATTATCGAAATGCCTTCGGAGCCAAGTCCGGCAAAAACCACTGCAACAACGCCGTCGACTATCCGACCAATCGCCATGAAACGTCCGGCTTTGGCCGCCCGGATCGTCGACGCAAGGAAAAACTCCTCGTCCAACGCCGCGAAATCCAAGCCGTGTTTGTCAATGTTGGCCAACCGTTTCGGTTCATCCCAAACGATCTTCATCGGAATTTATGTACCTACAATAATTAAGTCAATAATTTTCGTAACTACGATAATTCCCGAGACATTCTCGCGTGTTCACAACCCCAGCCGTTCGACCTCGTCCTTCCTGAGCTTGAAGTCGTAATCCAGCAAAAACTCATCCAATTGCGGCGGCGCCACCGAGGTGCCGGAAAGCATGGCATGCACCTGGCCGCGATGATGGATGTCGTGCAGGAAGACATGGGCGAGGATGTCGCCGATCCTCTCCGGGATCATTCCGTCCTCGCGCCGATCGGTGATGACGCGCCGGTCGAGATCGGCCTCCGACAGGCGATCGCAGAAGGCAATCAGCCTGCGGTCGAAATCGGCCTGTGCCGCCGCCAGGCTTGCCGCATCGTCGAACGGCACGAAGGTGTCATAGGCGGCGGCGCCGAGGCCGCCATCCGTCAGGAAATCGAGATAGAGACGATCGACCGCGAGGATGTGGTTGAGCGTCTCCTTGATCGACGGGAAGAAGCTGGTGCGCTTGGCCTCAAACTCGCCGGGCTGGAGCGCCAGCACGGCACGGTAGAGCCGGTCGTTCGACCATAAATTGTTGCGCGCCATGCGGCGCATGTGCTCGAGCAGGGTCACCTTTTCAGGTTCCTTTCTCCCCTCACCCCTCGTACTTCTCGACCTTCTGCTCGATGGCGCCGAAGATCGAATGGCCGGCCTTGTCCTTCATCTCGACGCGCACCGTGTCGCCGAAATGCAGGAAGGGCGTCTTCGGCTTACCGCTCTCGATCGTCTCGATCATGCGCAGTTCGGCGATACAGGAATAACCGGCGCCGCCCGCCGAGACCGGCTTGCCCGGCCCGCCGTCGAGCTTGTTGGAAACGGTGCCCGACCCGATGATGGTGCCGGCGGCAAGCGGTCGGGTCTTGGTGGCATGCGCGATCAGCGCCGGGAAATCGAAGGTCATGTCGACGCCGGCATTGGCGCGGCCGAACGGCTTGCCGTTGAGGTCGACCAGCAGCGCGAGGTTGACCTTGCCGCCGTCCCAGGCGTCGCCCAGCTCGTCGGGCGTGACCGCGACCGGCGAGAAAGCGGAAGACGGCTTCGATTGGAAGAAGCCGAACCCTTTTGCCAGTTCCGGCCCCGTGATGGCGCGCAGCGTCACGTCGTTGACCAGCATGACGAGGCGGATCGCATCCCTCGCCTGTTCGAGGCTCGCGCCCATCGGCACATCGTCGACGATGACGGCGACTTCGGCCTCCATATCGATACCGAAGGCTTCGTCCGCCATGCGGATCGGATCGCGCGGCGCAATGAAGGAGTCGGACCCGCCCTGGTAGATCAGCGGATCGGTCCAAAAACTTGCCGGCATTTCGGCGCCGCGTGCCTTCCGCACCAATTCGACATGGTTCACATAGGCGGAACCATCCGCCCATTGATAAGCACGCGGCAGTGGCGAGTGGGCGTCATGTTCATGGAATCGAGCCGAAGGCACGGCATTGGTCTCAAGCGATTCCGCCATCGCCGCCAGATGCGGCGCAATCCGCCGCCAGTCGTCGAGCGCCGCCTGCAGTGTCGGCACCAGGAAGGAAGCGTCGGTGAACCGCGTCAGATCGCGCGAGACCACGACCAGCTTCCCGTCGCGCGTCTCGTTCTTCAGTGTGGCAAGCTTCATGCGGTTTCCTCTCCAATGCGGCTTGTCGTGCCGCTTGATCCACAACAAGGCCGTTGCGAGCGATCGTCAAGCTGCCCGCGCGAGTTTTCCTGACAATGATGCCGCCAATCAGGACCAGTCGCCTTCCGGCGTGCCGTTAAACCGCTTCTTCAGGTCTGCCCAGCAGTCGATATAATTCTCCTGCAACGTGTCCAGCTCCGCTGCGTAACGCGTCAGCATCTGCGGAAAGCGCGTCTCGAACATGAAGGCCATGGTGTTGTCGAGCTTGACCGGTTTCAAGTCGGCGCGCGTCGCCTTCTCGAAGCCGGAAGCGTCCGGCCCATGCGCCAGCATCTGGTTGTGCAGGCTGATGCCCCCGGGGACAAAACCTTCCTCCTTCGCGTCGTACTGGCCGTGGATCAGGCCCATGAACTCGCTCATGATGTTGCGGTGGTACCAGGGCGGCCGAAAAGTGTTTTCCGCCACCAGCCAGCGCGGCGGGAAGATGACGAAGTCGACATTGGCGGTGCCCGCCTCGCCGCTCGGCGCCGTCAGCACGGTGAAGATCGACGGGTCGGGATGGTCGAACAGGATGGCGCCGACCGGTGAAAAGGTTGCCAGATCATATTTGTAGGGCGCGTAGTTGCCATGCCAGGCGACGACGTCGAGCGGCGAATGGCCGAGCTCGGTGACATGGAAAGCGCCGCACCATTTGACGATCAGCCGGCAGGGCGTCTCCTTCTCTTCGAACCAGGCGCAGGGCGTCTTGAAGTCGCGCGGATTGGCCAGGCAGTTGGCGCCGATCGGCCCGCGATCGGGCATCGTGAACTTGGCGCCATAGTTTTCGCAGACATAGCCGCGCGCCTCCTTGTCGGCGAGCTCGACCTTGAAGACGAGGCCGCGCGGCAGCACCGCGATCTCGCCGGGCCGAAGCTCGATGACGCCCATCTCGGTGACGAAGCGCAGCGCGCCGACCTGCGGCACGATCATGAGCTCGCCGTCGGCATTGAAGAAATGATCGTCGACCATCGAGCGGTTGGCGGCATAGACATGCGCCGCCATGCCGGATTGCCCCACCGCGTCGCCCGCCGTGGTCATAGCGCGCATGCCGGAGATGAAGTCGGTCGGCTCGGCGGGCATCGGCACCGGGTTCCAACGGTACTGGCCGAGCGCCAGCTCATGGTCGCCGATATTGGGCCCGGTCTTCCACAAGGGGTAGCTCGCTGCCTTGAAGCGGCCGGTATGCCTGACGCTCGGACGGATGCGGTAGAGCCAGGAGCGCTCGTTGGTGCCGCGCGGCGCCGTGAAGGGCGAGCCGGAAAGCTGCTCGGCATAAAGGCCATAGGCGGGACGCTGCGGCGAGTTGCGCCCCTGCGGCAGCGAGCCGGGCAGCGTCTCGGTCTCAAAATCGTTGCCGAAGCCCGGCATGTAGGAAAAGGCCATCCGATCCTCCCTGCTCCCGGGCTGCTGCGAGTATGGCTTTCCGGGGATGTTGACCAAACTGGTTTCATTTGTAACCATCGAAAATGTAACTATCAACGCCGAACACCGCATCGGTGGTGCGCCTATGGAACCGGAAATCCTCGAGCTCGAAAGTTTTTTGCCCTACCGTCTCTATCGGCTGGCCGACACCGTCAGCCGCGAATTCTCGCGCATTTACAAGGAACGCCACGGCCTGACGCGGCCGGAATGGCGCACGCTTTCGGGCCTCGGCCAGCGCGGCACGATGACGGCCACGGAGCTCGGCGAGCAGTCGGCCATGCACAAGACCAAGGTTTCGCGGGCGGTGGCCGAGTTGGAGCGCCGGCGCTGGCTGACGCGCACGCCCGACGAGACCGACCGCCGCGTCGAGCACCTGACGCTGACCAAGGCGGGACTTGCCGCCTATCGCGAGATGGTGCCGCTGGCGAAGGCGTTCGAAAGGGAACTGTTGACGAGGTTGAGTGTGGAAGAGAGGGCGGCGATTGCGGAAGGATTGGCCGCACTCGAGGCCAGTCTTGCTTCGAGCAATGGTCAAGGTCAGTCGCTCTGAACGACTGAGGCTGTGAGATAGCTCCATGCCTCAGTCAAAGCTCGGAATTTCCTCTCGGTCGTGATTTTGGTTGTCGACCGGCCTATAGATGTTGGCGCCTCGGCGGGAGGACTACATCGACGGGAGGACTATCATGCGCATTTGCACATTGACTCTCCTGACGACGCTGCTTGCAGGCACCTGCGTGTCCACACACGCCCAGCAGGCAAAGCCGACGTCAATCGAAGTGTTCCCTTTCGAATTGGAAGACAAGAGCGCCGGGGCGGGGATAATTCCTCCGGATGAACGCGACAGGCGCTATCTGTCCGAGTCGGCACAAGTTGCGAAGGATATGCTTTCCCATTCGGGGCGTTTTTCAGTAATCGATCAGCCAGCGGCGGATGAACGGGCGGCCGCGCCGCACGGATTGCGCAACTGCGGGGGCTGCGAAGGCAAAATCGCGAAAGAGCACGGCGCGTCTCTTGCCCTGCTTGGCGTCGTAACGCGCGTCAACCGAACAGAACATACCATGTTCATTCGCATCCTCGACGCTGAGACCGGGAGACCTGTTTCGCAAGGCTTCACCGATCTTCGCATGGGTGCGAACTACGCGTGGCCCCGCTCGGTGAAATGGCTGATGACAAACAGAATCCTGCGGTAGGGCGACCTACCAATCCATCACCACCTTGCCCGAGCTGCCGCTCCGCATCGCATCGAATCCCACCTGGAAATCGTCGATGCCGATGCGGTGCGTGATCAGGCCCGAAACGTCCAGCGGGCCCTGCACCAGGGCGATCATCTTGTACCAGGTCTCGAACATCTCGCGGCCGTAGATGCCCTTGAGGTGCAGCATCTTGAAGATGACCTTGTTCCAGTCGATCTCGAAGCCGGTGGGGGCGATGCCGAGAATGGCAATCTTGCCGCCATTGTTCATGGTGTCGATCATGTCGCGGAAGGCGGGCGCGGCGCCCGACATCTCAAGACCGACGTCAAAACCTTCGGTCATGCCGATCGAAGGCATGACGTCGCGCAGCTTCTCCTTCGAGGCATCGACCACATGCTGGACGCCGAGCTTGCGCGCCAGATCCAGCCGGACCGGGTTGATGTCGGTGATGACGACTTTTCGCGCGCCGACGCATTGCGCGACCAGCGCGCCCATGATGCCGATCGGGCCGGCGCCGGTAACCAGGACGTCCTCGCCGACCAGATCAAAGGACAATGCCGTGTGCACGGCATTGCCCAATGGATCGAAGATGGCGGCGATTTCGTCCGGCACGTCGTCGGGGATCGGCACGACATTGTGCTGCGGGATCGCCATGTATTCGCCGAAAGCGCCTGGACGGTTGACGCCGACGCCCAGCGTATTGCGGCACAGATGCCCTCGCCCGGCGCGGCAGTTGCGGCAGTGGCCGCAGACGATATGGCCTTCGCCCGAGACGCGCTGGCCGACCTTGTATTCGGTGACCGCGGCGCCGTAGTCGGCGACCGTGCCGACAAATTCATGGCCCGTCACCATCGGCACGGGCACCGTCTTCTGCGCCCACTGGTCCCAATTGTAGATGTGGACGTCGGTGCCGCAGATCGCAGTCTTCCTGACCTTGATCAGCACGTCGTTCGGGCCGATCTCCGGCACCGGCACCTCTTCCATCCAGATTCCCGGCTCGGCCTTGGCCTTCACCAGTGCCTTCATCATGTTGGACATTCAGCCTCCTTACCCTCCCCCTTGTGGGGAGGGTGGCCCGAAGGGCCGGGTGGGGGTCAAAACACTGGCGACGGTACTGACCCTGCATACCCCCGCCCCGTCTCCCGGCCACTTGCTTCGCAAGCGGCCGTGCGCCGACCCTCCCCACAAGGGGGAGGGTAAAGCGCCTCAGCCGATCACGCCCAATTCCTTACCGACCTCGCCGAACGCCTCGACCGCTCGGTCGATATCGGTGCTGGAATGGGCGGCCGACATCTGCGTGCGTATGCGCGCCTGGCCCTTCGGCACCACCGGGAAGGAAAAGCCGATGACGTAGATGCCGCGCTTCAGCATGCGCTGCGCCATCTCCTGTGCCAAAGCAGCGTCGCCAAGCATCACCGGGATGATCGGGTGATCGGCGCCGGCAAGCGTAAAGCCCAGCTTACCCATCTGGGACCGGAAGCGTTGCGCGTTGGCATATAGGCGCTCGCGCAGCGCGCCGCCATTGCGGATCAGCTCGAACACCTTGAGCGAGGCGCCGGCGATCGCCGGCATCAGCGTGTTGGAGAAGAGATAGGGCCGCGAGCGCTGGCGCAACCAGTCGACCACTTGGCTTTTGCCCGAGGTGTAGCCGCCGGAAGCACCGCCCAGCGCCTTGCCGAGCGTGCCGGTGATGATGTCCACCCTGCCCTCGACGCCGCAATGCTCGGCCGAGCCGCGGCCGTTTTTGCCGACGAAGCCGACCGCGTGGCTGTCGTCGACCATGACCATCGCATCATATTTCTCGGCGAGATCGCAGACCCCTCGCAAATTGGCGATGATGCCGTCCATCGAGAACACGCCGTCGGTGGCGATCAGCCGGAAACGGCAGTCCTTCGCCTCCTTCAGCCGCGCTTCGAGATCGGCCATGTCGTTGTTGGCGTAGCGGAAGCGCTTGGCCTTGGACAATCGCACCCCATCGATGATCGAAGCGTGGTTCAGCGCGTCCGAGATAACGGCGTCCTCCTCGCCCAGCAGCGTCTCGAACAGGCCGCCATTGGCGTCGAAGCAGGAGCCGTAGAGGATGGCGTCCTCCATGCCGAGGAAGGACGAGATCGTCGCTTCGAGCTGCTTATGCTCCTCCTGCGTGCCGCAGATGAAGCGCACCGAGGCCATGCCGTAGCCGTAACGGTCAAGCGCCCGCTTCGCCGCCTCGCGCAACTCGGGACTGTCGGCAAGGCCGAGATAGTTGTTGGCGCAGAAATTCAGCACCTTCTGGCCTGCAACCTCGATCTCGGCCGACTGCATCGAGGATATGACCCGCTCTGACTTGTAGAGCCCGGCCGATTTCAGGCCCTGAAGCTCGTTGTCGATGTGGGAGAGAAACGCTGCGCTCATGGTCTGGCCCTGTTCATTTGACGCGGACTGTCGCGCCGTGCGGCCGAAAAATCCATCGCAAAAACGACCGCTTCGGTGGCGTTGCGAAAGCCTTCCGGCCACGGCGGAGCGACGATGCACTCAAATGCCGACAACGCTTGAAAGGACGCGATAACCATCTTGTCAGCTTTGTCACGCCGCCGGGATGAGCGCCGCGCCTGCTTGCCGACCTGTTAACCCTTTCACGTCAAGGCTCTTCCCGCCACGAATCCACGGCAGGAATCCGTCGACCGGAGGGGTCACCGAGTTATGTCGCAGCAGCCAGTGCAGAGCGTTTCGCGCAAGCTGATTCTGCTGATCAAGAGCGGCTACTGGCTGGCGCTCACGATCATCGCCGCCATGGTGATGGCATCCTTCATCCTTCTGCAGCAGCTGATGGCGCAACAGCAGCACAATGATGCGCTGCTCGACATCGTCTCGACGCAGAAGGCGCTGTCGCAGCGCATCGTCTTCCTGGCGGGCGCCACGGGTGCCGCCTCACGCGACAAGCAGGCGGCGCTCGTCACCGCGCTCAAGCAGGCGACGGCCGAGTTCGAGACCAACTATGACCTGCTGCTCGAGGAGACCGGCGCCGATCCGCTGTCGCCGGCGCGCAACGATCCGAAATCGATCGAATACGTGCTGTTCAGCAAGCCGTTCCACCTCGACTATTTCTCGGTCGGCCTGATTGCCAACGGCGAACGACTGGCCTCGTCCTTCCAGTCCCAGCTCGGCATGCAAAGCGACGGCTACAAGGCCGGCGGCGAACGCGCCGGTCTCGACGCCTCCGTCGCCAACGCGACCTTGTCCGGCTATGCCGCGCTCGGCCAGCGCATCAGCGCCTTTGCCAACGAGCGGTCGGGCAACATGCTCGAGCTGCACCGCACGCTGTTTTTCGCCACCATCGGCGTCATCGTGCTGGTGGCGCTGTTCATCTTCCGGCCGATGTCCAAAGCCATCCTGCGCAAGACGCATGAATTGGTCGACGCCCGCAATTCGATGGCCTTCATCGCCGTGCATGACGGCCTGACCGGACTGCACAACCGTACCTTCCTCACCGATCATTTCGACACGCTGATCAAGGGCGCGCACCGCCGCCGCGAGCGCCTGGCGGTGATCCAGTTCGACCTCGACCGCTTCAAGCAGATCAACGACACTCTGGGGCACGCAGCGGGCGACTATGTGCTTGTCGTCACCGCCCAGCGCATGCGCGATTCCTGCCGCGCCTCGGATCTTTGCGCCCGTCTCGGCGGCGACGAATTCGTGATGATCCTCAACGGCGCCGGCACCACCGAGGACATCCATGCGCTGGCCAAGCGCATCCTCGGTGAGATCAACGAACCGATCACCTTCCAGGGCACGACCATCATGCCCGGCGCCAGCGCCGGCATCGCCGTCTACCCGGTCGATGCCGAGAATGCGCAGGACCTGCTCGTCCATGCCGATCTCGCGCTCTACTCCGCCAAGAAGCTCGGCGGCGGCAGCTTCTCCTTCTTCTCCGAGGAGCTTCGGCGCGAGCTCGACTACCGCAAGCAGCTCGAACAGGATATCCGCACCGCGATCGCGGAAAAGACCTTCGAGGTCTATTTCCAGCCGCAGGTGTCGCTCACCAGCGGCAAGATCAGCGGCATCGAGGCGCTGGTGCGCTGGAAGCATGCCGCACGCGGCATGATCTCGCCCGGCGAGTTCATCCCGGTCGCCGAGAAATGCGGCTTCATGCCCGATATCGGCCGTATCGTCATCACCAAGGCGATCAACGAAGCTGCCGAATGGGACCGCGCCGGCATCGATTTCGGACGCATCGCCGTCAATGTCTCCGGCACGGAACTGCGCGAGCCGGACTTCGACGAGTTCCTGTTCTCGACGCTGGAACGGGCCGGGCTCGCATCGCAGAAGCTGTCGCTGGAAATCGTCGAATCCGTCATTCTCGACGACGAGAAGACCGGCATCGCCGCCAAGCTCAGGCACATCCGCGCCGCCGGCGTGCATCTCGAGCTCGACGATTTCGGCACCGGCTATGCCTCGCTCAGCCACGTCAATCCGAACGAGATCGACCGGCTGAAGATCGACCGCCGCTTCGTCCAGAACATCAACGAGAACGGCGACAACACCAAGATCGTGCGCGCCATCACCGAGCTTGCCCGGGGGCTGGGCATCTCGATCGTCGCCGAGGGCGCGGAGACCGAGGCCGAGCTCGACTCGCTGATGGCGATCGGCTGCGACCAGGTGCAAGGCTATTCGATCGCCTTCCCGATGCCGCAGGACAAGGCGCGCGAATGGCTGATGGCGCGCAGCCCGAAGAAGGCGAAGCTCAAGGTGCTGCAAGGCAGCCTGGCATAGCGCGATCGACCGGCAAGCTTGCCAAGCTTGGACAGGCATGGCGGGCTGCCGCGATTGCAACCGGAACTTGCGGATGCCGCTTCGACTTCTTGTACTGACGCTGTTGCTCGTGGCGTGTCCTGCGCTTGCCGCCGACCGGACCATCTATCTCACCTTCGACGACGGTCCGCTGAACGGCACGGCCAATATCCTCGACGTGCTGCAGGCCGAGCAGGTGCCGGCGACACTGTTCATGGTCGGCATGCATGCCGAAGCCAATGCGGCCAACCGGGTGCTGCTGCAGCGGGCGAAATCGATGCCGTTGGTGACGATCGGCAATCACAGCTATAGCCATGCCTACAACCACTACCGGCATTTCTACGGCGACACCGAGGGCGTGGTCGCGGACATGCTGAGGGCCAACGCTGTGCTTGGCCTGAAGCCCGCCGTGCGCGCGCGGCTGCCGGGGCGCGACGTGTTCCGGCTGCCGTCGATGTCGAAGGACGACAACTCGCTTGGGCTGGCGCAGGCCGGCCGCGAAGACCCGGACTACGAGTTCGTCGCCGCGTCAGGATTCTGGCTCTATGGCTGGGATCATGAATGGGTGCATGAAGACAGCGGCAAGCCGGTGCAGAGCGTCGACCATCTGGTGAACGAGATCGATCATCTGTTCGGCTACGGCCATTTCGTCAAGCCGGGCAGGCTGATCCTGTTGATGCATGACGAGATGTTCCAGAACGCCTTCGACGGCAAGGCGAAGCTCACCGCGCTGATCGCGGCGCTCAGGCTGCGCCACTACGCCTTCGGCGCCATCGCGACCTATGACTGAGGCGGTTTAATCCCCGACATTCCCACGGAGTGCTGCAAGCACCTCGGCGAATTCGGCCAGCCTCTCATCGGCAATTCCTGCCCGCAGCCGCTTGTCGAAAGCGAGCGCGGCGGTCCGCAATTCCTCGAACAAAGCCTCGCCATCCTCGGTTAGGGCCACCTGATGCATCCTGCGGTTCTCCGGATCGCGTCGGCGTGTCAGCAACCCTTGCGCCTCCATCGCGTTCAGATGGTGGGTGAGCGTCGCGCCCTGGATTCCGATCATGCCGGCAAGCTCGCGCTGGTTGGCGAGTTCCTTCGACTTGACCGAGAGCAAGGTCAGCCAGACCGGCAACGTGCCACCGGCCTCGACCAAGGCGGCATCGAAGGCCTGCGCCACCACCTTGGCGGTGCGGGCGAGATTCATGCCGACAGGCGGGCGATCAAACGGCGTCATGGCCGGACACTAGAACAAGCAATGGATTGGCGAAACACTGCACGATGCATTGACATCTAACCATTAGATATCTAATTTTGTCTTATTCATGGTGCCGCCGGGCTACCGACCGGCAGTGCGACACGCAGGCGGCGGGGCGGTAGAGAGGAATGCGGTCATGCAATATGTCTACATCGTCGTCATCGGCCTGCATGTCATGGCCGGCGTGTTCTGGGCCGGCACGACCATAGCGGTCGCCCGCGATCCCGATATTCGAGCGGAACGGTTCTTCCGACCGCAAATGGGCGCGGCCGGTTTGGTTTTCCTGACCGGCATATTGCTCTGGTATTTCTTCCATGAAGGTGTCTTCGGCTCGATGGAAAAGGTGCTGGCGCTCGGTATCGTGACGGCGCTGACCGCCGCAGGCGTGCAAGGCGCGCTGGTCGGCTCCGCCAGCAGGCAGTTGGCCGCTGCCGATGCAGCGACGCAAACCCAGTTGCGCGCGAAGATGACCCGAGGCGAACGCATCGCCGGCGGGCTGCTGGTCATCACCGTGTTTTGCATGGCCACCGCCAGGATGTTCTGAGGTATCGCACGACGCCGGCATCAGGCCGGCGTCATGCGCGGCGCGCAACGGACCGAAGCGGCAGGTGGCTCTCCTTGCTAGGTCGGTTGCGCGCCACCGATTGAGCATGATCTTCTCCGAACCGGAGGTTGGGATCACGCCTCAGATTCGGATCCCGAACCTGATCCCGTCATAGATGGCGGCATGGATGTTTCGCGAGGCGACCGCGTCGCCGATGCGGAACACGACGAAGCCGCCTTCCGGATTGCGCGACGGAAAGATGTCGCCGCCGCTCACCAGCCGCTCGTAATCGACCGCGCCGCCATTCCTCGACAGCGGCTTCAGCGACAGATAGAGATCGTCGAGGGGCGCCGTGCCATGCTCGACCACCACTTGGTCGACACGCCGCTCGCCGCGCCAGCCATCGGCGAAGTCGGAGGCCAACTCGGCAACGAGCTGGTTGCCCTCGCGCCGCACCGAGCGCAGACGGGTGTTGATGGTGACGGTGACGCCTTTCTCGTGGAAGGCACGCATATAAGGCACGTGATTCAGGCCGCCCATTTCCGGCGCGAAGAAACGTTCGGGCGAGACCAGCTCCAGCTTCGAGCCGCTGTTGGCGATCAGCTCTGCCGCGCCCATGCCCTGATGGCCGCCATTGTCGTCATAGAGCAGCACGTTCTCGGCCGGCTTGACGGCACCCGCCATGATGTCCCAGCTCGAGGTGACGAGATTGTCGCCGGCCGTCAGCGGCGGATTCTGCGGCAAGCCACCGGTGGCGACAATCACCACATCCGGCGACAGCGCCAGCACGTCGTCCTTCTCGGCCCAGGTGTCATAGCGGATCTCGACGCCGAGGCGGTCCAGCTCGGCGAGGCGCCAGTCGATGATGCCGATCAGTTCCCTGCGGCGCGGATTCTGCGTGGCAAGCCGCACCTGGCCGCCGGCCTGGCCAGAGGCTTCGAGCACAGTGACGTCGTGGCCGCGCTCGGCCGCGACCCGCGCGGCTTCGAGCCCGCCGGCCCCGGCCCCGACGACGACCACCCGCTTCTTCGGCCCTTTGCTTTTGGCGATGACATGCGGGATCGTCGCCTCGCGGCCGGTCGCCGCGTTGTGGATGCAAAGCGCCTCGCCGCCTTCATAGATGCGGTCGAGGCAGTAGGTTGCGCCAACGCAAGGACGGATCTCGTGCTCGCGGCCCTCCATCACCTTCTTGACGATATAGGGATCGGCAATGTGGGCGCGCGTCATGCCGACCATGTCGAGCTTACCGGTGGCGATCGCATGGCGCGCCGTGGCGACATCGGAAATGCGCGCCGCATGGAAGGTCGGGAACTTGGTCGCCGCCCTCACCTCGCCGGCGAAGTCGAGATGCGGCGAGGAACGCATGCCAGTCACCGGGATGACCTTGGTCAGCGCCGCGTCGGTCTCGATCGAGCCGCGGATGATGTTGAGGAAATCGACCTTGCCGGAGGAGGCCAAGCGCCGGGCGATCTCGACGCCCTCCTCCTTCGACAGGCCTTTATCGAAATCCTCGTCCGCGACCATGCGGATGCCGACGACGAATTTTTCCCCGACGGCCGCGCGCACGGCGTCCAGCACCATATTGGTGAAGCGCAGCCGGTTGTCGAGCGAGCCGCCGAAATCGTCGTCGCGGTGGTTGGTGGCCGGCGACCAGAAGCCGTCCATCAGATGTCCATAGGATTCGAACTCGATGCCGTCGAGGCCGGCGGCCTGGCAGCGCTGTGCAGCGGAAGCATAGTCGGCGACGATGCGCTCGATGTCCCAATCCTCGATGGTCTTGGGAAAGGCGCGATGCGCCGGCTCGCGCACCGGCGAAGCCGAAAGCACCGGCAGCCAGTCCGCCTTGTTCCAGCCGGTGCGGCGCCCGAGATGGGTGATCTGGATCATCACCTTGCAGTCATGCTCGTGACAGGCATCCGCGAGTTCCGCCAGCCACGGGACGATGCGATCGTCATAGACATGCAGATTGCCGAAGGCGGCCGGGCTGTCGCGCGAGACGATCGCCGAGCCCGCCGTCATGGTCAGCGCCATGCCGCCTTTGGCCTTCTCGGCATGGTAGAGCCGGTAGCGCTCTTTCGGCATGCCGTCCTCGGAATAGGCCGGCTCGTGGCTGGTCGACATCACCCGGTTCTTCAGCGTCAGGTGCTTGAGCTGGTAAGGTTGGAGAAGCGGGTCGTTGCTGGTCATCGTCTTCCTGCCGTTTCAAATTGTGCGGGAGCGTCGTGCCGCTCCGCTTCCATTTCACGCATCGGATTGATCCGAAAACCGCTGCGCACTTTTCGCTCCGGTGCTAATGAGCGCCCAAACACGCCGTGTCTGAACGGCGCATAATTGTTTTCGCCTGCCGCCCAGGAGTTTCGGGCGCCAGCAAGGAGCCGCCCATGACCGATGCAAAGAACCTCACCCAGCTCGGCAGGCACGTCGAGACGCCACAAAGCCCCGAACAGGCGGTCCTGGAGACCGTGCCGTTCAATCGCGGCGACGGACCGCCGGCGATCGTGCGCTTCACCTGCCCGGAATTCACCTCGCTCTGCCCGGTCACCGGCCAGCCCGACTTCGCCCACATCGTCATCGACTACGCGCCCGACAAGACGTTGGTGGAATCGAAGTCGCTGAAACTGTTCATGACCTCGTTCCGCAACCACGGCGCCTTCCATGAGGAATGCACGGTCATGATCGGCCGCCGCATCGTCGAAGCGACCAAGCCGCTCTGGTTGCGCGTCGGCGGCTACTGGTTCCCGCGCGGCGGCATCCCGATCGATGTCTTCTGGCAGACCGGCGCGCCGCCCGAAGGCGCCTGGCTGCCCGACACCGGCGTGGCGCCCTATCGCGGAAGGGGCTGAGGGGACTGGGTTAATCGCGCTCATTCGCACTGGTATTGGCTCAACGCCCATTCGCCGGTGACCGACAGGAGGTCGGCGATCTTCCAGTCGCCGCCGACCTTCTTCAGCTTCCATTCAAGCCGATGCTTGTTGCCAGCAGCGACGAAGGCCACGACCACCTTGGCCTCGTCGCCATTGATGGCTTCGATGGTGCGCAGGCTCTTGTCGATGGCGAGCTTGTCGTAGTCGGCATTGTCGAGGGCCATGTTGGGGTCGAGGCATTCGCCCTGCCCGGAGGCGCGCAGCGCGTCGCTCTTGTCGAGCACGCTCTTGGCCGGGTCGATGAAGTTCTTGCGCTGGGCCGGGTCCAATTCCAGTCCGAGATGCTCGTAGAAAGGCTTCACCACTGCCGTCGGCGACCCGGGAAGGACGGGAGCGGCGGGCGCCGGTTCGGCCGGCTTGCTCTCAGGCGCCGGCGTTGCGGCAGGCGGCGACGTGTCGTCCGCCGGCGCATTGTCGCCGGAAGAAGCTTTCGGCGGTGGCGAGCCGAACAGCCCCTGGGCGCAGGCGCCGCCGTTCAGCCCCGCGGCCAGCATCGATGCACTTGCCAGCGCGAGGGCGAGGCGGCGAAGCATGGCATCACTCCGCCGAGGAGCCGCACGCCAGCGCGCTGAGCGTCCAGTCGCTGGTCTTGGAGGTGATGTCGGCGATCTTCCACTTGCCGTCCAATTTCTTCAGCGACCACACCATCTCGCGTTTGGAGTCATCGTCTTCCGGGAAAAGATTGAAGCTTGCCGTCACCTCGGCGGTGTCGCCATTGACGGTCTCGGCCAGCTTCAGCGTCTTCGACACGGTCTTCTGATCGAAATCCTGGGCGTCGAGGCCCGGGTCGAAATCGATGCAGGATACCTCGTCGGGCTTCTCCTTCTGCGCCTTGTCGTTGGCCTCAAACAGCTTGGTGACCGGCTCGGTGAAGCGGTCGCGGTATTTCGCGTCCGCCTCGAACTTCACCTCAGGCACATAGAAGAACTTCACGGCCTTGGAAGCCGGCCCGGCGAGTGCCGCGGCAGGCAAGGCGATCGACATGGCAGCGGCCAGCATTATTGGTCTCATGCAGGATCTCCGGATGTTCGGCGCCGTGGTGGCAAGATCGCCACCACGCATCCTGCATATCGGCTTTTTCGCGCAGCATGAAGTCCTTGCGCTGCCCGGCTCAGGCTTCAAGCCAGACGTTCTGGAAATCCATTTCGTAGGTCTGGTGCATTGCGTAGTTCTTCACCTTCTTGTTCATGTGGCAGTAGAGCTTCTGCCAGAACGGCTGGATGATGACGCCGGAGTCCTGCAGGATCTGCTCGACGTCCTTCATCACCTCCTTGCGCTTGGCGACGTCGATCTGCGACAGCGCCTCCTTGAGCTTGGCGTCGAAGTCAGGGTTCGAGAACGCAGTCTCATTCCAGGCCTCGCCGCTGCGATAGCCGAGCGCCAGAACCTGCACGCCGAGCGGGCGCATGTACCAGATGGTCATGGAATAAGGATATTTCGTCCAGTCGTTCCAGAAGGTCGAGCCCGGCAGCACCGTGCGCTTCACCTTGATGCCGGCATCGCGCAACTGGCCGGCGATCGCGTCGCCGGTGTTCTTCTGCCATTCGTCCTCGACGGTGATCAGCTCGTGCTCGAAGTCCGCCTGGCCGGCGTCCGCCATCAGCTTCTTGGCGGCGGCGGCATCGCGGGTCTTCTTGGGCAGCGGATAGTATTCGGGATGGATCGGGCTGACATGGTGGTTCTCGCCGACCGTGCCGCGCCCGGCGTAGCCGAGCTGCATGACCTGGTCGTTGTCGACGGCCATCTGCAGCGCGTTGCGCACCCGCTGGTCATCATAGGGCTTGTGGGTGATGTTGGTGCGGGCAACCAGCGTGGTTGCCGTCGCGACCTCCGATTTCACCAGATCCATCTTGTCCAGGGGGTCGATGAAGTCGGCCGGCGTTTCGAAATCAAGGTCGACCTCACCGGAATCGAAGGCGTTCAGCGTGGCGTTGAAGTCGGTGCCGTAATCTATGAATTCGACCCCGTCGAGCGGCGCTTCGCCACCCCACCACTTGCCGTTCTCGCGGCGCTTGACGACCGCCTTCTGGCCGACGTCGTAAGACACCAGCTCGAAAGCTCCGGTACCGATCGGCTTCTTGATCGGGTCGGCGCCATCCTTGTCGAAGTCGCGATGCACGACGAGCGCCGGATAGTCAGTGAGGCCCGGTATGATCGCGATATCGGCTTCGATGAGCTTCAGCTTGACCGTATGGTCATCGACCTTGGTAATAGCGCCATCCTTCGCCTTACCGGTCTTGGCATCGACCAGCGCGCCGACGCGTGCCGCCATGGAATTGCCGGAAGCCCCTTTCTCGCACCAGCGGTTCAGATTGAAGACCACGTCATCGGCGTTGAAGGCATCGCCATTGTTCCAGGTGACGCCCTTGCGCAGATGCAATGTGTATTCGGTGGCGTCGTCGTTGACGTCCCAGCTTTCGAGCAGCACCGGCTCGAAGGTGAACTGGTGCGTGTAGCGGACGAGCGGCTCCAGCCAGGTGCGGGTGACGTTTGCCATCTCCGTCCAGTCATAGGTGCGCGGATCCTTCTGCGCCTTGACCGACATCGAGACATGCAGGGTTCCGCCCTTTTTCGGTTCGTCGGCCAGGGCTCTGGTCGGCGCGGCAAGGCCGATCATGCCGTAGGCGAAAGCCGTCGATGCGCCGAAGGCGCTTGCCAGCGCCAGGAATTCGCGCCGGTCCACGCGGCCCGCGCGCACTTCTTGCGCCATCGCCTCGATGGCGGCGGGAACTCGATCACTGTTGCTTCGGAAAATCGTCATTGTCTTTCTCCCATTGGTTCCGGCGGGTCTTCGCCCGTTCTCTGTCAACTAACGCTGTCAGGCAGCTTTTCCTCGCGCCGCGCGATCAAATCCTTGAGACCTTCGGCGATGCCCTCGTCGAGCTTCGGCTCCTGATAGTCGGCGAGCATGTTGCGCGCCTTTTCACGGCCGCGCGTATCATGATCCTTCGCGCCCTCGGCTGTCCATTGCTCGAAAGAGTTGAAGTCCATGATGCTCGGCATGAAGAAGGCCTTCTCGAAATGCTCGAGCGTGTGCTGCGTGCCGAGGAAATGTCCTTGCGGACCGACCTCGCGGATCGCCGCCATCGCTTCCTTGAAATCGTCGAACGGAACGCCGCCGGCATATTTGTACCAGCCGACGAGCTGCTCGCAGTCGGTGGCGAATTTCGAGTAGCCGCAGGTGAGGCCCGCCTCCAGCCAGCCGGCCGAGTGCCAGATGTAGTTGGCGCCGGCGAGAATCGCGGCATGCATCAGCATGTTCGCCTCGTAGCCGGCCTGGGCGTCGTTGAGCTTGGAGCCGACATGGAATCCGGAAGTGCGCCACGGCAGCTTGTACTTCCTGGCCAGCGCGCCCATCAGATACATCATCTGGGCGGCCTCCGGCGTGCCGCCCATCGGAGCGCCGGTCTTCATGTCGACGGTGACCATGAACTGGCCATAGATCTGCGGCGAGCCGGGGCGGACGAGCTGGGTGAAGGCGACGCCGGCAAGCGCCTCGGCATTGACCTGAGCGACCGCGCCGACGGCGGAGGCCGAGGTCGAGGCGCCGCAGAGCGCGAAGGGCGCCAAGATCAGCGGCTGGTTGTGGCGCGCGTAGACCCGCATCGCGTCGAGCATGGTGGCGTCCCACACCAGCGGCGAGTTGCAGTTGGTGATCGACACCAGCACCGGGTTGTCGCGGACGAACTCCTCGCCGAAGACGATTGCAGCCATCGCCATCGTGTCCTCGGCCCGCTCCTTCGACGTGACGATGCCCATGAACGGCTTGTCGGAGTGCTTCAGCGCCGAATGGATGATGTGGAGGTGCCGTTTCGGCACCGGTATCTCCATCGGCTCGCAGATGATCGAGCTCGACGAATGCAGCGCCGGCGCCATGTAGGCGAGCTTGTGGAAGTTGTTGAGATCGGCAAGCGTGCCGTAGCGCCGCTTGTTGTCGAGGTCGCGCACATAGGGCGCGCCATACATCGGCACGAAGATCGAGTTCTTGCCGCCGACGCGGACCGTACGGTCGGGGTTGCGCGCGTTGAGGGTGAATTCCGGCGGAACCTTCGAGACGAGTTCCATCAGCAATGCGCGGTCGATGCGGACGCGCGTCTCGGTCACATCGGCGCCCGCCGCCTTCCAAAGCGCGATTGCCTCGTCGTCGCGGAATTCGCAGCCCACCTCCTCGAGGATCTTGAGCGACTCGTCGTGGATCAGCTCCACCGCTTCGTCGGGAACGATCTCGTAGACCGGAATCTGCCGGACAAGGGTCGGGAACGACGCTATCGGCGCGTTTCTCAGCGCCTTGCGTCCCAGCCGACCGCCACCGCGACGGTGGGCCGGTTCGGTCATTTCAACGGCCGGTGCGTTCATGGAGCCTCCTTCTTCCCGCCCAGCCAAGTTAGCGAGACGAAATATGGCTGTGACGCTGGAAAATCCTGATCTCTTGTATAAGCTGCGCTTATGCGAAGCCTACGCCACCTCCTGCCCTCGGCCGGCAGCCTGATCGTCTTCGAGGCGGCGGGCCGGCTGTCGAGCTTCACCGCCGCCGGCCGCGAGCTCGGAATGACGCAGGCGGCCGTTTCCTATGCGGTGCGCGGGCTGGAGGAACAGCTCGGCGCCAAGCTCTTCCAGCGCCGCCACCGGCAGGTCAGCCTGACGGAAGCCGGCGAACGCTTCCATGCCGATGTGTCGCTTGGCTTATCCCATATCCGCAAGTCGGCGGAGGATCTTCGCCTGCAGGTCACGGGCGGCCACGTGACGGTTGCCGCCTCGACCGCCTTCGGCTCCTTCTGGATGATGCCGCGCCTGCAGCAGTTCCGCGACGAACTGCCTGGTATCGATCTGCGCATCCAGACCGCGGACCGCGATCTCGACATCATCGCCGAAGGCATCCCGCTCGCCGTGCGCGGCGGCATTCCCAGGCAATGGGCGGACTATCATTCGCTGCCCTTGGCCGACGAGGAGATCTTCCCGGTCGCGGGTCCCAGCTATCTGGCGAAGTTCGGCATGCCGAGGACCGTCGCGGAACTGGCAACGCACCGGCTCATCCATCTCGAGGAGCCCTATCGCGAGGCGGCGAACTGGGACGAATGGTTCGCTTCCGCCGGAACCAGTCTGCGCAATGCCGAGCGCGGCCTGCGCATCAACGATTACGCCCTGGTGATCCAGGCGGTCATGGAGGGACAAGGCATCGCGCTCGGCTGGCGGCATCTCGTCGAGCGGCTGGTGGTGTCCGGCCTGCTGGTCCCGGTGACGGATCATGTGCTGAGGACCGGCGCCGCGTTCTACGTCATTTGGTCGAAGAACCGGGAGCTCAGCGACAACGCACGCAAGGTCAGGGACTGGCTGGTGGCGCAGGCGTGAAGTTGCCCCTCCCCCACGCCAATCGAATCCGCCTATAATCACCGCATGCCCATCCGCCAGCTTTCCGAAACGATGATCAACCAGATCGCCGCCGGCGAGGTCATCGAGCGTCCGGCGAGCGTGGTCAAGGAACTGGTCGAGAACGCGCTCGATGCCGGTGCGAGTAAGGTCGAGATCGTCACCGCCGGCGGCGGGCTCAGCCTCATCCGCGTCACCGACGATGGTTCGGGGATTGCCGAACCGGAGCTGGCGCTGGCGATCGCCCGCCACTGCACCTCCAAGCTCTCAGACGACATCCACGACATCCGTTCGCTCGGCTTCCGCGGCGAGGCGCTGCCCTCGATCGGCTCGGTGGCCAGGCTGTCGATCCGCTCGCGCACCGCGAGCGGTGACAGCGCGGCCGAGATCGGCATCGAGGGCGGACGCGTCCTGCCCGTCAAGCCGGCGGCCGCAAACCGTGGCACCACGGTCGAGGTGCGCGACCTGTTCTTCGCCACGCCGGCGCGGCTCAAATTCATGAAGGGCGAACGCGCCGAAAGCTCGGCGACCAGCGACGTGGTCAAGCGCATCGCCATCGCCTTCCCTGGCGTTCGCTTCACGCTTGCCGGCTCCGACCGCTCGACGCTGGAACTGCCGGCGACCGGTAACACGCCGGACGGCAGGCTCGCCCGCGTCGCGCAGGTGATGGGCAAGGACTTTCCCGACAATGCGATTCCCATCGATGCCATGCGCGATGGCGTGCATCTCGCCGGGCACGTCTCGATCCCCTCCTACACGCGCGCCAACGCGCTGCAGCAATATGCCTATGTCAACGGCAGGCCGGTGCGCGACAAGCTGATCGCCGGTGCGATCCGCGGCGCCTTCGCCGACGTGCTGCCGCGCGACCGCCATGCGGTGACCGTGCTGTTCCTGTCGCTCGATCCGGCGACCGTCGACGTCAACGTCCATCCTGCCAAGGCCGATGTGCGCTTCCGCGATCCGGGGCTGGTGCGCGGGCTGATCGTCGGCGCCATCCGCGAAGCGCTGGCGGGCGCAGGCATCCGCGCCGCGACCTCTGGCGCAGCCGGCATGATGGCGGCCTTCCGACCGGGCGCGGCGCCCTATGCGCACCCTGGGCCGACCGCCGGCCATCGCAGCTATGATGCAGCCTTTCGTGCGTCGGGTTTTGCAGGCTTCGACCGCTCGCCGCAGCGGCCGTTGGACATGGGTGAGGCGCGGCCAGCGCGAAACGGCTTTGGCGAGGACGGGCAAGCAGCCTTCGACACCGGTCCGCTTGCCAGCGCCGATGCGCGGGCCAGCGTGGCTGAGCCGGCCGAAGCTCTGCTCGGCACGGCGCTGGGCGCGGCGCGGGCGCAAGTACACGAAAACTACATCGTCGCCCAGACCAGGGATTCGCTCGTCATCGTCGACCAGCATGCCGCGCATGAGCGACTGGTCTACGAGGCGTTGAAGAACGCGCTGCATTCGCGCGCGGTCCCATCGCAGATGCTGCTCCTGCCGGAGATCGTCGACCTGCCTGAAGAGGATGCCGAGCGGCTGGCGATGCATTCTGAGACGCTGGCCAAATTCGGCCTTGGGCTGGAGCGCTTCGGGCCGGGCGCTGTCGCGGTGCGCGAGACGCCGTCGATGCTCGGCGAGACCAATGTGCAGCAACTGGTGCGCGACCTCGCCGACGAGATCGCCGACAACGACACGGTCGAGACGCTGAAGGAACGGTTGGACAGAATAGCCGCAACCATGGCCTGCCATGGCTCGGTGCGCTCAGGCCGCCTGCTCAAGGCCGAGGAGATGAACGCGCTGCTGCGCCAAATGGAGGCAACGCCGGGATCCGGCACCTGCAACCACGGCCGCCCAACCTATATCGAGCTCAAGCTTGCCGATATCGAAAGGCTGTTCGGGCGGCGGTGAGCGTCCCCTGGGTTATTGCGCAACAGCAGGGTTGGCGACTGAATATCATTTCTTCAGATAGTATTTTTTTGTCTTCGGGTTGAAGACATAGTCGTCCGCGCCTGCGAATTTGCCACCTCCAAAATTTACTGAAATGATGTCCTTGCCTCCCTCCACCCATTTTTCCACGTTCATATAAATGGGCGTCGTCGACATACCGGCGTTGCAGTCCTCATCGTCGAACCCGATCTCCTGAACGACTTTCTTTTTCTTCTTGTTGATGATTTGCAGTTTGGTCATGCAGATGCCGGCATCGGATGTCGTGTAGATTCCGGCAAACCTATCGGTGGCCGTCTCAGCCCAGAACGGAATCTCGACTGTTCCGGCGATCCTCCCCTCGCCCGTGTCGTCGAGGCTCGCGACTTTCTTCAGCGTGACGGGAAATTTGTCCGCGCCCTTGCTCCAGGTCCCTGTCGCGCCGCTCTCGCTGAGATCGAGAAATAACGGGCACCCGGTGGTATCAACGGGCGTCTTCGACCCCATCACGATGATGCGTTGAAATTCCTTGTCGTCTGCGATCTCGCACAAGGTGAGCTCTGGGCCATCAGCCTCGCCGTATATCGCGATGGGGCTCTGCTTCGCGTCGTAGAAATAGCTTCCCTCGACAGTGATGCCGCTGCCGAAGCTGGCATATCTCTGCAGCGAGAGATGCACCGGGTTCGGTCCGATCGACCCCTCGTAGTTTTCCACCTGGTACCAGCCCGCGAATGCCTTTTGGCTTAGCAACAGCAAACAGCCAACCGCGCCGATCAACCCTTTTCGCATCCCGATCCCCTCTGTCAAGCTGGATCAAGATAGCTTGCCTCACCCGTGCATCAAGAGCCGACGACTGACGAGGTGAAACTTACCAATTTGAGTCGGGAAACAGTCGCAAGCCTCTGATTTACCGCTTCAAATTCACCACGATCACGCCGCCAAGAGCCAGCGCGCCGCCGAGGACGCCGAGCAGCGACGGCACTTCGCCCAGCCAGAAGAAGCCGATCAGGGCGGAGGTCGGCGAGACGAGGTAGAGGAAGTTCGAGGCGCGCGCGGCCGGCAGGCGGGAAAGCGCCGTCGCCCAGGCGGCGTAGGCGATCAGCGAGGGCACGACGCCGAGATAGATGACGGCGCCGAGACCGGCATTGTCGGCGACTGCTGCCTGCGAAAACGCTTCCGGCAGGAAGGGCGACAGGCAGAGCGCGCCGAGCACCATGTTGGAAGCGGCGATGGTCAGCGGATGATGGCGGGCAAAGAGCGGCTTCTGGACGATGGTGTTGACGGCCGAGCACAGTGCGGAACCCAGCACCAGCAGCGCGCCGGCGTTGAAATGCAGGCCGTGCCCGTCGGCCACCGCGATGATGCCGATGCCGGTGAAGGAGATCACCGTGCCGATCCAGGCCATGCCGGAAAAGCGTTCGCCGAGCAGCGCCATGGCCATGATCGCGGTGAAGATCGGGCTGACATTGATGATGAAGCCTGCGGCGCCGGCCGAGACGGTCAGCTCGCCGAAATTGAGCATGGCGGTATAGAGCGCGACGAAAATGGCGCCGCCAAAGCCAAAACGCCACAATTCGTCGAGTCTCGGCAGCGCCGGGCGCTTGACCGCCAGGAAGATAGCCGCCGGCACGGCCGCGATGGCAAAGCGCAGCGCGCCTAACTCCAGCGGCTGGAAAGCAGCAAGGCCGGCGCGGATCGCCGGGAAGGCCGAGGCCCAACCGGCCACCGTCAATGCCACTGCGATGGCTGCCGTGGTGTCTATGCGCTGTGTCTCATTCAACGTGCCGGTGTAAGCGCTCATTGCCGTTTCCTCGTTTTTCAGTACCATGAGCCCAGAAAACGCCATTGCAGACCGATTGACAAACGAGCAATTCAAGGGTCAGCTGTGAGCATGGATCACAGCTCGAACCAAATGCTGCCGCTGGAGACTTTGCGCGCCTTCGACGCGGCGGCGCGCACCGGGAGCTTCTCGGCGGCGGCCGAGAAGCTCAACCTCACGCATGGCGCGGTGAGCCGCCAGATCGCCAAGCTGGAGGACTGGCTGGGGCTCAAGGTGTTCGAACGCAACGCGCGGGGCGTGACGCTGACCAATGAGGGCAACCGGCTGCATCTTCGCACCACCGAAGCCTTCGCGCTGATTTCCGTCAATTCCGACCGCTGGGTCGAGCCGCGGGGCACCGCCGTGGTGCGGCTAGCCTCGATTCCCTCGGTGAGCGGCCTGTGGCTGATGCCGCGCATGGCGGCGCTGGAAAACAACCCGACCCGGCTGCGCATCGTGCTCGACGTCGACAACCGCCAGGCAGACCTTGCCGACGAAGGCATCGACCTTTCCGTGCGTTGCGGGCGCGGCCGCATTCCGGGCCGCGTGTCGGTACAGCTTTTCGAGGAGCATATCTTCCCGATCGCTTCGCCGGAGCTGGCCAAGGAAATTGGTCAAGGCGACCCGGCGCGGCTGCTCAAGTTCCCGCTGATCAACGATTCCGATGCATCCGGCTGGCGCGCCTGGTTCGCGGCGCAGGATGTCGACTACCGCCCTCGCCCGCAGGACCGGCGCTTCGAGGACTACAATCTGGTGCTCGACGCCGCGGCACATGGGCTTGGCATTGCCCTGGCGCGGCCGCCGCTGACACAGGACCAGCTCAGATCCGGGCGAATCGTCGCCGTCGATGATCGCGTTGCGCTCAATCCGGTGTCCTACTGGCTCGATCGCCCGGTCGGGCGCCCCCGCGCGGCCGCCGCCGATCTCGCGCGGCGGATCGCCGAACAGGCGGGGCTGGCGCCGGAGAAGCTCGAAGCCTTCCTGCAGGACGATATCTAGGCCGGTCGGCTTCGATCAGCGAAGCAGCAACAGCACGATTGTGGTGGTCGCGGTCGAGACGATGGCCGTCACGATCGATATCATCCACAGCGGCGTCTGGCCGGGTTCGGATCGCGGAGCGTGGCCGGGGCGAACGCCTTCGCGCGGCGGCGCGTTGGTGTTGGCCGCAAACAGCACTGCGGAAGCAAGGGCCGGCGAGAACGAAGACGGGGGCGGCGCGGCTGGGACCGCGTTGTCGGCGGCTGCCGGCTGCGCCTGGGCGACGACTCGCGGGGGCTGATCGGCATCGGCCGCCGGCCTGCGTGCCAGGGGCCTTGCCGCGGCAGAATCTGTGCCGGTGTCCGGTTCCATGACGGCTCTATAGGCGTTCTCGATCTCGGCCGAGGACAGGCGCTGCGGCGATTGAGCAGGCGGCTTGGCCAAGGAGCCGTTCAGCGTCTGCACGGCAAACTGCGCCGATTGCACCGTCGAAGGCGCCGGCGGCTGGACGAGCGCCTTGACCAGCGCGGCGGTCGCCGGATCGGGTCTGGCCGACGGCACAGGCTGCGGCGTCAGCGCCTCCTTCAGCAGGGACGTCAGGCGGGTCGGATTGATGTCCATGCCGGGCTCCGGAAACCATTGTGCCGGCCAAGCGATATGACATGAGCATTGCGTCAAGCTTGACCTTGCCGACGATTTGTGGCGATTGAACCCCAATGAACCCAAGCGCCATTTCATGATGAACCGTTTTGAAGGACCCGGCGGCAAGGAAGCGCGCATCCGTTATCTCGACGGCGACTTCCAGGTGACGAGCCCCGGCACATTCGTGCGCTGCGCGGTGACCGGCGAGAGCATTCCGCTGGACGAGCTCAAATATTGGAGCGTCGCCAGGCAGGAGCCCTATGTGAGCGCGGCCGCATCGCTGCGCCGCGAGATCGAGGCGCATCCGGAGCTGCGCAAGCGAGGGTAACTTGTTGCGCTGAAGACCGCTGTGTGGCGTTCCTTTGCGCCCCCTCTGGCCTGCCGGCCATCTCCCCTACAACAGGGGGGAGACTGGCAGCTTCGGCGCCCTCTCAGTCCACGTCGGCGATTGGCGAAAGCCGCGGTGACGTCCAATCTCCCCAAGTGGGGAAGATGTCCGGCAGGACAGAGGGGGGCCTGTCCCGCCGGCGTCAGCCAATTACGCCGAGAAACTCCGCATCTTGCGCAGCCGCCAGGCGTCGAGCGTCTCGTTGATGATACGCTCCGGCACGTGATCGAGCTCGAACACGGCCTCGATGTCGAGGACGTCGAGCTGGGCGAGGAAGCCGGCGGGCGCGTTGCCGTGGCGGAGCCGCGCTGCGTCCTTGGCGGTGCTGACGAGGCGCAGCCCCTCGCGCCGCGCGAGCGCCAGGAGATCGGCGAGTTCGTCCGCGGCGTAGAAGTGATGGTCCGGAAAGGCACGCGACAGCACGACCTCGCCGCCGGCGCCGAGTACCGTGTCGAAGAATTTTTCGGGATGGCCGATGCCGGCAAACGCGAGGAAGCGGCCGCCGGCGAATCGCGCCGGATCCGCCGGCTCGACATGCGCGAGGAAGACCGGCCGGCCGGCGCGCGCCGCCTGGCGCACCACCATATCGGCGGCGCTCCCCTCGCCCATCTTCAGCAGGCCGCTGGTGAAGACCAACTGGTCGACGACCTTGGCCCTGAGCGGCCCGCCTGGAATGACGCGGCCGTTGCCGATGCCGAAGCGCGCGTCGACCACGACCAGCGCGTAGTCGATATGGATGCGCGCCGACTGAAAGCCGTCGTCCATGATCAGGAAATCGCAGCCGTGCTTTTCCATCAGCAGCCTGGCGCCGGCGGCGCGGTCCGCTGTTACCGCCACCGGCGCGTGCTCGGCCAAAAGCAGCGGCTCATCGCCGACATGCTTGGCGGCGTCGTGCCGCGCGTCGACGACATGCGGCTTGGCAAAGGAGCCGCCATGGCCGCGCGACAGGAAGCCGGGCGAGAGCTGCATGCGCCTTGCCTGTTTCGCCAACGCGATGGCGACCGGTGTCTTGCCGCTGCCGCCGACGGTGAAATTGCCGACGCACAGCACCGGCGCTTCGACCTTTTCGCGCGGCGCATGCCGCATGCGGCGGCCCGCCACCAGCCCGTAGGCCGCCGACAGCGGCGATAGCGCCAGCACGCGCCAGTCCGGCTTTTCCCACCAGAAGGGCGGCGCTTCGCTGGTCATCGCGCCGGTTCCACGCGCTTCGGGCTTGCGCCTGATCCTTTCCCAAAATCGATGCCGATTTTTGGGGCCATGCGTCAGCGCCCGTTGGCGCCTTTCAGGCGCGCCTTGACGACCAGCGGTTGGATGTAGGGTTCGAGCGACCTCAGCGTGCGTGCGAGCGCGCCGCGCATCTCGTCGACGGTCGCCGCGCCCGCCGCCATCATCTCGTGACGCGCCACTTCGTTGGTCAAAAGGAAATTGACGGCGCCGGCCAGCATATCGCGATCACGCACCAGCTTGGCGCCGCCGCGGTCAAGCAGGCGCTGATAGGCCTCGCGGAAATTCTGCACGTTGCGGCCGGCGAGCACCGCCGTGTCGAGCATCGCCGGCTCCAGCGGATTCTGACCGCCTTCGGAGGTCAGCGAACGGCCGACGAAGGCGATCTCGGTCAACCTGAGGTAAAGTCCCATCTCGCCGATCGTGTCGCCGAGCAGGATATCGGTGTCGGGCGTAATGCGATCGCCCTTGCTGCGGCGCGCGATCGTCAGCCCCATGCCGGAAATCTGCGCGGCCAAAGCGTCGGCGCGGTCGGGATGGCGCGGTACGACGATGGTCAACAGGCCGTGATGGCGCTTGTACAAGGTCGCGTGGACTTCCGCGGCGACGACCTCCTCGCCGTCATGGGTCGAGATCGCCGCCCAGGTCGGACGCCCGCCGATCTGGCGCTGCAGCGTCGCCAGCGCCCGCTCATCGGCCGGCGGCGGATTGGTGTCCACCTTGAGATTGCCGGAGACGGTGACCGGCCGGGCGCCGAGCGCTCGGAAACGCTCGCCGTCGACATCCGACTGGGCAACGACATGGGCAAGGTTCTCGAACAGCGCCTCGGCGACGCTGGAGCGCTTCTTCCAAGACTGGAAGGAGCGGTCCGACAGCCGGCCGTTGACCAGGACCTGCGGCACGTTGCGCGCGCCGAGCTCCAGGATGGTCATCGGCCATATCTCCGATTCGGCGATGATCGCCAGTTCAGGCCGCCAGTGGTCGAGGAAACGGCTGACCGCGGGCTTGAGGTCGAGCGGCACATATTGGTGGATGATGCGGCTGCCAAGCCGCTCGTCGGCAACCTTCGCCGAGGTCACGGTGCCGGTCGTCAGCACGACGTTGACGCCATAGTCGAGGATCGATTCCACCAGCGGCACGACGGCGATCGTCTCGCCGACGCTCGCGGCGTGGATCCAGATCACCGGGCCTTCCGGGCGCGGACGACCGGCGACGCCGTAGCGCTCGCGGCGGCGAACGCGGTCTTCCTTGCCGCGCGAGGCGCGCCAGGCGACGTAGGGTCCGATCAGCGGATAAGCGACGGCCCCCGCATAGCGGTAGGCCGTCAGGGCCGCGCGCGCCCAGCGCTCGCTCATTTGGCGCCATCCACGAGGCGATAGGCCTCGGCCGTCGCGGCGTTGAGGGAAGCGGTGACCTCCTGGCGCTTGCGCTCCATTTCGGCATCGTCGGCGTCGGCCGGCACGAAGACCGGCGTGCCGACGATGACCGCGGAGCGGCCGAACGGCAGGTTGATGGTGGTCTTGTCCCAGCTCTTCTCCAGCACCTTGCGGCGGCTGGTGGCAATCGCCGAAGGCAGGATCGGCCGGCCGGACAGCCGCGCCAGAAGCACGATGCCCAGCCCGGCGTCGCGCGGCGTGCCGTGCGGAATGTCGGCGATCATCGCGACATTCTTGCCGGCGACCAGCGATTTCTTGAGCGCGATCAAGGCCTTGGCGCCGCCTTTGTCGAGATGCCTCGAACTGTCGCGGCCGCCGGAGCCGCGCACCGCCTCGATGCCGAATTTCTCGATCATCAGCGCGTTGAGCTCGGCATCGGCGCTGCGCGAGACCATGGCGACCAGCGGCCTGCCCTTGGGATAGTAGGCAGGGGTCAGGAGATGCTGGCCGTGCCAAAGCGCGATGATGCCGGGTTCGAGATGCGCATAGGCGCCGCCGGCGACCTGCGTCGATCCTTTGACCAGCGGGCTGGTGATGCGAATCAGGCGGACGAACCAGGCGAACAGGCTGGCGATGAAATTCTTGACGAATCGCGACTGGGCGAGCGGCTCGCGGATGCGGCGCCACAGCGTGCGCGTCCCGCCTCGCCCGGCGGAGCGCCCCGTCGCCCCTTTCACCGCCTCATGCTCCATCGTTGTCAACCGGCTGCCTTCGCTTCCGGGTCGAGCAACCGGTGCAGGTGAACGACGAAATAACGCATATGAGCATTGTCGACGCTGGCCTGCGCCTTTGCCTTCCAGGCTGTGTGCGCCGAGTGATAGTCGGGGTAGATGCCGACGATGTCGAGCGCGTCGAGGTCCCGGAATTCGGTTCCGCCCAGCTTTTTCAGCTCGCCGCCGAACACCAGGTGCAAAAGCTGTTTCTTTCCGTCGTCCACGGCCATGCCGATCCTTCGCATACTTATGAGTTTTGTGACAGGTCTAGACCAAAGCAGCCGGTTTTGGAACTGGCGACCGGCTCACCCTTCGTCAGCTCCGGCGATGACCCCGACAACGACTTCGAGCAGTTCGCCGCTGCCGGCGGCGAGCGCGCCGTGGTTGATCACCTCGCCGGCATAACGCGGCGGCTTTCCGCCACGATCAAGCAGGGAGCCGCCCGCTTCGGCCAGAATCAGGTCGGCGGCAGCGATGTCCCAGTCATGCGCGCTCGGCTTCACGAAGGTCGCATCGAGCTTGCCATTGGCGATCATCGCCAGCCGGTAGGCAAGCGAGGGGATGTAGGCCGCGCGCCGCAGCCGGTCCTGCCAGGCCTCAGGCATGCGGTCGACCAGCGGCTTCGGCCCGCCGATGTCGACGGTGTCGCCCAGCGCACGGACGTGGATGCGCGTGCCATTGAGGAAAGCGCCCTCGCCCGGCAGCGCCCAATAGGTCTCGTGCTTGGCCGGGCATTCGAGCACGCCGGCGAGCGAGCGTCCATCCTCGACCACCGCGACGCTGACGCACCAGGAATGCAAGCCGTCGAGAAAGCCCCGCGTTCCGTCGATCGGGTCGACGACGAAGGTCCGGCGGGCCGACAGCTGGGCATGATCGTCGGCGGTCTCCTCCGACAGCCAGCCGTAATGCGGCCGCGCCTCGAGCAAGGTCTCGCGCAGATAGGCGTCCGCGGCATGGTCGGCCTCGCTCACCGGCGAGGTGCCGCCCTTCATCCACACCTGCGGGTTGTTGCCGAAATAGCGCATGGCGATCGCGCCTGCCTCGCGGGCGGCGTGGCGCAGCAGAGCGAGATCTTCATGCGCCTCGCTCGAGGCAAGCTGGTCAAGCACCGGCAAGGGTCATCCCCTCGATCAGGAGCGTCGGCGCCGCGGTGCCGAAATTGCGGTCGAGGTCGCTTGCCGCCACCATGTTGAGGAACATGGCCTTCAAGTTGGAGGCGATCGTCACCTCGGCCACCGGATAGGCGAGCGCGCCGTTCTCGATCCAGAAGCCGGAAGCGCCACGGCTGTATTCGCCCGTCACCATGTCGACGCCCTGGCCGAACACCTCGGTGACGTAGAAGCCGCGCTTCAGCGAGGCGATCAGTTCCTCCGGCGCGCGCTCGCCGGGCTCGATGGCGAAATTGGTCGAGGACGGCGAAACGGAGGAGCCGCTGCGCGAGCCGCGTCCGTTGGTGATCAGGCCGAGCTCGCGCGCGGCCGACGTCGACAGGAACCAATGATTGAGCACGCCCTTCTCGACCATCAGCAGCTTTTCACCCTCAACGCCTTCACCGTCGAAGGGGCGCGAGGCCTGGCCGCGGCGCCGCAGCGGCTCGTCGGTGACGGTGACGGCGCTCGAGGCCACCTGTTTACCCATCATGTCGCGCAGGAAGCTCGTCTTGCGCGCGACCGCCGCGCCATTGATGGCGCCGGCGAGATGGCCGGCGATGCCGCGCGCGACCCGCGGGTCGAACACCACGTCGACCGGGCCGGTCGCGGCCTTGCGGGCGCCGAGGCGGCGAACGGTACGCTCGCCGGCCTTGCGGCCGATCTCCTCCGGCGCGTCGAGATCGGCAAAATGCTGGCGGGAGGAGAATTCATAGTCGCGCTCCATCGCCGTGCCTTGGCCGGCAATGACGCTGGTCGAGCGCGAGAAGCGCGAGGCGACATATTGGCCGACGAAGCCATGCGAGGTGGCGAGCACCAGCCCACCGAACCCGGCGCTGGCACCGCTGCCAGCGGAATTGGTGATGCCTTTCACGGCAAGGGCCGCCGCTTCCGCGGCAAGCGCTGCCTCCTTCAGCTGATCGGCCGAAACCTCGGTGGGGTCGAAGAGATCGAGGTCGCGCGGGTCGCGGGCAAGCAGCGCCGGATCGGCGAGACCCTGAAAGGGATCCTCGGGCGACACTTTCGCCATGGCGACGGCGCGCTCGGCGAGCGCCTTCGGGTCGGAGGCGGCGGTGGCCGAAACGCTCGCCACCCGCTGGCCGACGAAGACGCGCAGCGAGACATCCTCGCTCTCCGACGATTCGGTGCCCTCGACCTTGCCCAGCCTGACCGATACGCCGGCCGAACGGCCGCGCACCGCGACCGCGTCGGCGGCATCCGCGCCGGCGCGCTTGGCCGCCTCGACAAGCGCCGCGACGCGATCGGTCAGTTTCGCTGCGTCGAGCGTATCGGTCATGCACTTAGTCCTGTTTGTTCACGCGGTCCGGGAAGGCAGTCGCTGCCGCACCATCATGGATGCTGACGCACTATCATGGATGCTGATGCACCATCTATTGTTCCACTGCCGCTTGTGCAATGGGTGCTTGTGCAATGCGCGACGGCCAATCAGGATGCCGCGACCGAACCGCCCAAAGCGGCTGCAATGGCCAGCCGCTGCATTGTTGCCTATCCGGAGCTCTCGCATGACGCCCTTTCACCTCGCCTTCCCGGTCCGTGATCTCGACGAAACCCGCGCTTTCTATGGCGAGGTGCTGGGCTGCGCGATCGGCCGCTCATCCGCTACCTGGGCCGATTTCGACCTCTATGGCCACCAGATGTCGGCGCATTTGCGGCCGCAGGCGACCGAGGCGGCGCGTGACGGCAAGGTCGACGGCGTGGCGGTGCCGATCCCGCATTTCGGCGCCGTGCTCCTGATGGATGAGTGGGAGCGGCTCGCGGCGCGGCTGGAAGCCCGCTCCGACATAGACTGGCTGGAACGGCCGCTGGTGCGCTTCAAGGGCGAGCCCGGCGAACAGGCGACGCTGTTCATCCGCGACCCTTCAGGGAATGCCCTGGAATTCAAGGGTTTCCGCTCGCTGGAGGAGGTGTTCGCGCACTGAGCCGAGAAGGCCCGAGCCTCCGGATACGGCATGACACGAGCCGCGAAGCCGGGGAATCATTGCTAAACATCCTCTTTGCGCCCATGCGGTCGTTGAAACGATCAAGGCCGCAGGCGGCTCTTCACGGTTCAAAGGGCAACGAATTGCAGATCAGCACCAGCTTGCCCTTAACGCCTCCCTGACCGAGCAACTCCTGGGCGCGACGAGCCTCGGTCAATGGGATCCGCATGGCCACCATCGGCTTGATCTTCCCGTCGCGAAGCAACTCGAGCAAGGCGCCGAGATCTTCGCGGAACCAAGCGGGCTTCCACCGTTTCAAATATTGTATGCTGTACGGGAGTATGCGTCGTCGGCCTGGCGAAACGAAAGCGCGGACCGCATACCACGCAGGTCGCAATATCCCGCGAAGACGATAACGCAAGCCCCCTGCCAGTTGGCCCTTCTGCAGAAATGAAGTGAAGCCATAGGCTATGACGCGACCACCGGGCCTCAGAGCCCGAAACGAACGCCAGACATTGGCTTCGCCGACCCCGTCGAAGACGACGTCCACGCCGTCGTTTGTCAGGCGATGGATCTCTTTGACGAAGTCGGCCTGCTCGTAGTCGATCGGCGTGGCCCCGAGATCGGACACGATCTGATGAGCTGCAAGAGATGCTGTCCCATACATCTCTAAGCCTGTCAGACGGCCAAGTTGCAGCAGAGCCGTGCCGACTCCACCGGCCGCGCCATGAATGAGGACCCGTTGACCGGGTGAGGCATGCCCAAGGCGATGCATCATCTGATAGGCCGTAACGTAGTTCAGCACGAGGCTAACTGCCTCGGCTGGATCAACACCAGCCGGAACCGGCGTGAATTCATCTTCCGGCAGGCAGATGAACTGGGCGTAGCCCCCATGAATAGGGAGCGCCGCAACCGTTTTGCCAACCATCGCATGGGACGCTCCCTCTCCGGCCTCGTCTACGATGCCTACAATGTCCCATCCCGGCGTAAACGGCAGGGTCGTCCTTTCCGGATGAATCCCCTCCCGCATCAATAGCTCTGCGAAAGAGACGCCGGCGACGATTGTTCGCACCCGCAGCTCACCTGATGCCGGATGGGGAGCATCTTCCTCCACGATCTCCAGAACTTCAGGTCCGCCATAGTGGCGAACAACGACGCGCAGAGATTTCATGGCAGGCTCGGTCCGGATTGGACTCCCCCGCTGAGGCTAACCTTGGCGAAAGGGTAGCGCGGGCTGGTATGAAGCGACTTGCTCCAGATCAAACCCGCCAGCGCCGAACGTCAGATCGATGGGGCCGATCAACCCAATCTGCAACTCGTCATCGCGTTGTCACCGGCGCCCAGATCACATCCTCGATCTTCTGCGCACCCGTCGCCAACATCACCAGCCGGTCGAAGCCGAGCGCCGCACCGCTTGCCTCAGGCATGATCGCAAGAGCGGCAAGAAAATCCTCGTCCAGCGGATAGCGCTCGCCATAGACGCGCTGCTTCTCGTCCATCTCGGCGATGAAGCGGCGGCGCTGCTCGGCCGGATCGGTGAGCTCACCGAAGGCGTTGGCGAGCTCGACGCCGCAGCAATAGAGCTCGAATCGCTCGGCAACACGCGGATCCTGCGCGCTCGGCCGCGCCAGCGCTGCCTCCGACACCGGATAGCCGTAAAGGATGGTGGCGCGGCCCTGCCCCAGCGCCGGCTCGACCTTCTCGACCATCACCCGGCTGAACAGGTCGGCCCAGTTGTCGTCGGGCGCGGTGCGCAGGCCGGCGCGGACCAGCGCCTCATGCAGTGTTTCGCGATCCGTGCTGCCGTCGGCCGAAACGGTCGACAGCAGGTCGATACCGGCGTGGCGCATAAAGGCTTCCGCCACGCTCAGCCGCTCCGGTTCGGCGAAGGGATCGGCTTCACGGCCACGGAAGCGGAAGCTCTTGGCGCCGGCCTTTTCCGCCGCCAAAGCCAGGAATTCGGCGCAGTCGGCCATCAGACTCCGATAGGTCTCGCCGACGCGATACCATTCGAGCATGGTGAACTCGGGATGGTGCAGCGGCCCGCGCTCGCGGTTGCGCCAGACCGCGCCGAGGCTGAAGATGCGCTTCTCGCCGGCGGCGAGAAGCTTCTTGCAGGCGAATTCCGGCGAGGTGTGAAGATAGAGCGGTTGGCGCGATGCGTCTGGGCCGATCGCCTCGGTGGCGAAGGCCGCAAGATGCGCCTCGTTGCCGGGCGAGACCTGCAGCGCCGAGGTCGTCACCTCGACGAAATCGCGTGTCGAGAACCAGCCGCGCAGGGCATTCGCAATGGCGTTGCGCGCCATCAGCCTTGGCCGGCGATCGGCATGAATATGCGGCGTCCACCAAGGCGAAGCGGCGGTCATGGGCAGGAAAATCGCGCGGAAGGCTGGCGGTTCGGCGCAAGATGCGCTAGGGCGCACGCGAAGGCCGCCGTCGCCGATTTGTGGCGCTCAACGCTTGCAGGCCGAAAAACTCGATTGGGATTGAATATCGTGGTCAAGGTCATCGCCAGTTCGCTACGCAAAGGCAATGTCGTCGATAAGGACGGCAAGCTCTATGTGATCCTCTTTGCCGAAAACATCCACCCTGGCAAGGGTACGCCGGTAACCCAGCTCGACATGCGCCGCATCGGCGACGGCGTGAAGGTTTCGGAGCGTTACCGCACGACCGAGATGGTCGAGCGCGCCTATGTCGAGGAGCGCGAGCACACCTTCCTCTATTCCGACGGCGAAGGCTTCCATTTCATGAACCCGGAAAGCTACGACCAGGTCGTGGCCTCGGAAGGCGTGGTCGGTGACATGGCGCCCTACCTGCAGGAAGGCATGGCGGTGCAGCTGGCGCAGTTCAACGGCGTGCCGATCTCGCTCACGCTGCCGCAGCGCGCCGTCTTCGAGGTGGTCGATACCGAGCCGGTCACCAAGGGCCAGACGGCCTCTTCGTCCTACAAGCCGGCGGTGCTTTCCAACGGCGTGCGCACGGCCGTGCCGCCGCACATCTCCGCCGGGACGCGCGTGGTGGTGATGACCGCCGACGGCTCCTACGTCGAGCGCGCCAAGGACTGAGCGCTCACAACCCCGCCGGTTTTACCACAGCTCGCCTGCGACCAGGCGGGCCCGCCACCGGCCTTATCTCATTGACATCAGGTCCGTGATCAGGCCGACCCTGACGAAGAATGTAGGTCTTGGGGCCTCCGAATAGCCGATATCCCTCAACTGATCGGGCGTCAGGTCTGCTAACGCCCTGCGCCCTGCAATCGTGCGCCGCCAGGCCGTGAAGGCAGCGACTGCTGTCGCCATGCTGTTCGACGCTGCCCCAAGCAGCCGGTATTTCGATGCGCGAGTCTCCGCGTGAGCTTCCGTGTGTGCCATTTTGCTCTCCCGTTCCAGATTACGGTCGCAGCTTGTCACACACGCGATTTGCGGCTGTTCAGCCAGGTGTGAACCATTGGGGGCAGTCCGGCGGGCCGCCGTTAAATCCGCGTTAAATCGACGGCGAACATGCTATTGTGCCGGTGCGTTCGAAATTCGGAGGGGCGTCGTGCGCATCCGGTTGCTTGGCGGTCTCGAAGTGACTTCGGCAGAGGGGCAGCCCGTCCGGTTCGCAACGCGCAAATCCGCGCTTCTTTTTGCCGCCCTGGTCCTGGCGGGCCCCCGCGGCCACCAGCGTGAACTGCTTTCCGAAGCCTTTTGGCCTGGACGCGGCGATGCACAGTCGCGAAACAGCCTGCGCCAGGCCCTTGCCGACATCAGGCGATGGTTTCCCGCCGGCGGCGATGCGGCCATTTCCATCGAGGGGGATCAGGAGACGGTCGCGCTGACGGCCGGACCGGACGAAGCGGATATCTGGCTCTTCGAGCGCAAGCTCGCCGAGGGTACCGCGGACCTCGCCTTCGCCGCCGAGCTCTACCGTGGCGACGTGCTTGCGGGCGAAGCCATACCCGACGGCCTGGATGAATGGTTCCGTCCGCATCAGGTCCGGTACCGGCAGAAAGCGCTGCAACTGGTGGAACGCCTGAGCCTCGCGCTGCCCGAAGCCGGATCCGCGGATGAAACGGCCTGCGAGCGGCTCGCCGAAACGCTGCTCGCCCCGGATCCGACCGCGGAGGCGGCCCATCGGGCATTGATGCGGATCCACGCCGCCAAGGGTCACGAAAATGCGGCCCTGCGCCAATTCGAATCCTGCCGCGCGCTGCTGAGGAAGCACCTGGATGTCGAGCCCGAGGCACAGACCAACGCATTGGCGGCGGCGCTGCAAACGTGCGGTGGAAATCGGCTGACCGCGTCGGCGCACGAGCCTCATCGGCCTATCTCCACGGCGGCGAGGCCGCATGATCAGCCCTCGGTGGCGGTGATGCCCTTCGACAATCTTGGCGGGGCGGACGACGAGTATTTCGCCGACGGCGTCGTCGAGGAGATCAGCGCCGCGCTTTCGCGTGTCCGCGACTTCTTCGTCATCGCGCGCCAGTCCGCCTTCACTTACAAGGGACACTTCGTCGACGTGCGTGAAGTGGGCAGGGAACTCGGAGTCGCCTACGTGGTCGAAGGCACCGTTCGGCGGGGCGGCAATCGGCTGCGCATTTCCGTGCAGTTGGTCGATGCCGAGACACGGGCACAACTATGGTCCGAGCGCTACGAGGGCGCGATCGAGGACGTTTTCGAGTTCCAGGACAGGATCGCGGCGCAGGTGGCGGGTGCTATCCATCCAGCCATCCGCGGTGCCGAGATCGAGTTGGCCAAGCGCAAGCCGCCGACCAGCCTGCGAGCCTATGACCTCGTCATGCGCGCCTATCCGAACATTTGGGGCCGCCGCAAGGACACCAACGACCAGGCGATAGAGCCGCTCAAGAACGCGATCGGAGTCGATCCGGCCTACGGCCGCGCGCATGCGCTTTTGGCCTGGTGCCACGCCTCGAACGCTGCGTATCTGTGGGCCGAGCACCCGGAAAACGAGCTGGAAGAGGCGCGCGCGGCGGTCGAAGCCGCGGGCTCGATCGGCGACGATCCGACCGCTTTGGCCGCCGCCGGCTCGGCATTGAGCATGTGCGGCGAGCAGGAGCGCGCCACCACCTTCATCGAAAGGGCGCTCGCGCTCGATCCGAACAATGCTTGGGCATGGGCACGCCATGGCTGGATCGCGATCTACAAGGACGAAGCCGCCCGCGCGCCGGAACGGTTCCAGCGGGCGATGACGCTGAGCCCAATGGATCCGTTCGCATTCAACATGAGACTGGGAATGGCCACAGCCCTGGCCGAGACAGGTTCGCTTTCCCAGGCCGTCGCCATCGCCCGCGAGGTGATCGCCGCCCATCCCGACATCATCATGTCCTATCGATACCTCGCCGCCTGGTCGGCGATGAGCGGCGACCTGGAGACCGCCCGCTGGGCCGCGCAAAAGCTGCTCACCGCCCAACCGGGCTTCACGATCGAGCGATACCGGTCGCTACCTATCTTCCGGAACACGCCGAAATGGGCAGACCAGGTGGCAGAAGCCTTGATTCAAGCGGGATTGCCCGAGCGCTGATTATCGATTTAGCCGCAGGATCGGGCGGCCATTTCCACCGGCAGGCCGGCGGCCTTCCATTCCGGCATGCCGTCCTCGAGGCGGCGCGCGGAATGGCCAAGCGAGCGCAGCGCGGCCACCGCCTCGAAGGACATCACGCACCAGGGACCGCGGCAGTAGGCGACGACTTCCCGGCTGGTATCGGCGCTTTCGGACCAGGAGTTGATTTCACCGAGCGGGACATTGATCGCGCCGGGAACGTGACCGAGCGCAAACTCGTCCGGCGGACGGACATCGATCAGCGTCACCAACCCATCGCGCATCAGGGACTGAAGTTCGTCGCGGCCGACTGGTCGCATACGGTCCCGCGCGTCGAAATAACCGCGCACGATGCGATCGACTTCGGCGAGATGCCGCTCGGCAACCCCGCGCACCGAGGCGAAGGCTGAAAGCACGCTGTCGTCGGCAAGCGAATAGTAGACGAACTTGCCCTCGCGCTCGGCCATAACCAGCCCGGCGCGGCGCAGCGCCTGCAGGTGCTGCGAAATGTTGGCTGTCGGCTGGCCCAGCTTGGCTGCCAGCGCTTCGACGCTGCGTGCGCCTTGCGCCAGATGCTCGATGATTTCCAGTCGCAGCGGATGGCCGAACGCCTTGGCGACGATCGCGAACTGTTCGTAGAGCGCCTGCTTCGGATTGCGGATTGACATAGGCCATTCAGCGACGCATCGTCATTTAATAGAATTATTGAATGACAGTCTTGGCCTGCTGTCAAGTCGGGCACCTCGCCCGGCACAGTCGCCCGTTCGGAGGAAAAGCGATGATTCTCAGGCAGTTCCTGCATACCGACCCGGTTGCCGCCTCCTACCTGTTCGGCTGCGGCGGCAAAGCTTCAGCGGCCGTCGTCGATCCGGTCGGCGACATCGCGCCCTATATCGAGGCGGCGCGCGCGACAGGGATGCGCATCCTCTATGTCATCGACACGCATATCCATGCCGACCATATCTCCGCCGGGCGGGCGCTCGCCGAGGCGACCGGCGCCGAATACGTGCTGTTCGAAGGCGCCGAGGCCGGCTTCCCGTTCCGCCACGTGAAGGACGGCGAGGTGCTGGAGCTCGGCAATGTGACGGCGACCGTCATCCACACGCCGGGCCACACGCCGGAGCACCTCAGCCTCCTCGTGACGGACCGGACGCGGTCGACCGAGCCCTGGTTCGTGCTCACCGGACACACGCTGATGGTCGGCGATCTCGGCCGCACCGAGCTTGCTTCAAACGCCGAGGACGGCGCCCGCGCGCTCTATCGCAGCGTGCGCCGCCTCAAGGAGCTGCCCGACCATATCGAGGTGCTGCCGGGCGCCTATTCCGGCTCAGTCTGCGGCCGCTCGCTCAGCGGCAAGCCGACATCGACGATCGGCTTCGAGCGGCGCTTCAACAAGGCGTTCCGTATCGAGGACGAGGATCAGTTCGTCGCCGTCATGACCGCCGACATCCCTCCCCCGCCGCCGAACGCCGCCAAAACCCGGGCCGCGAATGCCGGGGCTCGATCTTGAGCGCAGCCGCGTCGGCCGTTGCGCTCGGCCTCAAGGCCAACTGGAGGCAGTTTTCGCTCCTGGTGCTGATCAACGCCTTTGTCGGCGGCATGGTCGGCATCGAGCGGACGGTGGTGCCGCTGATCGGCGCGGAGGAATTCGGCGTCGCTTCCACCACGCTCGTCACCTCCTTCATCGTCAGCTTCGGCGTGGTCAAGGCCTGCGCCAATCTCGTCTCCGGCCAGCTTGCCGACACATGGGGCCGCAAGCGTGTGCTGATCCTGGGCTGGCTGTTCGACCTGCCGGTGCCCCTCATCATCATCTGGGCACCGAGCTGGGGCTGGATCGTCGCCGCCAACGCGCTGCTCGGCATCAACCAGGGGCTTGCCTGGTCGATGACCGTAATCATGAAAGTCGACCTCGTCGGGCCGAAATCGCGCGGCCTCGCTGTCGGCCTCAACGAGTTCGCCGGCTATCTCGCGGTAGGCGTCACCGCCTACCTTACCGGCTATCTGGCGAGCCGTTACGGGCTGCGCCCGGTGCCGATCTATCTCGGCGTCGGCTATGCAATCCTCGGTGCCGCGCTCTCGATCCTTTTGGTGCGCGACACGCGCGAGCATGTGCGGCTGGAACTCTCGAACCATGCGAAAGAGGCTTCGCCGCTCGGCTTCCGCGAGATCTTCATGCTCACCTCGTTGCGCGACCGCAATTTGTTCGCGGCCTCGCAGGCCGGCCTGGTGAACAATCTGAACGACGGCATGAGCTGGGGGCTCTTTCCGCTGTTCTTCGTCGCCAACGGGCTTGGCGTCGAGCAGATCGGCATCCTCAAGGCGGTCTATCCTGCCGTCTGGGGCGTGCTTCAGGTTGCGACCGGGCCATTGAGCGATCGCTGGGGCCGCAAAGGCCTGATCGTCGCCGGCATGTGGGTGCAGGCGGCAGGGCTTCTCACTACCGCCATGACGCGCGATTTCCGCTGGTGGCTGCTCGCCAGCCTGCTGCTCGGCCTCGGCACGGCGATGGTCTATCCGAGCCTGATTGCGGCGGTGTCGGATGCATCCCATCCGTCCTGGCGGGCGCGGTCGCTCAGCGTCTACCGCTTCTGGCGCGACCTCGGCTATGCAATCGGAGCACTGTCAGCTGGTCTCATCGCCGACTTCTTCGGCTTCGTCGCGGCGATCGCGGCAATCGCGGCGCTGACCTTCCTGTCGGGCGCGATCGTGGCAGTGGCGATGCGGGAGACAACGGCCTTAACGCCGGCACGAAGCGACGGCTAGCGGTGAAGCCTGACGCTGGTACCCGCGTAGAAGAGTCCACCTTTGCTCGCGCTACGGTCCGAGTTGACACGGATGGGACCCCACAGCCTCTGACTGTGGGCAGCAAGGCCATGGCCAGTCTTCCCGAAAACTCTCGTTCTCGCGGGGAGTTTGAGGTATCCTTGTCTCGTTAAAAGCGTGCTGCGTGCTCCGGTTTGCCTTGGGGAGGGGCCAATGCGCAGGCTCCTGCTTTTCATTGCGCCACTGCTTGTTTATTTCCCGATTGAATTGCGCGCCGCCGCCATTCACGACGCCGCGAAGAACGGCGATGTTGCGGCGATCACGGCAGCGCTCGACGCAGGTGCCGGCATCGATGAGAGCGATGGAGACGCAACGCCGCTCTATTTTGCGGTCATGATGGGCCATATCGAAGCAGCAAAACTGCTCATAGAACGTGGTGCGGACGTCAACGCCCAGACGACTTGGGGTCGCCCGCTGATGGCGGCTATGGGGAAACGCAAGATCGATCTGCTGAAGCTTTTGCTGGAGCATCACGCAAATCCCAATTCGGACCGTGACGGCGCATCCGCCCTTCATGTCGCCGTCATTCTCGGGTGTCTCGACTGCGTGAAGGCACTGGTCGAGGCCGGCGCCGACGTGAATGCGAAGACAAATGACGGCAAGACACCGCTCCATCTCGCAAAACGCAAGGGGCAACGTGAAGTCGCAGACTATCTGATGTCGCACGGCGTCGTCTTGCCAACACCAGCCCCGATCTCGATGAAGTTGGCTTCTGCCGATGTCGAGAAAGGCCGAACCTACTTCACCCGCGCGTGTAACCGTTGCCACAATGCCGAGCCAAAGGCAGGGACCAAAGCGGGACCGAACTTGTGGGGCGTCGTCGGTCGCGACAAGGCATCTATGGCAAATATGGATTATTCGGATGCCTTGCTGAGCTGGGAAGGCGTGTGGACGTATGAGGATCTGAACAGATATCTGTACGGGCCCATGCTCACCAGGCCGGGCGTTAAGATGGAGATGCCTGGTGTTCCGGACGAGACAGAACGAGTCGATCTGATCGCGTATTTGCGCACACTCAGTGACAAGCCGATCCCGCTACCTTGAATCGATAATCTCTTGCGCAACGACTGGTACGGGCCTGCTTCGCTTCGTCTCCCAACTCAAATTTGTTCAAATAGCCACCTTTGCTGATCCTAGAAGGCCATCGGCCGGTGGCATCGCACGCCAATGAAACGGGTCACCGGTCATCGCCCACCTTTGACGGCATTTGGCGCTACCAGGTCGTTGCGCCAACGGCACGCAACGGCAGTTCGCCGCCCATCGCATGGATTCGCCTTGGGTACCAAGCGTCAGACGTTCACCACTAGCAGCGTCGCGTTTACGATATCCGAAGCTTCGTGCTGCTAGAGGTGCACCCTTCCGATACTATGGCGCCGGGTGCCGTTCTCGGGGGCGTTTATGAACAGCTCGACACGCATGTCGTGGGTGGACACGGCAAAAGGTCTTTCGATCATCCTGGTGGTGATGATGTACTCGGCCTACAACACCGGTGAATACACTGGCGGCGTCGGCTTCCTGCACTACGTCATCGGCTTCGCGACACCGTTCCGCATGCCGGAGTTCTTCCTGATCTCAGGCTTGTTCCTGTCGCAGGTGATCGACCGGCCGTGGCGGCGCTACATCGACCGGCGCGTCGTCCACTACCTCTATTTCTACGTGCTGTGGGCTGTCATCTCGATCGGACTGAAGATCGGCATCTTCAGCCGCGATCCCGCCGGCATGCTGCACGACCTCGCGATGGCTGTCGTCCAACCCTATGGCGTGCTGTGGTTCATCTACATGCTGGCGGTGTTCGGCATCGTCATACGCTTACTGCGCGAGCTTCGCGTGCCGCACTGGATCGTCATCTTGGCTGCTGCCGCGCTGCAGATGTGGGCGCCGCGTCCAGATAGTTATGCCCTTGAGCAGTTCGCGGCTTATTTCGTGTTCTTCTATCTCGGCTTCGCCATGGCGCCGCTGGTGTTCCGGCTCGTTGCGTGGACGCAAGCCCGTCCGGCGATCGCCGTCGCCGGATTGGTCGTATGGGCGATCGTCAACGGCCTGCTCGTCTATTCACCGGGTTATGCCGTTAAGCCGGTCGGCATGCAGATGGGCCTGGCGGCCTGGCCGCCGCTGCATCTTGCGCTGGCCGTTGCCGGCGCGGTGGCGCTTTGCGTCGCCGGCGGCTTCCTGTCGAAATTCGCTTCGATGGAATGGCTGCGGTGGCTCGGGGAGCATTCGCTGGTCGTCTATGTCGCCTTCACCATCCCGATGTCGATCTTCCGCGGTGCAGCACTTGCAAGCGGCCTTCTGACCGACACCGGCATGCTAAGCTTGGCCGTCCTGCTCGTCTCGGTCATCAGCCCGGTCATTCTCTATTTCATCGTCAAGCGCACCGGCTTCGGGAACTTCCTGTTCGAGCGGCCGGCCTGGGCGCATATCGACAGGCCGAATGCCGGTCAGATCTCCAGCAAGGGCGTTGCCCGGCCGGCGCGCGAGGCGGCCTGATCCAGAAGCACGCCTAGCTTGCAATCATCATAGCCTGTAGCTGCTTGCGGTCCTCTTGCGACCATTGGCTAGGGTCTTCACCATGCGCGGACCTGGCGTGAAGCTCAACGTGCTTCATCACCTCTTCCGCGTTTTCTGCCGTGAAGCTCCCGGGACAGGCTTCCATTCCCGGATAGTCCTTGCACCGATACGTGTACGTCATCGCTGCCTCCATTTTAGTAACAACTAATGGAGCGACCGGGCGCGACCTTTGTCAATGGAGTGGCCTTAAACTGAGCCAAGCGGCATCATTCTGACCGTCACAGGGCCGAGATCCTGCGTGGTGAACGTAACTTCCCGTCAGTGCTGGATTGGCAGTTCGGCCTGCCGGCTATTTGCCGACGGTCGAGTCCTTGTCCTGGTTGTACCCGGGACGGCGCACGGCCTTGATCTTGCCGCTGCTGCCGCCACCGCAGAAGAAGCAGCCACCACCGTCGGATTCCAGTCCAGACACACCAGAGGGCATCGCCACCTCCTGCAGCACGTCGCCCGTCTCGGGATCGATGCGCAAGAGATCGCCCTCCTCGCCTTCCCAAGTGGCATGCCAGAGCTCGCCGTCGACCCAGGTGACGCCCGTGACGACGCGCTTCGATTCGATGGTGCGGATCACCTTGCCGGTTTCAGGATCGATCTGATGGATCTTGTGCGCCCTGTATTCGCCGACCCAGAGCGAACCTTCGGCCCAGGCCATGCCGGAATCGCCGCCGTTGCCAGGGGCGGGAATGGTGGCGACGACCTTGCCGGTCTTCGGGTCGACCTTGTGGATGCGGTCCTCGGCGATCTGGTAGAGGTGCTCACCGTCGAAGGCGGTCCCGGCATGCGAGGCGACGTCGATCGATTGCACGATCGCGCCACTCTCCGGGTCAAGCGCCTTCAGCTTGTCGCCGGTGGCGAACCAGACATTCTTGCCGTCATAGGTGACGCCATTGACGCGCTCGGCGTCCGGAAAGGGTCCGTATTCACGCAGGATCTCGGCAGCGGCTCGTTTCATTTTCGATCTCCATTCGAACAATGGCCGGGAGACTAGTCGCTCGGGAGCGGACCCGGGAGTAACAAGACAGTCGGGAATCCGGTCATCGGCGGCATCATCCAGCGGCGCGCCCTGCCGCGGCCGACCGCCTGCACCTTGCTTGCCGTCGAAAGCTCTTCCAGTGCCCGCTGCACGGTGCGCGCGCTGGCGCCGAGCGCGATCGCCAGCGCCGAGCTCGACCATGACTCGCCGTCGGCCAGGAAGGCGAGCACCGCGCCGTGCTCCTCCTCGACAGGCGGCGCCAGCACCGCGACCTCGGCGGCGTTCAGCGGCGTGAGGGCAAAGCCGGCCGCCGTCGCGTTGATTTCGGCCAGCACGCCCAATTCGGCGCGCAGCCGGCCCATCTCGACCCTGAGCCGCGCGCGATGCGATTCATCGGCGTGCCTGGCCCTGAAGGCGCGTCTCAGCAGCACCTCCCGCGACGCATCGGCCGGCCAGGCTTCGGCCAGCGTGCGCGCCAGCGCGAACAGCACCGGCCGCGTCGCCAGCGAGACCACCGTGTCAGCCTTGCGCACGACGTTGCGGCAGGCGTCGACTATGAGCGCCCCGGATGCCAGCAGCGTCTCGACCTCATCGAGCAACAGCGCTTTCTCCGCGCCTCGCGCGACGAGCCGCGCCACGGGCGCATTCATCACCAGCGACGCGCTTTCGACTTCGGCCTTCAACGCGGGAATGTTGGCCTGGTAGGCCGCGAGCGACGCCCGACCTAGCGCCGAGCGCGCCACCTTCGTCCTCAGACGCCTGACCGCGATGCCGGCGGCGGCGAGCTCGTGCGCGACACGCGCGACCGGCGGCAGCGGCGCCGGATCGAAGCCGGCAAGCAGGCGCTCGGCCTCGTCGAGCCGGCCGATCAGGATCAGGCGACGCGCCTCGAGGCTTCCCGCGTAGGCGGCATTGACGCGGTCGCCATGCGCCTCAAGCGTCGCTCGGGCAGCCCGCAACGCCTTCTCCGGCCAGCCGAGATCGCGCGAGACGAGCGCGATCTCGGCCTCGGCGACCACACAGCGGGCACGCGCCACCGCCTCCTTCGGGCTGAAGGCGCGGGCGGCGCTCTTCAACAGCGCCTTGGCCTTCGCGAAGTCGCCGAGCTGCGCCATGGCGATGCCGCGCAGCGCCAGTGCCGGCGCGTCGTCGCGCAGCGCGACGCGCTTCAAGGCGCCGAGCGGGTCGCCCGACGCCAACGCGCGGCCGGCGGCATTGATCAGCGAGTCCATGCGAAGCCCGCCTCGATGCCCGCTTCTGGGCCCGCTTCTGGGCCCGCCGGATCAAATCGCGTCACACTTGTAACTCTCACCATCGCGCCGTCCGGCCCTATGTCTGTCCTCGTCACCCTCAACCAAACCGAAAGAATGAGCAATGACCCAGCAAATGCACACACCACCGGTCGTTTCGCGAGAGGCCTGGGAAGGCGCGTACGAAGAGATGCTCGTGAAGGAAAAGACCATGACCCGCGCCCGTGACGCGCTCGCCGCCGAGCGCCGCCGCATGCCGTGGATGCTTGTCGAGAAGGACTATGTGTTCGAAGGTCCGAACGGCAAGGCGAGCCTGCTCGACCTGTTCGAGGGCCGCCGGCAGTTGATCATCTACCGCGCCTTCTTCGAGCCGGGCGTCTATGGCTGGCCGGAGCATGCCTGCCGCGGCTGCTCGCTCGGCGCCGACATGGTCGGCAACCTCGCCCATCTCAACGCCCGCGACACCACGCTTGCCTATGCCTCGCGCGCGCCGCAGGCCGACATTCAGCGGGTGAAGGAGCGAATGGGCTGGAAGATGCCCTGGTACACCATCACCGACAGCTGGGATAAGGATTTCGGCGTCGACGAATGGCACGGCCACAACGTCTTCATCCACGACGGCGACCGCATCTTCCGCACCTACTTCATCAACAACCGCGGCGACGAGGCGTTTGGCACCGTGTGGAGCTATCTCGACGTCACCCCGCTCGGCCGCCAGGAGGTGTGGGAGGACTCGCCCAAGGGCTATCCGCAAACCCAGACCTACAAGTGGTGGAACTGGCACGACAATTACGAAGAAGGCGCCGCCCCCGACCAGAGATGGGTCGAGGTGTCGGATGCCGGCGAAGCGGCGTTCCGCAACAAGGACGCCTGAGCGTGAAGCGACTCCGGCGGCGCCAATCGCGCCGCCAGAGCCGATCTTTCCCAAACCTTGAAAAGCCCGGCCAATTTGAAGGTGGATGAGATGAGCACCGAAAACCCAGACCTCTCCATCGAAGCGGCGAATGCTCCTCGCCCGTCCGGCCTGAGCGGCTTCGGCCTCGCCGACTGGCTCTGCCTCGCCGCGGCGCCGACCTTTGCGACCATGGCGCTGCTCACGGCCGCCTATGGCGGGCAGGACATGATGTGCATGTCCGGTTCCGGAGCTTCCGTGCTCAGCGGCATGGTGCCGATGTATCTGCTGATGGCCGCCTTCCATCTGGCGCCGTGGCTAAGGTTGGTGGCGAGGCGGGATGAGATTTGAGGTTGCGGTTAATGACCGCCGTACCCCGCCCAAGTGCCCGCTAAGCGCCAGAAGCGACCAGTTGCCACCAGTTCTCGAATGACAGCAGTGCGGCCGTCTGGACTCGGCGCGCGATTCCGACCTCAACGAACGAAGTTGTGACACGCCATTCAAGTGACGCATCGCTTCGCCAATGCGCTCCAATAACATCCGAGACACTCGCGCTTGCCGAAGGGGCTGTCGGCTCTGACAGGATTAGCGTAAGCTAATGTCCACAAGGGGTGCAAACATGCACCGTGTCATCGCCATAGCGATCATAGTTCTCGCGGCCGTGTTCAGTTCCGCGAGGGCCGAGGTGCTGATCGGGGTCTCGGCTGCCATGACAGGACGGCTTGCCTGGATCGGCGAGCAGGGCCAGCGCGGCGCGGAGATGGCGGTGGCCGACGTCAACGCCGCGGGCGGCGTGCTCGGCCAGAAGGTGAGGCTCATCTCGGTCGACGATTTCTGCGATCCCGAGCAAGCGGTCGCGGCCGCCCAAAAGCTGGTGGCTGACGGGGTGGTGTTCGTTGTCGGGCATTATTGCTCCGGGGCCTCGATCCCCGCATCAAAAGTGTACGAGGAGGCCGGGGTCGTCGAAATATCCCCAGGCTCGACCAATCCGCAGCTGACCGAACAGGGCCGTGACAACGTCTTCCGCACCATTGGCCGCGACGACGCACAAGGTTTCATCGCCGGCAACTACCTTGCCGATCGCTGGCGCGACAAGAAGATCGCAATCCTTCACGACAATTCGACCTATGGGAAGGGCCTCGCCGACGAGACCAGGAAGCAGTTGAACAAACGGGGCGTGACTGAAGCTGTTTACGACGCATACGTGCCCGGGAAGGACGACTATTCAGCCGAGGTCGTTGCGTTGCAAGCCGCCGGCGTCTCTGCCTTGTATGTTGGTGGGTATCATGCCGACGTTGCGCTGATTGCTCGCGCCGCACACGACCGTGGCTACACGGTCCAGCTCATATCCGGAGATGCCTTGGCCACCGAGGAATTCGCCCTGATCGCAGGCTCAGCGGCGGAGGGAACCCTGTTCACCTTCCCGGCGGACCCGCGGCGAAATGCCGGCGCGGCCGCAATCGTGGAGCAGTTCCGTGCGGAGAACTTCGAGCCCGCGGGCTACACGCTGTTGAGCTACTGCGCGGTCCAGGTCTGGGCCCAGGCGGTCGCGAAGGCAGGTTCGCTGGAACCGAAGGCGGTCATCGCGACACTGCACGAACAGGAGTTCGACACCGTCATTGGCCGCGTCGATTTCGACGACAAGGGTGACCTCACGAGGCAGAGCTGGGTTTGGTACGTCTGGCGCGGCGGAGAGTACGTGCCGGTCGAATAGGGTTCGCCGAACGCCAGCGTGCCGGCTGAGACGTCTAGTCTGATGCAGACCAGTGTGGCTGGATTGTCCCGACTCACCGCGATGCTTGAACGCCTCGGCATACGCGGCCGGCTGCTGTTCGCCTTTTTCGGGATCAGCGCACTTGCGGTGCTGGCAACCGCTGCGGCGCTTTATGCCTTCCTCCAAGTTGGCGACGTCGTCGACCGAATTACCACGGATCGGGTGCCGTCGGCACTGGCCTCCCTCCAATTGTCGCGCCAGGCCGAACGGGTCGCTGCAGCGGCGCCATCGGTGCTGGCGGCGACAAGCAGGGCTCAGCACAGCGAGGTCTCGGCTGCCGTCGCGCTCGAGATGTCCCGCCTCGAGGCGCTGCGCACGGACCTCAGGGACGCCACGCTGGGCACGGTGCCTTTGGCCGAGATCGAGGAAGCCGCGATTGTTCTGAGGCGCAACCTGAAGGAGCTCGACTCTCTGGTTATCGCCCGGCTCGATGTGGTCGCCCGCAAGGAGGAACTTCTGAACGACCTCACCGCGACGACGACCGGAAGCCACCGCCTTCTGGCCACCGGCATCCTGGTGATGGATTCCAGGCTCCCGCAATGGCGGGCGGTCGCGGCCGATGCGTCGCTGTCGCCCGATCGACGCGCACGGGCAATGGCCGACATGGTCCAGGCGACTGCGGCTTACATCCCCCAGCAGAAGGCGCAGCTGGAGATCTCGGCGGTCAACGACGCGCTGGTCAAGGCCGCGACCGCGCCAACGCGAGGCGACCTGGCGTTGATTCTGTTTCCGCTGCGCCGCTCGCTTGCCGCCCTGGAAACGGCTTCCTCGGAGATCGACCAAAAGCTGCAGGCCCGTTTCCGGCAGCGGGTGGACGAGTTCAAGGCACTAGCCGATGGTGAGAACAGCATCCCGAAGGCTCGGGAGGAGGAGCTTGCGGTCCTCGCGCAGGGCGAAAAGCTTCTGGCCGAAAACAATCGGCTGTCGCGCAGTCTCACCGCTGCCGTCGACCGTCTTGTCGCAGCAGCGGATCGCGAGATCACTGCCTCCGGTCGCGAAGCCGCACTCGTCCAGCGCTACGGCACCGGAGTTGTCCTCGGCTCCGCCTTTCTCAGCCTGTTGAGCTCGGTTCTGGTCGTCTGGCTCTATGTCGACCGCAGCCTTCTCGCCCGTCTGGGAGCGGTGAGCCAGGGGATGCTCGCGATCGCGGGCGGCGATCTTCGTGCGCCGCTGCCGGCCGCGGGCAGCGACGAAATCGGGCGCATGGCCGAGGCGCTTAGCCTCTTCCGGGATACCGCCGTCGAGGTCGAGGAAAAGAACCTGCGCGACGTTGCAGAAGCGCGTCAGCGGCTGGTCGATGCCATCGAAAGCATTTCCGAAGGTTTCGCTCTCTACGACAGAGAGGACCGGCTTGTCCTTAGCAACAGCCGCTACCGCGAACTGCTGTACGCAGGTCTGGAGGCCGAGCTGACCCCCGGCACGGCATTCGAGGAGATCATTCGCCGATCTGCCGAGCGCGGCTACATCAGGGATGCCGAGGGGCGGGTCGATGAGTGGGTAGCCGAGCGCCTGTGGCGGCACCGCAACCCTGGCGAACCATGGGTGCAGCGGCGGGGCGACGGACGGTGGATCATGATAAGCGAACGGCGGATCAGCGCCGGCGGCACGGTCGCCGTCTATTCGGACATCACCGAGTTGAAGCGAAGGGAGGAGAACCTCGCCGAGAAGTCCACTGCCCTAGAGGCGCTTTCCAACAAGCTGGCCAAATATCTGGCGCCGCAAGTGTACAGCTCGATATTCACCGGCCGCCAAGACGTTAGAATCGCCAGTCAGCGCAAGAAGCTGACCATATGCTTCTCCGACATCGCCGGTTTTACCGAGACCACGGACAAGATGGAGTCCGAGGATCTCACCCAGCTCCTCAATCACTACCTGACGGAAATGTCGAAAATCGCGTCGGATCATGGTGCCACGATCGACAAGTACGTCGGCGACGCGATCCTGATGTTTTTCGGCGACCCTGAGACGCGCGGCGTCAAGGAGGACGCGCTGGCTTGTGTACAGATGGCGCTTGCCATGCAAAAGCGGATCAGCGAGCTTGCCGAAGTCTGGCGGGACATGGGGATCGAAACACCGCTGCGCTGCCGCATCGGCATCCATACCGACTACTGCACCGTCGGTAACTTCGGCAGCGAGGACCGGATGGACTACACGATAATCGGCGGCGCCGTGAATCTCGCCTCGCGCCTGGAACAGGAGGCGGCACCGGGGGCCATCCTCATTTCCTACGAGACGTTTGCGCAAGTGAAGGACACGATCCACTGTGAGGAGATGGGGCACGTCCAGGTCAAGGGGATCGCCTATCCCGTCGCCACTTACCGCGTCATCAATCTGAAGGCCAATCTAGCGGACGCTTGTCGGGCCGTTCGAACCGAGCTGCCGCACTTCAAGCTGGAACTTGAACCGGAGCTGATGTCCGCCGACGAGCGTGGCGGTGCCGCCACTGCGCTTCGAGATGCGCTGGATCGGCTTTCCCACAAGCCCGGGCAGTAGGGCTGGGTCGGTCTCCGACGCGACCGTCTGCCCGACCCTTCTTAGGTGCTCCAGCGATGGTTCAGCGCACCTACATAATCAATTATAGTTCCTGGCCGATCGCAGACGGAGGAGAGCAAATGTCCGTGGACGCGGGACCGAGAAACGTAAACGCCGAATATGCGATTGAGTATCTCCAGGAGCATCCGCAAGCCGGGCTTTGCTGCGAGGATCAGCGCTGCTGGATTACGCCGAACGCAAACGAGACCGATCAGCGGATCCTGTTTCTTGATGTGGTTCAGGCTGACCGGCTCAAAGATGATCCTCGCCTTGGACTCGTGTCCGGAATCGCTCATGCGGGACGGTCGCTCTGGGTCGTTCGGAGAATGACATAACTGCGTACAGCCCTCACCCAGGCTGGCGTCTGCAGTCACGATTGAGGGAGGGTGCATCATGGTATGCCGGCGAGCTGTTCCAACCCTTGTTCCGGACGGACGTCGCTGCGCGTCTTTCCCGGATCGCGCTGACCTAACGCATTGCCTTCCGCTTCCGCCCGCACAATAGTCGGGCCGATGTTGCAGGCAATTGCGAGTCACTGGTCTACGCTTATCCTCGCCCTCTCCCTGGCGATGGCTGCCGTCGGCATCGTCCATGCCATCATGACGAAGGAAGACGTACGCGCCGCCACCGGCTGGGTGGGCGTGATGCTCTTGTCGCCCTTCCTTGGCGCCATCATCTACGCCATCGCCGGCATCAACCGCATCCGCCGCGCCACGATCAGCGCCATGCGGCCCGTCACCGGCGAGGCCGCCGAGGCGAGGCATGACCGCGACCTCGCCATGGAGGCGCTGATCGACGCTCAATACGGCCAGCGCTTCATCGGGCTGAAGACGCTCGGCGACAGGGTGGCGCGGCGGCCGCTCACCGCGGGGAACACCATCGCCGTGCTCGATACCGGCGACGAGGCCTATGCGGCGATGTTCCGGGCGATCGACGGCGCGCAAAAGAGCGTGCTTCTCGAGACCTATATTTTCGACAATGACGCGGTCGGGCAGATGTTCGTCCAGTCGCTCTCCGGCGCGGCCAAACGCGGCGTCACCGTGCGCGTGCTGATCGACGCCGTCGGCGTGCGCTATTCGGTGCCAAGCATCCTGAAGCAGCTCAAAGAGGCCAACATCACGGCAGACCTCTTCAACGGCAATATCGTCATGGGCTTGAGACTTCCCTATGCCAATCTCAGAACCCACAGGAAGATCCTGGTCGTCGACGGCACGGTGGCCTTCACGGGAGGCATGAACATCCGCAAGGGATTTTCGGCCGAATTCGCCGGCTCCGAGAGCTCCAGGGACACGCATTTCGAGGTCACCGGGCCGGTGGTGGCCGATCTGTTCTCGGTGGCCGCCGAGGACTGGCGCTTCGCCGGCAACGAGGCGCTGAAGGGCGATACCTGGCAAGTCGAACGAACCGCGCCGCCGCCCGGTCAGCCGACGTTGGTCCGGGCCGTGGCGACGGGGCCGGACGCCTCGAACGAAACCAACCACAAGCTGCTGATGGGGGCGTTTTCGGTCGCCCGCAAATCGATCCGCATCATGTCGCCCTATTTCCTGCCGGACCGTGAGCTGATCAGCGCGCTGACCACGGCCGGCCGGCGCGGCGTCGAGATCGACATCGTGGTGCCGGCGGTGAACAACCTTTTCCTCGTCGATCATGCGATGACGGCGCAGTTCGACCAGGTTCTGAAGAATTACTGCCGGGTCTGGCGCCACGAGGGCCCGTTCGACCATTCGAAACTGATGGCTATCGACGGCGTGTGGGCCTATGTCGGCTCGTCCAATCTCGATGCCCGGTCGCTGAGGCTGAATTTCGAGATCGACATGGAGGTCCTCGATGCCAACTTCGCCGGCGAGATCGATGCCCGCATCGGCGCAGCGATCGCTTCGGCACAACCAGTGACCCTTCAGACCCTGAACGCCCGGCCGTTCGTCATTCGCGTTTTCGACCGATTGCTGTGGCTGGGATCGCCCTATCTATAGACGAGGAAGACGAGCAGCAGACACATGGACAGAAACCGACGCAGCCTTCCGGAGACCGTGCTCCTGTCGATCCGCGGCAGAAATGCACGCAAGGCAATGTCGACGCCGCGCAAGCGGGTGAACGGCGCCGAGATGGTGGTCGCCTCCTACAATGTCCACAAATGCATCGGCACAGACCGCAAATTCGACCCCGAGCGGACCGCGCGCGTGATCCGGGAAATCAGCCCCGATGTGATCGCGCTGCAGGAGGCCGATAGCCGCTTCGGCGACCGCGCCGGGTTGCTCGACCTGGCGCACCTCGAACTGGAAACAGGTCTGGTGCCGGTGCCGGTTCTCGGAAACGGCAAGGGCCATGGCTGGCGCGGCAACGTGCTTCTGTTCAAGCGCGGCACCGTGCGCGATGTGCACCAGATCAAGCTGCCCGGCCTGGAGCCGCGCGGGGCGCTGGTCGCCGAGATCGATCTCGACGAGAGCCGGACGCTGCGCGTCATCGCGGCCCATCTCGGGCTGTTGCGCCGCTCGCGCTCGGAACAGGCCCGCGTCGTGCTCGATATCATGAGCAGCGCGGATGAAAGGCCGACGCTTTTGCTCGGCGACCTGAACGAGTGGCGGTTGGGCAACCGCTCGGCGCTCAACACGCTGCACACGACGTTCGGCCACACGCCGCCTGCCGTGCCCACCTTCCCATCCGGCCTGCCGGTGCTGGCGCTCGACCGGATCATGGGCAACCGGAACGGCATGGTTTCGGCGGTGGAGGCGCATGACACGCCGCTGTCGCGCGTCGCCTCCGACCACCTGCCGCTGACGGCGTTCGTGCATCTGTAGCGAAGGTCCGGCGTGGCTGGCTTATTGGCGCCGCGGAGGGCCGACGATTTCGGCGTGCGTCGCGATCTTTCAGATTCGCTCCGTGCGCTTTAGATTCTTGATTTCACGCATGTCTTTGCCCCCCGAAACCGGTTCCCACTTTCGGGAGCTATGCTCTAGGAGTTCGGAAGGCCGGCTCGCGCCAGCATGTCGAGGAAGCGCGCGTGATGATCGTCCCTCACATAGCGCGGCAGAAAACCAGGGCAGACATTGCCCAGGTTGAGATGTGGAAGTTGCGACAGGCAATGGTGGATGGCGCGTGAGGCTTCTTCATGGTTGCCGGTCGCCGAAGCAGCGGCCGCCCAATAAAGGGCGCCACGGACGAACCCCGGCTTGGTCCTGACCACCCTGCGGGCGACTTCCAGCGCCCGGCGGTCGTCGCCGCCGGCGAACAGCGCCACAGTCAGGCCGTGATGGCGCCAGAAGTCAATGACGTCGTGCGCGCCGAGCCGGATCGCTTCATTGGCCTCGCGCAGCGCCTCGCTCACCTGGCCACGCAGGCCATAGAGCTCGCCGAGATCGCCGTGGCCGCTCGGATAGCTCGGGTTGAGGCTGACCGCGTGACGGCATTCGACGATCGCCTCGTCGATCCGGCCGTCGCGCAAATAGGCAAAAGACAGGATGCAACGGGCGATTTCATCGTCCGGCACCGCCCTTACCGCGTCTTCGGCAAGCCGGATCGCATTGTCGATGTGCTCGCGCTTGCCAGGCAGCGCACCAAATGCAAGTCCCATCGTGGTCGCGATCGAGAGCGTCCGCTTTGCCCGAGCATTTTCGGGCGCAATCGACAGGGCCTTTTCGGCGAGTTCCTTCGACACCAGGAGCGAGTCCCGGGTCATCTCGAAGTACCTCATCAGAGCTTCATTCACCAACCTGCGCACTTCGGGGGTGCCTGGTGGGCTCTTGTCGCGGACCTTCCAATTGGTCAGTTGAAGCTCGAGGCTGACCGCCAGCACAACCGCCTGTGCGATCCTGTCCTGGAATTCGAGCGCGTCCTCCGAGTGGCCATCGAATTTCTGCGCCCAGACATTGTGGCCATCGGCGGCGTCGACCAACTGAACGTTCACCCTCAGTTCGTCCCCGGACCTCTGGATGCTGCCGTTGAGCATGTAGCGGGCCCGCGGAGCTGTCGTCGCCTTGGATTCCTCGCCGCCCTTCTCAAGCGGCGGGAGGCCCGAGAGCACGACGTAGTCGGCCACCTCGGAAAGCGCCGTGGTGATGTCATGGACCAGACCCTTGGCGAAAAAATCGTCGCCGCGCTCGCCCGTCAGATTGACGAAGTCGGCGACGCTGATGGATGGACGCCCCAGGCGCTGACCGGCAGGAACACTACTTGCGGATGAGAATTCGGCAGCAGAAGGCAGGGATTGCCAAAGCGCCCGCGTCTCGGAGCTGACGTCGACACCGAACTCCTTCTTCAGGACGCTCCTGCAAGTCTCGAACGTTCGTAACGCTTTGTCCCGCTGGCCGCAGGCAACGAGAAGTTCCATCTTCAGCCGATAGGACTCCTCTCGCGTCGGCTCCATGGCCAGAATTCGATCGGCCACGGCCAGTCCGCTTTCGGCATCCACGAGACGGGCGAGTTTCTCCATCGACTCAAGCGCGCGGCTCAGCAGCCTTTCACGTTCCGATGCCGCCCAATCATCGAAAGCGTTGCTCCCGACATAAAAGCCATCGAGAAACGGCCCGGTGTAAAGCGCCAGGGCAGTTTCGAGATCCGGGGCGGAACGCGCCGACAGACCGGTTTCAAAATCCTCGACGTCAACCCGTACGGCGTCAGGCCTGAGGCCGATCAGGTCCTTGCGGGCGTGAAGGATATCCATGCCCGCTCGCGATAGATCCCGGCGCAGGACGCTGAGAGTTTGGCGCAGACTGTTGCGCGAGTGTTCGCTGTCGCTGTCGCTCCACAAGAGATCAGCCAGCCGTTCCCTTGGCGCGGCCATGCTTGGGCAGCGGGCCAGATAAGCGAGGATCGCGGGACCTCGCTTTCCGGTCAACCAAACCGAACCGCCGGCTTCCTTTTCAATCTGGAAACCGCCGAAGAGCGAGATATTGCCGATAGCGACGCTGTCCCAACTTACCATTGCTTAACAGGACCCCAGCCTGACGGAATCCTAACTCAAAACTAACGCTGCGGAAACTCGGCAGCCCGGCCCCCAAGCGCTGTCGTGACGATCTCTGATTTAGGCTTCGCTGAATTAGCGTCCGCTTGTTTCTGGCCGAGGGGGTGCGGCGAATGTCAAAGCTCACAGCCAACGTGCTGCTCCTGTTTGCCGGGCCGGGGAAGCGGGCCAGTTTTTTGCTGAGACTGGCAACGCTCGCAGCCGCGGGGTTTTGGGCCCCGACGGCATATGCCGCCAACGTCGATGGCGCGAAGATGAACGTCGACGTCGCCGTGGTCTTCGCCGTTGACTTCTCCTCCTCGATCGCTCCCAGGATCGCCGACCTGCAGCGCGAGGGTCATGCCGCGGCACTCACCTCGCCCGAGATCATCAGGGCCATCTCCCAGAATTACCTTGGCTGCATCGGCGTCGCCTATTTCGAATGGTCGAGCCCCGGCTACACGCGAACCGTGCTGCCGTGGACGCGCGTCTGCGGACTGGAAGACGCCAAGGCGGCCGCATCGGCGATCAGGAAGAACGGCGACACCGGCTACCTCCGCCGAGGCCGGGGCGGAACTTCGGTTTCGGCGGCCATCGATGTTGGAAGTCTTCTGCTCGACCGGTTTCCGGGCAATGCGATGAAGAAAGTGATCGACATCTCTTCGAATGGCGAGAACAACGACGGGCTCCCCGTTCAGCCAAGCAGGCTGAACGCCATCGCCAAAGGATACACGATCAACGCGATTGCCATTCCAGCGGACGACGAGGACCCCAAGCAACCGCTGGCGTCCTACTTTGCCCGGTCCGTGATCGGCGGCTCACAAGCGTTCGTGATGTCGCCGAAAGGACCGCACGACTACGTCACGGCCCTTCGGCGCAAGTTGGTGACGGAAGTGAGCATGAATGTCCGGCCGCACGTTCCGGCAGCCGGCATTCAATAGGCCTGCGCGGCCGCAACTTCGATCGTGATGCTGCCGCGCCGCGCCCGATAACGGCGCAGGGCCGGCCCTCATTCTTCCCTTAGCCAGACCAGCATCTCGCCGGGATCGCGGTTGTCCCAGGCGAAGTAGGGAACCGCCTTGAGCTTCGTCTCTTCGGTCGCCGGCGGCTCGGCGCGGTAGAGATCGCCGCCCCAGTTCTCCGCCTCGGCCCTGCTGCCGATAGCCGAGAGCGTGACGATGCCGCCGAGCAGGTTCGGCTCGGCATGCGCCTCGAGCCTGGCCTCGCGCGGCAAGGCAATGCGGTGCAGCCCGCCGCCGTTGTCGGTTTCCTCGACGCAGTAGATCAGCGGACCGCGGGCCAGCGCGACGCGGCCGATGTCCTGGCGCACTTCCGGGTTGGCGAAGAGGCGGCCCATCGACATTTCGAGGTCGAGCTCGACCCGGTCGCCCTTTTGCCACTCGCGCCGGATCGCGGCATAGCCGTCGCTCGTCGCCGTATCGAGATCGACCATCTTGCCGTTCACCTTGAGCGCCGCGTTGCGGCACCAGGCAGGCACGCGCAGATGAAGCGTGAACGCAGTCGGCGTCTCGGCCTCGATCTCGATCGCAACGGCGCCGTCCCAGGGATAGCTGCTGGTCTGGACGAGGCTCACCGGCCGGCCGGCTATCTCGAAGCGCACCGTCGAGTCGCCATAGAGATGGACGGCCAGAGCATCGTCGGCGAGGCCGTAGAAATAGCTGCCGATGGACGCGACCATCCGCCCGATATTGGGCGGGCAGCACGGGCAGCGGTGCCATTTCCAGCGGTGGTGCCCTCCCCGGCTCTCCAGCGGATTCTCGTAGAAGAACAGCGAGCCGTCGAGCGACAAGCCCGAGATCGAGCCGTTGTAGAGCGCGCGCTCCATCATGTCGGCGTAGCGGGCATTCGGCCCCATGCCAAGCATGCGGCTTGCCCAGAACACCAGGCCGACGGAAGCGCAGGTCTCGGCATAGGCGGTTTCGTTGGGCAGGTCGTAGTCGCTGGTGAAGCCTTCGTTGTGCGCCGACGGGCCGATGCCGCCGGTGACGTAGAGGCTTTTGGTCGTGAGATCGTCCCACAGCCGGTCGAGCGCCGCGCGCAGGCTGTCGTCGCCATATTCGGTGGCAATGTCGGCCATGCCGGAGAAGAGGTACATCGCCCTTACCGCATGGCCGACGACCTTATCCTGCTCGCGCACCGGCTTGTGCGACTGATTGTATTGGTAGGTCTTGAAATGATAGGCCTTCGGGTCCGCGCCACGGGCGCGCGCCTCCTCGTCGAAATAATGCGGCTGCTGGCCACGCTGGTCGATGAAATATTTGGCGAGTTCCATGTATTTCTTCTCGCCCGTCGCCCGAGCGAGCTTGACCAGCGCCAGCTCGATCTCCTCGTGGCCGCAGTAGCCTTTCCTTTTGTCGGGCTCGGGGCCGAACATCGAAGCGATGTGGTCGGCGTAGCGGCACATGATGTCGAGCAGCTTGCGCTTCCCCGTGGCCTGGTAGTAGGCGACCGCGCCCTCGATCAGATGGCCCGCGCAATAGAGCTCGTGGCAGTCGCGGAGGTTGGTCCAGCGCAGGCCGGGCTGGATGCGCTGGTACCAGCTCGAGAGATAGCCGTCCGGCTGCTGCAGCTTGCCGTACATGTCGATGACGGCATCGATCTTCTTTTCCAGCTCGGGATTGCGGCGCCGGTAGAGCGAATAGGCCGCGGTCTCGATGGTCTTGCCCCAGTCGGAATCCCAGAACATCTGCGTCGTCACCGTCGATCCGGTGAACTCGGCGCCCTGGGCGTCCGCCTCATCCGGCGATGGCGAATGGAACGGGATGACGACGCCCGGCGACGGCCGGTCCGGATCGATCTGCTCCAGCATGCGGGCCTCGACGCAGCGGTCGTAGAGGATGCCGGCGGTCTTAGCGGCAACCGCGTCGACCCAGTCGCCCCAGAAGCCGCGGACATCGACCTGCGGCACAGGCAGCGGCCGGAAGGCGAGCTTCGGCTTGGCAGTCTCGGTTGCGCCGGCGGGCTGCGATGCGGTCATAACGTCACTCCATTCGAATACGGGAAATCATTTGACGGCCCCGGCCATCAGGCCGCGGATGTAGAAGCGCTGCAACGCCAGGAAGAGGATCAGGCAAGGCACCATCATCACCGTGACGCCGGCCTGCACCGCGCCCCAGTCGATGGCGCCGAAGCGGCCGGACTGGAGCGCGGTCATCATCACCGGCAGGGTGAATTTGGACTGGTCGGTCATCAGCACGAGGGCCGCCAGGAACTCGTTCCAGGCGCCGAGGAAGGCGAAGAGCGCGATGGTGACGACGCCCGGCCAGACCAGCGGCAGCATCACCTTGACCAGCATGGTGACGTTGTTGGCGCCGTCCATGCGCGCAGCCTCCTCGATCTCGCGCGGCACGGCGTCGAAGGCGTTGCGCATCATGAAGATCGAGAACGGCAGTTGCAGGGTGACGTAGACGCAGACCAGCCCGGTCAGCGTGTTGTGGAGGCCGAGCCTCGTCAGCACCAGGAAGATCGGCGTCAGGATCGACTGGAACGGGATCATGATCGTCGACAGGATGAGCACGAAGAAGAAATCCCGGAACGGAAAGCGGAAGCGCGAGAAGCCATAGCCGGCGAGCACGCTGACCAGCACCGAGAGGAGCACCGTCATCACCGAGACGTAGATGCTGTTCTGCGCCGAGGCCCACAGCCCGTCGCCGAAGGTGTTCAGCGTCTGATAATTCTCGACCGAGAATCCGGTGGTCGGCCAGGGCGGCAGCGGCGGCTGGCGCGCTTCCTGCGCCGGCTTGAAGGTGGAGAGCACCGTCCAGACGATGGGCGCCAGGAACAGCACCGAGGCGATCATGCCGGTGGAATGCCTGGCGAGGCTGAAGGCCGCCTTGCGGTTCTGCGACATCGCCTCGGCCATCAGTCGAGCCCCTCGGGCTTGCGCAGCAGCCAGAGCTGGATGAGGCTGAGCGCCACCAGGATGACCAGCAGCACCATGGAAAGCGCGGCGCCGTAGCCGAGCTTGAACGACACGAAGGACTGGTTGAAGATCCAGTAGACCGCCGTCAGTGTCTGGTTGCGCGGGCCGCCGCGCAGGATGATGTAGAACTGGTCGAAGGCGAGGATCGAGCCGGCGACCGACAGGATCAGCGCCAGCGCCAGCGTGCGGCGCATCAGCGGCAAGGTGATCGCCCGGAACCTTGCGAAGGGGCCGGCGCCATCGATGACGGCCGCCTCCTGCAGGTCCTGCGGGATCGACTGCAGGCCGGTCATCAGGATGATCATGGTGAAGCCGGCGACCTTCCAGACCACCATGGCGATGATCGACCAGAAGGCCGGCTGGAAGGTGGCCAGAAGATTGACCTTCTTCTCCGTCAGGCCGAGGTCGAAGGCGGCCGGGCTGAACAGGCCGGAATCGACATTCAAGAGCCACGACCAGAGCAGGCTTGCGGAAGCGAAGCCCACCACCGCCGGCATGAAGAAGGCGGTGCGGTAGAGGTTGGTGAGCGGCCGCGGCCTTTCGATGAAGATCGCCAGCGGAAAGGCGACGGCGAAGATCGCGATGGTGACGACCACCGTGTAGTAGGCGGTGAATTTGAGCGCGTTCCAGAAACGGTTGTCGCGCAGGATGGCAAAGTAGTTGTCGAGGCCGATGAAGGCGTGCTCGCCCATCAGCGGCCAGTTGTTGAGCGACATCCATGCCGTCATGCCGAGCGGAATGACGAAGAAGACGGTGACGAGGGCGACGGCCGGCAGGACATAGAGCAGGCCCACCCATTGCCGGCGGCTGACGCCGACGCGTCTTCTGGCGCGGGCCGGTGCGGAGGCGGCGGTGATGGAGGTCATGGCTTCGCCTCTCCTTCTCCCCTTGTGGGAGAAGGTGGATCGGCGCGCAGCGCCGAGACGGATGAGGGGTGTTGGACGGAGTGAGGCGGCGGCGATTTCACACGTATCGCCAAGCTGGAGCACCCCTCATCCGACCGAGCTTCGCTCGGCCACCTTCTCCCACAAGGGGAGAAGGGGGAGCGAACCTTGCGGCGCCCCGAGCTGGCGATCAAAGTCAGAGACTGCTTTCTCAACGCGATAGCCCTGCCGTTAGCGATGCAACATCCGGCCGCCCGGCCAGGGAGACGGGGCGGGCGGCCGGTCAGAGCCTTGGCGGCGAAGCGTTGCGCGATCCCCGCCGCCGGCTGGCCCTGGTGTCTATTTCTGCGGCGCCTGGTCGATGATCGATTGCATGGTCTCCTGCGCGTTCGAAATGGCGCCGTCGACATCGTCGCCGAAGAACACCTCGTTGACCATCTGCGTCCACGGGCCGTTGGCGGAGTTGATCAGGTCGTTGAACACCACCGTATAGGGCGTGCGGCCCTTGGCCATCGCCTCGGCCGCCACCTGGTAGCGCGGATCGAGGTCCTTGAGCGCGTCCTTGGCGATGTCGCCGCGCACCGGCAGGCTGCCATATTTGGCGAGGATGGTCTGGCCTTCCAGCGAATAGGCGAAGTCGAGGAACTCCTTCACCACGGCGATCTTCTTGGTGCCCTTGGTGACGACGAAATTGTCGCCGCCGGCGAAGGAAGACCAGCCGCCGTCCTTGCCCGGCAGGAAGGTGATGCCGTAGTCGATGTCGGGATATTGCGTGTTGAGCGCGCCGATGGCGAAGGCGCCGGACGGCGAGATGCCGATCTTGCCGCCGGCGAAGGCGGCGAAGAAGTTGGCGCCGGTGTCGGTCTGCGCGCCCTCGGGCACCAGCCCCTTCTTCACCATCGAGCGGTAGAGGTCGATCGCGCCGCGCAGTTGCGGACTGTCCAGCGTCGCCTTCGAGCCGTCCTCCGAGAGGATGTCGCCGCCCGAGGCCCAGATCAGCGGCGTGAAGGTGAAGATGTTGCAGCCGCCGCAATTGCCGGAGAAGTAGAAGCCCTTGATGTCGCCGCCGAGCGCGTTGACCTTCTCGGCGTCGGCCTCGATCTCGGTCCAGTTGGTCGGCCCCTTCTCGGGGTCAAGCCCGGCCTGCTTGAACAGCTTCTTGTTCCAGATCAGCACCGACGAATCGGCCGAGAACGGGAGGCCGTAGACGCGGCCCTTATAGGTGCCGGTCTTCACATGCGCCGGCGACAGGCTCGAAAAATAGGGCAAGGATTTTGCCCAGTCGGTGATGTCTTCCAATTGGCCGGCGGCGGCGAAGGACGGCGTGTAGATCAGGTCGAGCGACAGCGCGTCGGGCGCGGTGCCGCCGGCGGCGGCGGCACCGTATTTCGGGATGATCTCGGCATTGGGGATGATGTCGAGCTTGATCTGGTCCTTATGCGCCTTGTTGAAGGCGTCGACGATGCGCGGCATGAAGTTCGAGCCGTCTGCGCGCACCCAGATGTTGGCGGTTTCGGCGGACGCGGGCTGCAGGCCGCCGCCGATCACGGCCGCGGCCAAAGCCAGCCTGGCAAACATGGTCTTCACGATATTCCTCCTCATGGTTCTCCTCCCAGTTTGGCCGTTGCGCGACGGCCGTTTCGTTTGATGCCTCAACCGCCCGGCGGACGGCCGCATGACTGACGCACCACCAGCCGGCACGGCAGTTTCCTGATGCCCGGCGCGGCCGGCTGGCCGCCCACGAGCGAAAGCAGAGCAAGCCCGGCCTCGCGGCCGAGCGTCGCCAGATTCATGTCGACGGAGGTGAGCGGCGGGCGCGTCGCCTCGGCCACGATCTCCCAATTGTCGAAGCCGATGACGCCGACATCGTCGGGCACGCGGATGCCGCGTTCGCGCAGCGCATCGATGACGCCGCGCGCGATCTGGTCGTTGCCGCAGAAGGCGGCGTCCGGCCACCCCTCCCTGCCCGCCTTGCCGAACAGTTTTGCCACCGCCTCATGCCCCCAGGCTTCCGACCAGGCGCCCAGCAGCGGCTCGCCGACCGGCAGGCTGTTTTCCTCGAGCACGGCGCGATAGGCCTGCGCCCGCGTGTGCACCACCGCGAAGCTCTCCGGGCCGCTGACATGGGCGATGCGGCGGCGCCCGAGCCGGCAAAAATGCTCGACCGCCAGCCGCGCGCCGCCGGCGTCGTCGGAGACGAGGCCGACCGCGCCGGCATCGGGCTGGGTGAAGGCATAGACGACGGGCACGCGCAAATTGGAGAGATCGACCGGCAGATGGCGGTCGATGCGTTTTCCGGTGGCGATGATGCCGTCAACGCGTTTGTCGAGCATGGCCTCGACATGCAGCTGGCCGAGCCTTGTGTCGTCCTCGACATTGCACAGGAACACCGAGACGCCATTGTCGACCAGCGCATCCGAAACGCCGGCCATCAGCGGCAGCGAGAAGCGGCCATAGGTATCGTTGGTGAGCAGGCCGACGGTAAAGCTCCGCTTACGAAGAAGGCTCTGCGCCAGGCTGTTCGGCCGGAAGCCGAGCGCCCGCGCCGTCTCGCGGATGCGCTCGCGCGTCTCGGCGGTCATGCGCCCCTGCCCGTTCAACGCCTTCGACGCCGTTGCCACGCTGACGCCGGCCACAGCCGCCACCTCGCGCAGCGTGACCGGCGACTTGGCGGAAACTGGCACTGGCTCGGCGTCGGCGGACATGGGGCGCGGCGAATTCCCTTAGCTGGGAAAAGGTTTTCTCTTATCGCCCTGCGCGGTGATGACGGGTGAGGTCAGCGGACGCGAGGCGATTTGGGAAAAGGTTTTCTCAGAGGGAGATTAGGGGAAGGTGGCGGGGTTGGCAAGGGGGATGAGCTGCGGCGACGCGGTTGTTCTTCGACGACCGCGCTGCGCCACTTTCGGAGATTTGCGGCTCATCTTCATTGCGGCAACTCGCGCCGGAATGGAACCGTTCGCAGCGTAACTGTTACGCGCCGAGTGCAGATCCCATTCCATAGCCACCTTAGACTCGCGCATCGCTATGGCGTTCTCAGTGATCGCGTCTAATACGGCTTCGAGTCTGGAGTAGTCATAGCCAGATTGGCGTGCCTCCTGCCCAAGGAACTCGCGCATGTAACGGGTCTTGCCCTCTAGCTCACCCTAATAGGTATCCGCCTTGGAGTTGTAGCTGGTCCAGCGTACGCGAGCCTTCGTATCCAGATTCAAGTAGCACTCGATTGCAGCGCCGCGGCCATTGATGTCGGCCTTCAGTTCTCCGTTGGGTCCGATCGTCTGGAAGGAGCGAAAGGCGGGAAGATCGGGTAGCTTAAGAATGCGCATGTTCGGCAAGACCTTGAGCCCTCGGCACCGCTCGTAGTTTGCAACACCCTCCGCATCGTTATCGAAGAGAACCAATACGTTGTTCTGTACCGAGATGCTGATGAGACCCTGCACGAAGCGGTAGACATTCCCAGTGCCCGAGAAAGGGTAGCCTTCCTCCATGTCCACGAAATCAAAGAAATCCGCAACATGTGGGCGCAAAATCTTCCACGCGTGCCGGAGGATTGCCGCGTCCGAGCTTCCCTCAGTGACAATCAAAAAGCGGCTTTCTGGATCAAGGGGGCGAACAAAGAGCTCGCGGCCGCCGTACCCGCCTTGCTCGATATCATTGAATGCCCACTGTACTGGCAACTCGGCCGCTCTAGAGTTTCGAGCCAGCAAATGCATGACGGTGTAGGCGCTCAAGTTCTCCATTGCCTCTGAAACCGCCCGGTGTTCCACCGGGTCGGCTTTGAGGTGCGCATCTAGACCAAGACGAGGCGAAAGCTCGCGCCGAAAGAACTTTCCAAAATCTTCGCCGCCCTCGCCATAGTCTGCTGAGATGGTGTTCACATCGACATTTCCCAACGCGTCACGCAGATGCTCGAACGTAAAGCGGGTGCTGTCGAACACATTGAGGCCTGCAAGGTAGGCAAATTCCCGTTCGCCCTGTGCGTAAGTGTGCCCAAGTAGATTAAGGCGCTCGATCACCTGCGACAGAGGCTTCGATAGCCCCTCCTTAAACTCGACGATTGGCTTATACCTAATGTCGTCCTCAAAAACGGCATCGTCTTCCTCTTCATCGCCAACGTAATAATAGGGAACGTTGGCTACGTCGCTCTCCGCCTGGAACAGAGCGGAATGATCGTTGAAACCCCGGTTCTTGCCCCATTCGATTTCGAGGCGGCCAACAGCCAAATAGATCATCGAGCCCATGGTGCGCTCCTACGAATGCACTCTCCCGGATCCGAATTGGAGCCGGTCAACTGCTTTCCAAATCGATCCGATCCTGACGTCTTCGCAAGAGGGTATCGTCGGGCACTTTGCCGGCTAGAGCACGTCCGGGGATCGATGAATCGATTGTGATGTGACGGCCGGTGCAGCT
>SAQE01000031.1 GCA_004020545.1 Mesorhizobium sp. | reverse complement strand
CACCCCTAACCCCTCCCCACAGGGGGGAGGTGGACGCTCATAGCCGCTCAACGCGCCAAACTCCCGAAGGCGACGCACACAACCCATCAGTAAAGGCGCGCGGCAGCATTCCCTCCCCCTTGTGGGGAGGGTTAGGGTGGGGGTCTCTCTTCGCAAGAATCTCATATGCGATAGCCCTGCCCACTTGGGGGGAGATGTCCGGCAGGACAGAGGGGTGCTGTCCCGCCAGCGTTAGAATACCCTGCGCCCAGTTCACCCCGCATCCAGTTTCGGCCCCAGAATCTCCACCAGCCAGTCGACGAACACCCTGACCCTTGGCGACAACTGGCGGCTGCGCGGATAGAGCACGGAGATCGGCTCAAGGGCGTGTTCTTCCTCACCCAGGCGCTGCTGCCGCTGATCAACGATGGCGGCCGCATCATCAACATTTCGAGCGGGTTCGCCCGCTTCGCGGCTCCGGGCTCGTCCGCTTATGCGATGATGAAGGGCGGCATCGAGGTGTTCACGCGCTATCTCGCCAAGGAGCTCGGCCAGCGCGGTATCACCGCCAATACCGTTGCGCCCGGCGCCATCGCGACCGATTTCAATGGCGGCCATGTGCGCGACAATGCCGAGATCAACCGCATGGTGGCCGGCGTCACCGCGCTCGGCCGCGCAGGCGTGGCCGACGACATCGGCCCGATGATCGCCTCGCTGCTTTCAGAGGACAACCGCTGGGTCAACGCTCAGCGCATCGAAGTCTCGGGCGGGATGAATATCTGAACGGACGCTGCCCGGAGAGGCATTCGCTCCGATCCGCCTGCCCATTGCGCCGCGCCGTGCCTCGCCCGCTGTTTGCCGGCGAAGCACGGCGCTTCTCGCGTCGACGGTCACCAGCAAACCGGCATTTTCCGACATGGCATCATGCCGAGAAAAATTTCGCGCCATTGCCTCCTCCCGCGCGCCTTGACTCTCGCAAGCCGCCAGCCTATCTCAGCGCCACGTTAGCACTCGCCATAGGTGAGTGCTAACTCATATCCGGCGGCCTCGCCGGATGGAGGAACAGTTCTCACCGTTCTCATTCGAGGAAGACAACATGGCAAAGTCCAAGTTCCGCCCGCTTCATGACCGCGTGGTCGTTCGCCGGGTCGAATCCGAATCCAAGACCGCCGGCGGGATCATCATCCCGGATACGGCGAAGGAGAAGCCGCAGGAAGGCGAGATCATCGCCGTCGGCTCCGGCGCCCGCGACGAAAGCGGCAAGCTGGTTCCGCTCGACGTCAAGGCCGGCGACCGTGTGCTCTTCGGCAAGTGGTCGGGCACTGAAGTCAAGCTCAATGGCGAGGACCTTCTCATCATGAAGGAATCCGACATCATGGGCATCATCGGCTGAATATCAGTCTCTTCATCAATTGAGTTTTCGGGCTCTCCCCGAGCCCCTGTCAGGAGCTAACTATGGCTGCAAAAGACGTAAAATTCTCCCGCGATGCCCGTGAGCGCATGCTGCGCGGTGTCAACATCCTCGCCGACGCGGTGAAGGTCACCCTCGGTCCGAAGGGCCGCAACGTCGTCATCGACAAGTCGTTCGGCGCCCCGCGCATCACCAAGGACGGCGTCACCGTCGCCAAGGAGATCGAGCTCGAGGACAAGTTCGAGAACATGGGCGCGCAGATGGTGCGCGAGGTCGCCTCCAAGACCAACGACATTGCCGGCGACGGCACGACCACGGCGACCGTTCTCGCCCAGGCCATCGTTCAGGAAGGCAACAAGGCCGTTGCCGCCGGCATGAACCCGATGGACCTCAAGCGCGGCATCGACCTCGCCGTCGGTGAAGTCGTCACCGCTCTCGGCAAGGCCGCCAAGAAGATCAAGACCTCTGAGGAAGTCGCCCAGGTCGGCACGATCTCGGCCAATGGTGACGAGTCGGTCGGCAAGATGATCGCGGAAGCGATGCAGAAGGTCGGCAACGAGGGCGTCATCACCGTCGAGGAAGCCAAGACCGCCGACACCGAGCTGGAAGTCGTCGAAGGCATGCAGTTCGACCGCGGCTACCTGTCGCCCTACTTCGTCACCAACGCCGACAAGATGGTCGCCGATCTGGAAGACGCCTACATCCTGCTGCACGAGAAGAAGCTCTCCAACCTGCAGGCCATGCTGCCGGTCCTGGAAGCCGTCGTTCAGACCTCGAAGCCGCTGCTCATCATCTCGGAAGACGTCGAAGGCGAGGCTCTGGCCACGCTCGTCGTCAACAAGCTGCGCGGTGGCCTGAAGATCGCCGCCGTCAAGGCTCCGGGCTTCGGTGACCGCCGCAAGGCCATGCTGGAAGACATCGCCATCCTCACCGGTGGCCAGGTCATCTCGGAAGACCTCGGCATCAAGCTCGAGAATGTCGGCCTCAACATGCTCGGCCGCGCCAAGAAGGTGTCGATCTCCAAGGAGAACACCACCATCGTCGACGGTGCCGGCAAGAAGGCCGAGATCCAGGGCCGCGTTGCCCAGATCAAGCAGCAGATCGAGGAGACCACCTCGGACTACGACAAGGAGAAGCTGCAGGAGCGTCTGGCCAAGCTCGCTGGCGGCGTCGCGGTGATCCGCGTCGGCGGCGCGACCGAGGTCGAGGTCAAGGAAAAGAAGGACCGTGTTGACGACGCGCTGAACGCGACCCGTGCGGCCGTGGAAGAAGGCATCGTCGCCGGCGGCGGCGTCGCGCTGCTCCGCGCCTCTGGCAACCTCAAGGCCACCGGCGTCAACTCCGACCAGGAGGCCGGCATCAACATCGTGCGTCGCGCGCTGCAGGCTCCGGCCCGCCAGATCGCGGCCAATGCCGGTGCGGAAGCCTCAATCGTTGCTGGCAAGATCCTCGAGAACAAGGCCAACACCTTCGGCTTCAACGCCCAGACCGGCGAGTATGGCGACATGATCGCCATGGGCATCGTCGACCCGGTCAAGGTCGTGCGCACCGCTCTCCAGGACGCGGCCTCGGTCGCCGGTCTGCTCGTCACCACCGAAGCCATGATCGCCGAGGCTCCGAAGAAGGAAGCCGCCGGCGGTATGCCGGGCGGCATGCCCGGCGGCGGCATGGGTGGCATGGGCGGCATGGATTTCTAATCCAGCCTACCTGGCTAATACGGAAAGGGCGGCAGCGATGCCGCCCTTTTTGTTTGGCTTGCGGCGGCCAGTCCAAAGGCGAGCAAGAGCTTCGTACCGCTGCGGTTGGCGCAAGCCTACGCGACAGCCAGTCTCCCCCCTTGAGGGGGAGATGCCCGGCAGGGCAGAGGGGGGGCGCGAAGGATCGCAGCATGGTCGGCTTTGGGTTCCGACACTTAGGCATCAGGATAGACTGATAGCCTGGCGGGACAGCACTTCCCTCTGGCCTGCCGGCCATCTCCCCCTCAAGGGGGGAGATCAGCAGCGTCCGCGCGCTGCGCAATCTTGCCCGAACCCACCGCCGCCTCAACCAGCGCCACCACCTCGTCGGCCACGACAGCGAGCGTCGAGCGGTCGCGGGTGGCGCGGGCGATCACCATCAGGCCTTCGAGCGAGGATTCGACCAGCAGCGCCAGCGCCTGCGCGCGGTGCTCGGCCACCCCTGCCCTGACGAAGGCCTGGCGCAGCAGGCCGATCCACTGCTCGAAGGCGGAGCGGCAAATCTCCACGAGGTCGGGCACATCGTTCGGCGCGTCGAGCACCACCGGCGCGATCGGGCAGCCGAGCGTGAATTCGTTCTCTTCCAGCATGCGCGCAACCGACTGGTAGATGCGGCGGACGGCGACCGCCGGGTCGCTTTCCGCGGCAAGATCGGCACCCAGCCGCTCCGTCACCTCGGCCACACTTTTGCGCGTCACCTCGATAACCAGTTGGTCCTTGCCGCCCGGGAAGTGGAAATAGAGCGAGCCGCGCGGCGCGCCGCTGGCGCTCAAAATGTCGTTGAGCGACGTGCCGTGATAGCCACGCTGCCTGATGAGCAGCGCCGTCGCCTCGATCATGCGGGTGCGTGTGTCCGTCGCCACGTCAACCTCTCGCGTCAACTTCTGTCAGGAGTGCGCATTATAGGCCTTGCCTATAATATGACAATCGGTCTACATAATATGTAAATCGGTCTACATATTTGAGAGGCAGCAAATGCAGAGATATCGGCTTGAGGGGTTTGGCGGGATCGAGAAGCTGGTGGCGCGCGAGGAGGCGATGCCACGGCCCGGCCCGCACCAGATCGTCGTGCGGGTGCGCGCCACCTCGCTCAACCGCCGCGACACGATGATCCTCAACGGCACCTATCCGCTGACATCGCGCCCCGGCATCGTTCCGCTGAGCGACGGCGCCGGCGAGGTGGTGGCGATCGGCGATGGCGTCGCGCGCTTTGCCGTCGGCGACCGCGTCACCGGCAGCTATTTCGCCCGTTGGGTCGACGGCCGCATGCATCCCGGCATCGTCGACCAGCTCGGCTGCACGCTCGACGGCATGCTGTCGGAGTATGCCCTGCTGGATGAGCAATGGGCGGTGCGGCTGCCCGACCATCTAACTTGGCAGGAGGCCGCGACCTTCACCTGCGCCGGGCTGACCGCCTGGAACGCGCTGACGGGTGCCGAGATTCCGAAGCCCGGCCAATGGGTTCTGGTCATCGGCTCAGGTGGCGTCGCGCTCTTTGCCTTGCAGTTCGCCAAGCTCGCCGGCTGCCGCGTGGCGGCCGTCACCTCGCGGGCGGAGAAGATCGAAAGGCTGCGGGCGCTCGGCGCCGACCTCGCCTTCGCGACCGCCGAGACGCCGGAATGGGGCATGAAACTGCGCGAAGCGACCGGCGGCATCGATCTCGTCGTCGAGACCGGGGGCCCGGCGACCTTCGCGCAATCGCTGATCGCGAGCACGCTTTACGGCCGCATCGTGCTGCTCACGGTGCAGGACCAGAAGGGCAAATCGGTCGAAATTCCAAGCGCCGTCTATCAGCGCAGCCTAGCCACCATAAGCCGTGTCTTCGTCGGCAGCCGCAACGGGCTGGAGGCGATGCTTGCAGCCGTCGCCACCCATCGGCTGAAGCCGATCATCGACAGGGTCTTCCCTTTCGCCGAGGCGCGCGAAGCCTACCGCCATTTCCAGCAGGGCGACGTCTTCGGCAAGGTCGTCATCGACGGCGCCTGACCAACCGGAGAGGAGGAACGGCAATGACAATTCGCGAATCTTCGGCCGAATGGCAAGGCACGCTCAAGGAAGGATCCGGCCGGCTGCGGCTGGGCAGCGGCGTCTTCGAAGGCGCCTATTCGTTCCCGTCCCGCTTCGAGAACGGTCCGGGCACCAATCCGGAAGAGCTGATCGCTGCCGCCCATGCCGGCTGCTTCTCGATGGCGCTCAGCGCCATCCTCGGCCGCGAAGGTCACATTCCGGGCAGCATCCGCACGATCGCCAAAGTGCATCTCGGCGCCACCACGGCGGGACCGACGATCACCCGCATCGAGCTCGAAACAGAGGCAAGCGTCGCAGGGCTTGCGGCGGAGGATTTCGAGCGGCTGGCGCAATCGGCCAAGTCGAGCTGCCTGGTTTCACGCGCGCTCACCGGCGTCGCCGCGATCACCCTCAAGGCGAGCCTCGTCGAGGCTGCCGCCAATCACTGAAGCAAGGAGCCATCCAATGACCCGGGAACTCATCATCGACATAGCCGCTGCCAAGCGCTCCGCCGAAACGGCCGAGATCATGCGGCGCTACAACGACGTCTTCCGACGCCACGACCCATCGGCGTTGAACGAGCTGGTGGCGGAAGGCTGCGTGATCGAGAACACGACACCGGCGCCGGACGGCGCCCGCCGGGCCGGCAAGGCCGCCTGCGTCGAGCTGTGGTCGGCGATCGCCACGGCACCCGGCACGCACTTCGATCTCGAGGAGACGTTTGTCGCCGGTGATCGTGCGACGATCCGCTGGCGTTTCTGGATGTCCGACGGCAATTCGCTGCGCGGCGTCAACCTGATGCGCGTCGCGGACGGGCAGATCGTCGAAGCGATGGGCTATGTGAAGGGATAGGGCCTGGCGCGACCAGCTGCATTCAGTCAGGCCGCGCTCAGGCCCCAGCCCGGAATCCCGTCCGCCAAGGTTTTGGATTCCGGGCTAATCGAAGTTAGCGCGCGACCCTGTTGAGCTTCACGAAGGTCCTGGGACTGCGCTGGATGGTCTGGAAGATCACGCAGTAGCGGTCGGTGAGTTCCATCAGTTGGGTCAGCCGGTTTTGCGGAGCGTCAGTCTCGATGTCGAAGCGCAGGCGGATCTCCTTGAAGCCGACCGGCACGCCTTGTGCGACACCGAGCGTGCCGCGAAGGTCGACGTCGCCCTCGGCGGAGATTTCGGCCGACTTGATCGGAATCTCCAGCACGGCCGCGGCCGCCCGCATCGAAACGCCGGCGCAGGCGATCAGCGCCTCCAACAGCATGTCGCCGGAACAGAGTTCTTGCCCGCTGCCGCCGGCTTTCGGATGGATGCCCGCCAGCGCAAGTCCGCGGCCGGTCTCGACCTTGCAGGTCACCCTGGGGTCGTCGGCGCTGCCCTTGGCTTTCAGCGTAAGAAGCGCCGCCCCCGCATCCTTGCGATATAGATCCTTGATCGGCTCCTGCGTGGCGCGAAATGTCGCGATGTCCATGCATATTCTCCTGTCGCTGAATGTGGTTCCCGGAAATCGTGCGTCATCTCCCAGGCCTATCGCTCGGGACTATTCTGGCACGCTCACGCCGGAGCCTCCGAGCTCGGCCGGAAAATCCTTCAGCTTCGGCAGGCCGTCCTTCATCGGAAGGACCGTCTCGGCGTAGTTGACATGAACCGCCGGCGTGAATTCCAGCGTCGGTATCGTGGCCGCATAGACGTCGACCAGGCCGAGCGGCGGATGATCCGTCATCAGGTGACCGCCGCATTTGGTGCAGAACTGGCGGTCGCTCGTCTTCGATTTCCTGAAGCCGGACAGGAACTCGGCGCCCTTGGTGACCTTGACGTTCTCCGGCTCCCACAGCGTGAAGGCGTTCACGGGAGACGCCGACCACGAACGACAGGAACCGCAGTGGCAATAGCCCATCGCCTCGGCGGTTCCGTGGACTTCGATTTCCACGGCGCCGCAAAAACACCCGCCCTTGTGTACCGTCATGACTTGCATCCTTATCTTGAGTTCGAGTGTGCTCGAGCGTCCGATCTGGGACGGAGCCCGGCACCGGCGAGGGTTTAAAGCTTCGGGCAATGAACGGAATGACGCGGCGTCCGCCTTACTTGACAGCGCGTCCGGAACTCGAAAGGGATGTCGCGCCGGGTTGCCGCGCGACTTACGGGACGTGGGTGGAATGGCCGGGGACGCTCTGTCTGACCTGTTGAAAACGGTGCGTCTCACCGGCGCGACGTTTTTCGACATCGAGGCCCAGGATCCATGGGCCGTCTGCTCACCCGCCCCCGCTTCGATACTACCGAGGATACTGCCAGGCGCGGATCACCTGATTTCCTACCACGTGCTCACGGCCGGCCGCTGCTTCGCCCGCATCATCGGCAAGGAGGCTATTCCCGTGGAGGCCGGCGAGGTCGTGGTCTTCACCAACAGCGACCCGCATATCATGTCGAGCACGCCCGACCTGAGGGCCGATCCGCCGACTGCGGATGTGCTGGAGATCGCGGCCGCCAGCCAGACGCCGTTCCCCCTCAACTACGTCAAGGACGGATCGATGTCGGCCCGGCTGGTCTGCGGCTATCTGGCTTGCGATGCCCTGCCCTTCAATCCGCTGCTCGAAGCGCTGCCGCCGGTCATCAAGGCCGGAGACGTGAAAGGCAATGGCGGCTGGCTCGGCCAGTTCATCAAGCTCGCCGTATCGGAGGTCGCGGAAAAGCGGGCGGGCAGCGAGACGGTGCTGACCAAGCTCAGCGAACTGATGTTCGTCGACGTCCTGCGCCGCTATGTGGAATCGCTGCCGCCGCAGCATACCGGCTGGCTGGCGGGCCTGCGCGATCCGCATTTGAGCAAGGCGCTGGCGCTGATCCATGACCGGCCGGCGCATAATTGGACAGTGGAGGCGCTGGCGAGGGAGTCCGCATTGTCGCGCACCGTGCTGGCCGAACGCTTCACCAGGCTCGTCGGCATGCCGCCGATGCACTATCTCGCCAAATGGCGCATGCAGATCGCCTCGGAATTGCTCAGCGCCGGCAACAGCAATGTCGCCAACATCGCGGCCGAGATCGGCTACGAATCCGAGGCGGCGTTCAGCCGTGCCTTCAAGAAGATGATCGGCGTCCCGCCCTCGGCCTGGCGGCTTGGCATCAGGGCCGCGACCGGTTCCGGAAGCGGCGAGGCTTCCGAAACCGAAGGCGCGGATTGAATTAGCGATCCGCCAGCGCCAGCTTGGCGCCGAGCATGACGAAGGCGCCGGCGAAGGTGCGGCGCATCCAGGTCAGCACCATCGGCCGCGACACGATGTGGCTGCGCACCGAGGCCGCGAACACGCCGTAGACCGCGAAGACGACGAAGGTCATCAGCATGAAGACGCCGGAGAGCTCCAGCATCTTGGCAAAAGCATGAGGCTCCGTGGTGCTGACGAATTGCGGCAGGAAGGCAAAGAAGAAGATCGACAGTTTCGGGTTGAGGATGTTGATCAGGACGCCGGAGGTGATGATCCTGGCCGCGGAGCGCGGCGCGACATTCTCGTCGACACTCAACCCGCCTTTCTCCTTCAGCGTGTTCCAGGCCATGTAGAGCAGGTAGGCGACGCCGAGATATTTCAGCGTCTCGAAGGCGACAGCGCTGGTGTGCAGCACCGCGGCAAGGCCGGTGACGGCCGCCGCCATGTGCGGAATGATGCCCAGCGTGCAGGCGAAGGCAGCGATGACCGAGGCCCGCGCGCCACGCGAAAGGCCGGCGCTCAGCGTGTAGAGCACGCCGGTGCCGGGCGATGCGACGATAATCAGCGACGTCAACAGGAATTCGATGCTCAAGGTTTCCTCCACGGCCCTGCCCGCGCGCAAGGTACCGAGAGGCGCGAGAGTGGGCAAGCCATGGGGAAGGAACTAGCTGACAGGCAGGCCGTGTGCCGCCCTTGCCATCAGGCAGTCGTCGCCGCCGGGCATACAGGCGCGGCAGACATGCGGGCGGATTTCGTAGATCGCGCAGGCTGTCCCCTTGCCCACCTCGCCGCAAAGCGCGGCACAGCGGCCGCCCTCACAGCGCATGCCGGACTGATCGGCGGCGACGAGCACTTCCGGGATGCAATCGAGCTCGGCATCCTCTTCGGTCGAGAAGCGCGGCCAGTCGGCCGAATAAGAGCAGCAAGCGCCGCAGCTCTGGCAGTCGAAGGTCGGCTGGGCGCCTTCCCCCGGCGACAAGACCGACGAAGCGACCAGCCCAGGCGCAGGGCGATTGCGATCGGCCCGGCGCGGCAAGGCGCTATTTCTTCTTGCCTGCCTTGCGCGGCAGCACTTGCGCAGGCGTCTCGAACAGATCGGTCGCGACCGGCTCGCCGGTTTTCGGCGCGACAGGCGGCTTGGCCGGCTTTACAGTGGCCGCCGTGGCCTGCTTGGCAGAGAACTTTATGGCCATGTCAGTCCTCGTCGGAAAGACGCGATGACGGCACCCGCGGATTGCGCAGGCGGCCGATCAGCGCCGAAACCGCCGTGATGTTCATTTCCTCGGGCGACCAGTTCCTGGACTCCGCGATGTGATGCGGCGCCAGTTCGCGATGCGTGCTGCCGCTGTAGGCGGCATCCAGATGCGTGACCCGTTCATGGGTCTTGCCGTCCTCAAGCACATATTCGATCAGATAGTTGGGGCATTCGGCGCGACTGCGCACGCCGACGCGCACCTGGGCATCGCCATGGGCGCGCCTGCAGCGCTCCAGCTTTTCCAGCACACGCCGGACATATTCGACCGGCTTGTCCAGGACATCGACCATGTCGGCAATCGTCGAATCCCCGGCGATGGGCGTTTTCGGCACGCGCTTGGTGGCCATCAGCGTTTGCCCGTGCGTTTCGCACCAACCTGCTTCGGCGAGGCGGCAAGGGCAGCAGCGGCCGCCCTGTCCTCGGCTTCCTTCTCCAGGCGCAATTCGCGCAGCCGCGCGGTCTTGGCCTCGCGGGCCTGGCTGACGGCATCCTGCTCGGAAACGATGCGGTTAAGCGACATCGACTGGGTCCGGGCCTTGCTGAAAAGCGATTCAGCCTGGTTGCCTTGTGTCTTCGAAGTGAGGGACAAATTCTTCTCCTGATCCCGGAGCATTCAACTGCTGGCGCAATGGTGCTTAGCACATCCATTCCGCCGGCGACGCACAATTCAGTCCCCAAAAGCGAAAAAGGCCAGGCATCGCCTGACCCTCCTCTCGCCATCTACCGGTGCCAGTACATCCGTGGTCACCGGGAGGCTGAATTCCGCTTTAGGCAGCCCGCAGCTGGTCGGCGGACATCTTGCCCGACTTTTTGTCCCGAACCATCTCGTAACCGAGTTTCTGGCCTTCGACGATGTCGCGCATTCCGGCGCGCTCGACCGCCGAGATGTGAACGAAAACGTCGGCCGAGCCGTCATCAGGCTGAATAAAACCAAAGCCCTTGGTGGCGTTGAACCATTTCACTGTGCCAGTGCTCATAACGAACCCTTTCCATGGCAAATATTCGTTCGCCGTCATGCGACCGCACAACAGCGTTTGTCTCGATTTTTGATGGGATAAGTTCGTCAAGGGCGCGACTGACGCGCAAATAACAAAAGCCAGTCAAAAAAATATCGACATACTTCTCGTAGATTTCTTTTGATCGCCTGTCAAATTTCTTGTTTGGCGGCCGCTACCGAAGCGCCGCAGGCTACCGGCGAATGCGTAGAGCGGCAAAAGATTTTTCGTTTTGCCGGGAACCCTTTCGCCGGCTGCGAGTTATTTCTGGTCGTCAGCAGTTCATGAGCAATCGAGAAAGGTTGACGGCAAAAGCGCCTCCCGCGCCGTAAAAAAGCGCGAGAGGCGTTTTCTTTTCGCTCACATGATCGTGCTGATCATCGGCAGGATTTCATAGCGGAAGCCGCGGCCAGAACGCGCCACCGGATCGCCATCGGTCACGGCCCTGGCCTCGGCCTCGCTGCCGACGCGCAGAATAAGCAACCCCCACGGACCGGCCGGATCGGCGACTGGGCCGGCCATGACGCCCTCACGAAGCTTGCTGCGCAGATAGTCGGCGTGCCGACTCATCAGCGTCCTCTCCTCCTCCGTCATGGTAAAGGCGAAGTCCGGCCGCGGCGGGATCAGGCGGCAATGGAAGATCATTGGCGCCGTGGCTTCACGCGATGCTTCGTTGCTGGCCATCGATACTCCTCCAGGACTAATATTGCGCCGGTCAATTCCGCTGGTGCAAGAGACCCTTCAGTCCATGCCGAAAACCGCCCTGCCGGTCAAAGTGATCGAGGATCGTGATCGAGGATCGCCTTGAGGTGGCGCTTGAGGCCCTCAAGGGCGGATTGACCGATCACCTCGGCATATTCCGCCTCGATTTCGAACTCAGCGTCCGCGATCGTCACGCCCACTGGCTGCAGGAGGAGCCGGGCTGGGAAGAGATCGCCGGCAGCGTGGCCGATTTCCTGGCCGGACACAGGCCCGCCATGCAGGCGCCGCTCAGCCGCATTGCCTGGTTCAACGCTCCTGGTCGGTCGGGCGGATCAGGATTTCATTGATGTTGACGCGCGGCGGCTGGCTGACGGCGTAGAGGATGGCGTTGGCGATATCTTCGGCGGTCAGCGCATCCATGGTTGCCAGCCGATGGTCGAGGCCCGCCTTGTATTCCGCGTTGGTGATGTGGTCGCCAAGTTCCGTGCGCACGAGACCAGGCTCGATGACGGTGACGCGCACCTTATCGGCATAGACCTCGCGGCGCAGCGACTCCGAAAAGGCGACGACGCCGAACTTGGTCGCCGCATAGCCGCTGGCGCCGGGGTTGGCGACGCGGCCGGCCACCGACGACACGTTGACGATGTGGCCCTTGGCAGACTTGAGGTGCGGCAGCGCTGCCTTGGTGGTGGCCATCAAGCCGATCAGGTTGAGCTCGATCATGCGCCGCCAGTCGTCGAGATCGGCTTCGGCCGCCGGCGCAAGCAGCATGACGCCGGCATTGTTGACCAGGATGTCGAGCCGGCCCCATTCGGAAACGACCTTGTCGACCATGGCGGTGACGTCATCCCCCTTGGCGATGTCGACTTCGATGGCGAGCGCAGCGCCGCCGGCCTGTTCGATGCGGCCGACCAGCGTCGCCAGGCGGTCGACGCGGCGGGCGGCGACCGCCACCTTCGCGCCGGCGGCGGCAAGGGCGGCGGCGGTCGCCTCGCCGATGCCGGACGAGGCGCCGGTGACGAGCGCGACCTTACCGGCGAGTTGGGAGTTTGCGGATGTCATGGGAGTTCTCCAGGAGCCCGGCCCGCTCCCTCACATAGGCTGCGAGAGGCATTCTTGAAGCCCCGCCATCGGAGCAGTTGACGCAACTCCACATCGAAGCGGCTCGCCTTAGCCTAGTCCTGTTCGTGCGGTCCCGGCTCCGGCCAAGGCTCCTTGGCGGCTTCGGCGTACCAGTGCCGCATCGCCGGTGTCGCCAGGACCGCGTCGACATAGGCGCGGATGACAGGCGCCAGCTCGCCGCCATAGGTGTCGAAGCGGGTGACGATGGGCGCATACATGGCGTCCGCGGCCGTGAAATGGCCGAACAGGAATGGGCCGCCCTCGCCATATCGCTCGCGGCATTGCCGCCAGATCGCCTCGATGCGCGCCCGCTGCGCCTCGCCCTCGGCATCGAGCGGCTTATGGGCTTTCGGCCGGCGCAGGTTCATCGGCCAGCCATAGCGCACCTCGCGGAAACCCGAATGCATCTCGGTCGCCACCGAGCGCGCGAAGGCACGGGCGCCGAGGTCTTCGGGCCAGAGCTTTTTCTCAGGGTAGAGGTCGGCCAGATATTCAAGGATGGCAAGGGTTTCCCAGACGATCCTGCCATTATGATTCAGGACTGGGACAAGTCCGGTCGGCGAGACCTTGGCAAGGTTGGCGGCGGTCTCCGGCGTGCGCAGGCGCACGAAGCTTTCCTCGAAGGGGATTTCCAGATGCCGCATCGCTACCCAGGGCCTGAGAGACCAGGACGAAAAGCATTTGTTGCCGATGTAAAGCGTGAAGTTCGCCAAGATGGTTCCCCCGATTCAGGTGTCACCTTAGTGATCGCATAGCGGAGCAGACAAGGGTTACGCGGGCCAGCCGCCCCCTCGGCCCGGCCCTGCCGACCACACGGGATACGGAACCGGAAACCAGACCTGCCCGTTTCTCTCGCGGATTGGATCTCCGGGAGATGCGGAGATGGTGAACATGGATCAAATATTGGGCTTGGCCAAGCAGGTCAAAGGTTCGGTCCGGCTAACGATAGGCAAGGCCACCGGAAACCGTGTGATGCAAATCAGGGGCATGGCGGACAAGTCTGCGGGCCAAGTGCAGAAGGCCTGTGGCGACATGAAAGCCATGCTCAAAAAAGCGATGTGATTGGCAGGCCCCGCGGTCACGTCTCAAACGTCTTCGCAAGGGCGTTGGTGAAGACGACCTCGCCGTGGTCGTCGGCCGCCTCGCCCAGGAGCACATCCATATTGTCGTCAGTCACCCGCGCCAGCGCGAACCCGCCCATATAGGCCGCCTTCGGCTTGACGAGGTCGAGCCCGTCGCGCTGGTAGATCATCGGCACTTCGTGCTGATGGCCGTGGAAGACGGCGATGACATTGTAGCCCTTCAGCGCGGCCAGCAGCGCCTGGCGGTCGGCCTCGCCCCACCAGTGCGGGCGGCCCGTGCCGTCGTCGTCGTAAATGCGCTTTGCCGGGTCCCAGCGCTCCGTCGAAAAAGTGTCCCAGCCATAATGCTGGAACAGGATCACCGGGCGGCCGTCGCCCGCATAGGTCGCCAGATCCTGCTTCAGCCATGGCAGGCTGCTCATCGCGCCATGGCCGGTATCGCCGGCGAAACGATGGGTCTGGACAAGATGCAGGCCGCCCCAGTCCCAGGAGTAGCAATCTGTATCGACATCGTACTCGGTCGCCGGCACCGGCGGCTTGAAGAACACGCCGGGGCGATGGTTGACCTCGACATAGTCGCGCAACTCGCGCCGGTACCAGTCGACATGGGGCGGCGAGCCGTTCTGGTCGAGGTCGTGATTGCCGAGGCCGACATAGACCGGAATGTGGACGCGGTCCGACCCGATGCCTTGCTGGTAACGCTGGCTGAACTGCAGGAGTTGCGTGCCTTCGCTGGGCTCGGTGACCTGGCCGCCACCATCGTCGGTGATGTCGCCGCCGGTGACGAGGCCAAGCGGCGTGCCGATGCGCGTGCCGGCCGAATGCAGGCCGGTGGCGACACCGCCGATCTCGACCGGCCACTCCTTTTCCGCGATCGCGTTCAGCGCCGCGACGTTACGCAGAAGCGCGGCGTCGGTCTTGCCCTCCTGCGCGCAATGCGGGCTCAACCCGCTCGCCATGCGGCAGGCATGGATGTCGGCGATGAACAGGAAGGTTGCGTCGATCGGCTGGATGCGCCGGCCAGTCTGAGCGAAGGCCGAGCGCGACAGGGTGCAAGTCGCGGCAAGACCAGCCGCCCGGCCCAGGAAATCGCGGCGGGACAAGAATGCCGAGGATAGGCGATTCATCATCGCTCGATTGAACATTTTCAGCGCCGCGTCGTCCAGATCGGCGGTCCGTGGACTTTTCAAGCCTTGGTTGAATCGTGAAGGGTGCTTGGGTCGACAGCGCGGCGAGGGTCTGTCATTCCTTCCAGAACGCATCCTGGAGGACGGCATGAAACCCATGACGACCGGCATGGCGCTCGCCATGCTGACCCTCGCCGGCACCGCCGAGGCTGCCGACTGCGTCGACGCCAAATCCGCCAAGGCGGGGTTCGTGCTGGAGAAGTCCGGCATCCGCAGCGAGTTCCGGCCGGCGCCGGGCGGGATGGTCGCGGTCGCCAACAACTATCAGTCGCAATCACCGCAGACGCAATATCTCTATGCCGGGCTGATCGAGGTTTTCCGCGACAGCGAAACGGGCCGATTGTCGATGATCCCGCTCGGCGACGTCAAGAAATTGTTTCCGCTGAAGGCCGGCGCCAAGAGCAAGACGGAGTTCGTGCGGCTGTCGGCGAAGAAGGCGCCCAAGGGCACCGAAACGCTGGCTTTGGCCGTCAAGGGCAAGGAGACCTACAAGCTCGGTGACTGCAAATACAGCGTCCTGGCGGTGAGCGAGACGCTTACCGGCGATACCGGCGCGGTAATCGACACATTCACCGCGCTCTATTCGCCAGACCTTCAGGCGGTGCTGGCGCGGCGCTATGACGAGGGCACAAGCGCGCAGAGCGAGGTGGGGTTCGAGACGATCAAGCCGCTGGCACAGTAGTGCTGGCCTTTCTTAAGGTCTCAAGCGACGGCGATCCTTCACACCCCTCTGTCGTGCCGGCAGAGGGGGTGCTGTCCCGCCGGCGTCAGCGGATTATCTGCCGTTGCAACACCCTACGGCGTCGCTTTCCAACCAGTCGGCCTGGCGATAGCTGGAGGTTTTCTAGCCCCTTCAAACATTCCCGCAACACACCCGCATCCTGCGCGGTCTTGGCCATCGACATGGCGCCGGAATAAACCGCTACCGCAAGCGCCGCGAAGCGGTCGGGATCGGTGCCGCCCTCCCCGCCGGCTTGCTGATCGGCCCGCACTTTGTCGGCGATCGCCCGCCGCCAGCCGGCAAAGATATCGGCCAGCGCAACACGGAAGTCGGCATCCGCGAGCGACAGTTCGTGCGCCAGATTGTTGAGCGGGCAGCCGCGCACATAGCCCTGCCGTTCCAGTTCCGCCGCCACCGCCTCGAACACGGCGCGCACGCCCTCACGCGCCGACGACGCCGCCCGTACCGGAGCGATCCAGGTCTCTTCAACCGCTGCCGCCACGCGCTCCTCGATCACCGCCAGCGCCAGCGCTTTCTTGGTCGGGAAATGGTGATGCAGCGCGCCGCCGGTGATGCCCGCCGCCGCCATCAGGTCGCCGAGGCTCGAGGCGTGATAGCCGCGCGCCTGGAAGGCCTCTTCCGCCACGTCGAGCACACGCCGGCGCATGCCTTCCGGGTCGTTGGTGCGCTTCTTGCGCATCGCCATCTCCCCTTCTCCCCCTGTGGGAGAAGGTGCCTGAACGAAGTGAAGGCGGATGAGGGGTGCTCCAGCTTGGCAAGGACGGCGATCCGTCCAGCACCCTCATCCGTCTTGGCGCTGCGCGCCAATCTACCTTCTCCCACAAGAGGAGAAGGAAAAGGAAAGATATCAGATTGACAAAACAGGACAACCGGTCTGTTTTATAAACAGGATGATCACCCTGTTTTTGGAGTCGACGATGAACATCGTTCGAAGTGCCTCCCGCCTTGCCTCACCCATCGTCGAGCTTCGCCAATACACGCTGAAGCCCGGCCAGCGCGAAACGCTGATCGCGCTGTTCGACCGGGAGTTCATCGAGAGCCAGGAAGCGTGCGGCATGACGATCATCGGCCAGTTCCGCGACCTCGACCACCCCGACATGTTCGTCTGGATGCGCGGGTTCGAGGACATGGGGGCAAGGAAGGGCGCGCTGGGCGCCTTCTATGGCGGACCGGTCTGGACCGAGCATCGCGACGCCGCCAATGCGACGATGATCGATTCCGACGATGTGCTGCTTCTGAAGCCGGCATGGCGGGATGCCGGCTTCGACCTGTCGGGATTGCAGAGGTCCGCCATCGCCGAAGCCGGAAAAGCAAATCCGGAAAGCCGCTTAGACAGCATTATTGAGATTTCGATTCATCATTTGCGCCCGGGTATGGAAGCTGCCTTCGCCGAGCGTTTCCGGACGGAAGCGATTCCGCAGCTTGCGGCAAACGGCGCACGCCTGCTCGGCGCCTTCGTCAGCGAGCACGCCGAAAACACGTTCCCGCGCCTGCCGGTGCGAGCTGGCGAAAATGTTTTCATCGCTGTCACTGGTTTCGACAGCAAAGAGGCGCTCGACCGATGCCAAGCCGCCCTCGCCGCTTCGCCGGGATCGCGGGCGTTCCGCGAGGCTGCGCAGGTCGGTGCCACGAAGCCGGTCGAGACGCTGCGCCTGACGCCCACGGCCCGATCACTGCTGCGATGATCACTCGCCAAGGCGGGGCATCATTTCCACGATTGCCTCGGCGACAAAAGCCGGATCCTCCCAGTGCGGGTTGTGACCGCAATGCTCCGCCCACACGAGGCGTGAGCCGGCTAGCGCTTGAGCTAAAGCTTGCTGGTGCGCCTCACCAAAAAGCGGATCACAGGCACCCGCTATGATCAACGTCCGGACCCGCACGGCCCGCGCTGCAGCGGTCAGATCCGTACGGCGGATTTCTTCGAGAATAGCGCGCCATCGCGCCGCTGGCATCGCCGAGGCGTCCTGAGCCATGGCTGCAAGGAAGGCCCGCGGCACGCCGGGCCCGCAGGCATGCCACCAGTCATAGAACGGATCGGCCGGGGCGATCGGATCGCGCAGCGCCGCGACACCGGCGACGAGGGGATGGTCCGGCGCGAAACCGGTCTTCAAAGTGCCGGCCACGACCACCAGCCCGCCGATCAGTTCCGGGTGCCGCGCTGCCAGCGCGATCGACACCATGGCTCCCAGCGAATGGCCGACCAGAACCGGCCGGTCGAGCCGCAGGCGCCGGATCAGTCCGGCTATATCTTCGGCGAAATCGGCGACGGCGCAGTCCTCGCCCGCCTGAGAAGCGCCGTGGCCGCGCAGGTCCGGCATGATCAGGCGGCGGCCGGCGAGATACGGCACCAGCAGCGAAAAGCTGCGGCTGGTGTCGGTGAAGCCGTGCACAAGCACGAGCGGCGGCTCCGAACCGGCGATCTCGACATAGGCAAGGTCGAGGCCGCCGATATCGACGAACTGCTTGCGGCTAGGCCGGGCGTCCTGCTCGGTCTCGTGCTCCGGCAGGTCCAATGCCGCCGGTCTCACAGTCCGAGCTTCTGCTTGACCGCGGCATGGCTGGGTTTGCCGTCGAAGGTAGTGACGCCGGCCAGCCACCCATCGAGGCGATCCTTGTGCAAGGTAATCGACTTCAGCGCTCCCTCCTCCGGCTTCATGCCGTCATTGATGAGGTAGCCCATGCCGACATTTTCCATATCGATGTCGAAGGCAAGGTTCTTCAGGAGCTGCGCGACATTCGGGCATTGCTGCAGATAGCCCTTGCGCACCTGTGTCGTCACCGTCGCGGCGCCGAAATTCGGGCCGAAGAACTTATCGCCACCGGTCAGGTACTTGAAATCGTACATCGTGTTCATCGGATGAGGCGCCCAGCCCTGGAAGACGATGAACTGCTTCTCCTTGATCTCGTAGCCGACTTCCGAGAGCATGCCGGCTTCGCTCGACTCGACCACCTGCCAGCCGTCGAGATGGAACTGAGGATCGGCGATGGCATCCATCATCAGTTGGTTGGAGCCGGGCTCAATGCCGTACATCTTCTTCCCGAACTTGTCGGCGAACTTGTGCAGGTCGGAGAGGTCCTTGACGCCGGCTTCCCAGACATAGGTCGGCACGGCGAAGGTATATTTGGCGCCGACCAGATTGACGCGCACATTCTCGATCGAGCCGTCCTTCTTGTAAGGCTCGTAATAAGTGACCATCGCCGGGTCCCAGTAGCCGAGGAACAGATCGAGGTCTTTGTTCTTCATGCCCTCGTAGATGACGTTGATACCGAGCACCTCGCTCTGCGGCTCGTAGCCGAGCGCCTGGAGCAGAACCTTGGCTACGCCCGTGGTGAAGGCGAGATCGTTCCAGCCGGGCTCCGCCATGCGGACCACTTTGCAGTCCTCGGCTTCGGCGGCCCTGGCGGCCTGGGAAGCCAGCATCAGGGCCGCGACACAGACGCCATTCGCAAGCATACGCAACATTTCGGTTCTCCTCATGTCGACCATTCGTTGACCAATTGGTCATATTATTGTCCCGTTGGTCAATCATTGATCTGAGCGGGCGAAAATGTCAACGTGGATTCGCGATGCATGGATCGGTCCGGTGAAACTCACACGTCTCAGCGACATACGCCGCAAGGAATTGCGGCAGGCAGCCTTCGCGGTGCTGGAGCGCGAGGGCATTGCCGGCGCGACGCTGGAAAAGGTTGCGGCCCAGGCCGGCGCCTCGAAGGGCATCGTGCTGCACTATTTCCGCAACAAGCAGGAACTGTTCGAGCATGCCATGCGCGAGGCGAATGCCGTGCTCCGCAATGCGGTGGTCGCCAGGCTTCGGCGAGCACGGACGCCAATGGAACGACTGCACGCCGTGATCGAGGGCAATTTCGAGGAGCATCTGTTCCTGCCGCCGCTCTGCCACGCCTGGCTGTCGCTCTGCTCCGAGGTGCCGCGCGACGAGAAGCTGGCGCGCATCCAGAAGGTCATCCACGCGCGCATGCGCTCGAACCTGTTGTCCGGCCTGCGCGACCTTGCATCGCCGGACCTAGCGGATGAGATCGTGCTCGGCGTCACGGCGCTGATCGACGGGCTGTGGCTGAGGCTCGGCCTGCAGCCCGGCAGCGTCACGCGCGAGCAGGCGGTGCGCCAAGTGAAAGACTATGTCGCTGCGCGGCTCGCCCTGCGCCAGGCCGCGCCCGTAGGCGTGGCCTCGGCCCGATGAAACTGGTCCTATAGATCAGCCATCCCATTCCTTGAATCCGAGCTTCCCGACTTCGTCGAGGATCTGCTCGCGGATCCAGCGATGCGGCGCCTCATCGTCGCGGCGGGCGTGCCAGTACATCCTCACCGCCGGCGAAGGGATTGAAATCGGCGCCCGATAGATGCCGAGCGGCAAGGATTTTGCTGCCACCGCCGCGAACTGTCTTGGAACGGCGGCCAGATAGGATCCGCTCGCCACGGCCAGCGCAACGGCCTGGAAATGCGGCAAGGCGAGCGTGACCCGGCGCTTGCGGCCCATCCTGCCCAGCGCGTCGTCAGTGAAGCCCGACATCGAGCCATCGATGGAACGCAGCGCGTGCGGCAGCTCGCAGAAGAGGTCGAGCGGCACCTCTTCCCCCTCGGCGATCCCCGCATGGCGCAGCGCGGGATTGTCTTTCGCCGCGATGATGGCAAAGGGCGATCCGAACAGCGGCACGCTGGAGACCCATTCGGCGACGTCCAGCGGGCGCTCTAGCGCCACGTCGACCTGATCCTCCTGCAGCAGCTTCGAGACATCGCCACTGGCGCTGTCGAGAAAGCGGAACGACACGCGCGGCGCGACCGCCGCGATGCGCGCTGCGAAGGGCGGCATCAAGAGCATGGAGAAGAAATCCGCGCCCATGAAGGTGAAGGTCCGCTCCAGTCTCGCTGGATCGAAATCCTTCACCGGCTGGAAGGCGCGCTCGATCTCGCGCAGCGCCGCGCGCACCGGTTCCGCCAGGCCTTCGGCGCGTGGCGTCGGCACCATGTTGTTGCCGCGCCGCACGAAGAGCTGGTCGTTGAGCAAGTGGCGCAGGCGGTTGAGCGCGGCGCTCACCGCCGGCTGGCTGAGGCCGATCTGCTCGCCTGCGCGCGTCACGCTTTTCTCGCGCAAAAGCGCGTCCAGCACCCGCACCAGATTGAGGTCGAGCGCGTTCAAATTCATCGCATCAATCCGCCCCATACGATCATTCGATTTCCATCGCGTGCCCGTCGCTGGTTAGGTCGCTGTCGAAGCCGCTTCGCCGGCACCAGCAAGAGAGCAATCATGACAATGATCAACAGGACCATCGCAGGCAAGGAACTCCTCTGGTTCAACAACACCCTGATTGCGATCCAGGTCTCGTCGGCCGACGGCGAAGATGGCATCTGCGTTATCGAGCATCGCCTGCCCCATGGCGATTCCCCGCCGCTGCATGTGCACCGGAACGAGGACGAGGTGTTTCATATCCTCGAGGGACAGATGCGTTTTCAGATCGACGGACAGGAGCGGGTCGTCGGCGCCGGCGAGACGGTCATCGCGCAGAAAGGCCTGCCGCACACATTCAGGGTGGAATCCCCGGAAGGGGCGCATACGCTCACCGTCACGCGCGGTTCGGATTTCGAGACGATGGTCCGCCGGGCGAGCCGCCCCGCCGAACGGCCTAACCTGCCGCCGCGGGCGGAGCCGACGCCGGAGATGATCGCGGCGCTGACAAGGATTTGCGCCGAGAACGGCATCGATATTGTCGGACCGCCGATGGGGTGAGAAGTCTCCCCCTCAAGGGGAGATGGCCGGCAGGCCAGAGGGGGTCGTCTCGCCTGGAGTGCCGACGTCCATTCTTGCCTCGAAAGTACGTCGCAGCAGTTCGGGCGACCCCCTCTGACCGCTTCGCGGCCATCTCCCCCCTCAAGCGGGACACTACCGGCGCCACCCTTCAACCGATTTGCATCACGCCCGCCCGCAATCTCCGCTTGATGCCATTTGTGCAACGCGATACGCCCTTGCGCAAATCGACAGGAGATTTCTCGTGAGCGCTGAAAAGACCAGAACCGAAACCGATACATTCGGTCCCATCGAGGTCGCGGCCGACCGCTACTGGGGCGCGCAGGCGCAGCGTTCACTTGGCAATTTCAGAATAGGCTGGGAAAAGCAGCCGGCCTCGATCGTGCGTGCGCTCGGCGTCATCAAGCGCGCCGCGGCCGAGGTCAACATGGAGATGAAGCGGCTGGACCCAGCCGTCGGCAAGGCGATCGTCGAGGCGGCGCAGGAAGTCATCGACGGCAAGCTCAACGACCACTTCCCGCTTGTCGTCTGGCAGACGGGTTCCGGCACGCAGTCCAACATGAACGCCAATGAGGTGATCTCCAACCGGGCGATCGAAATGCTCGGCGGCGTGATGGGCTCGAAGAAGCCGGTGCACCCCAACGACCACGTCAATATGAGCCAGTCATCGAACGACACCTATCCGACGGCCATGCACATCGCCTGCGCCGAGCGGATCGTGCACGACCTGATCCCCGCGCTGCACCATCTGCACAAGGCGCTGGGGGCCAAAGCCCGCGCCTTCAACCACATCATCAAGATCGGCCGCACGCACACGCAGGACGCTACTCCCCTCACCCTTGGCCAGGAATTCTCCGGCTATGCCGCGCAGGTCGCCGCGTCGATCAAACGCATCGAGATGACGCTGCCCGGCCTGCAGGAGCTGGCGCAGGGCGGCACCGCGGTCGGCACCGGCCTCAATGCGCCGGTCGGCTTCGCGGAGAAGGTTGCGGACCGCATCGCTTCGATCACCGGCATTTCCTTCGTAACGGCGCCGAACAAGTTCGAGGCGCTGGCTGCGCATGATTCCATGGTGTTCTCGCATGGCGCGATCAACGCGGCCGCGGCGGCGCTGTTCAAGATCGCCAACGACATCCGCTTTCTCGGCTCCGGCCCGCGCTCGGGCCTCGGCGAGCTCTCGCTGCCGGAAAACGAGCCGGGCTCTTCGATCATGCCGGGCAAGGTCAACCCGACACAGTGCGAGGCGATGACGCAGGTCTGCGTGCAGGTGTTCGGCAACAACGCCGCGCTCACCTTCGCCGGCAGCCAAGGCCATTTCGAGCTCAATGTCTACAATCCGCTGATGGCCTATAATTTCCTGCAGTCGGTGCAGTTGCTGGCCGACGCCTCGGTCTCCTTCACCGACAATTGCGTGGTCGGCATCGAGGCGCGCGAGGACAACATCAAGGCGGCGCTCGAGCGCTCGCTGATGCTGGTGACGGCGCTGGCACCCACCATCGGCTACGACAACGCCGCCAAGATCGCCAAGACCGCGCACAAGAACGGCACCACGCTGCGCGAAGAAGCTCTGGCCACCGGACTGGTCAGCGAAGCCGATTACGACCGGCTGGTGCGACCGGAGGACATGACGCATCCGGGTTGATTGCTCAACGCGGCAAATCCCAGACGTTCGCTATTGGCTCAAGCCTCCGCGACGTCGTCATCCCAGGGCGAAGCAGGAGCGAAGCGACGCAGCGCAGACCCGAGGGTGACGAAGTGAGGGGCGTTTCGGCCAATCTCCAAGGCATGCGACCTGCCAATGCCAACAACGGACAACATTTCGCGGCGGGAGAATTTGCTCCCGCAGCCGATTCTCGCGATACGAATTCGCGCTGACCACCTGATCGCAGAAATATTGAACCTGTGAACAATGTGTCGCCGGATAAGCGGCTTTGGTGAACAGTCTTCGTCGTCTATCTGACTGGGCATTCAACCCCGCTCGGAGACCCGCCATGTCCATCAACACTTCCGCCGCTACCGCCGGCACCGCGTCCAACAATTCCACCACCATCCTGCTCGGCCGCGCCCTGCTTGCCGTCATCTTCCTGCTTTCCGGCTTCGGCAAGCTCACCGCCATTTCCGGCACCGCCGGCTATTTCGGCGCCCTCGGCCTGCCGGTGCCGACCGTTACCGCCGTCGTCGTCGGCCTCATCGAGCTTGTCGGCGGCCTTGCCATTCTCGTTGGCTTCCAGACGCGGATCGCCGCCTGGGTGCTCGCCACCTTCACGATCGCCACCGGGCTGGTCGCTCATACCGGCTGGGCCGACCAGATGCAGATGATCCAGTTCCTCAAGAACCTCGCCATCACCGGCGGCTTCATCCTGCTCGCCTCCTCCGGCGCCGGCGCCTATTCGATCGACGCCAAGCGCGGCTGATCCTTCACTCCTCCCAAGCCTGAACTGGAAGCGGCGCGGAATTTTCCGCGCCGCTTTTTCGTTTCCCGGTTGCAGGCGTAAACTGCACGGCGGCCGGCACGATCCCGATGGGAACGCCGGAAAGGGAGGCTGGAATGTTTCGCAACGCACTGCTTCTTATCTCGCGGCTCCTGCTTGCCGCGCTGTTTGTGCCCTCGGGTTTCCAGGCACTCATCAACATCGCCGGCACGACCAGCTATTTCGCCGGTCTCGGCCTGCCGCTGCCGACCTTAGCCGCCTGGGGCACCGGCCTATTCGAGCTGATCGCCGGATTGCTGATCCTCATCGGCCTCCAGACGCGGATCGTGGCGCTGCTGCTTGCCGCCTTTTGTATTGTCGCCGGCTTCATCGGCCATTACGGACAAGGCGGCGATGATGCGACTTTAGCCTTCCTGCACCAGCAGATGCTGATGAAGGACATTGCGATTGCCGGTGGGTTCCTGGCGCTCGCCATGGCCGGCGCCGGCGCCTGGTCGGCGGACGGGAGAAGCTTCGGCATCGGCGCCGAGGCGACCTGAGCCCGACGCCATTTCACGAACGCGCTCTATTTTACAGAGACGCTTGGACCGCCTTCGACCGCCAGCACCAGGCGGCGGTTGGTGATGCGCGCCAGTTGCGCCAGCCGGCCGGCCGGGCGCTCGCCATAGAGGTCAGAGAGCGAGGCCGGCAGCACCAGCGCCAGCGCGCCGTTGCCGCGGCTTTCCCATTTGAGCCTTGGCATCACGCCCGGCATCGCCGCCGTCAGCAGATAGACGACGCGCATCATTGCCGCCAGCACGCGGGCGCGCTCGAGCATGCGCGGCGGCGCCAGCGCCTTGATCTCCGGCGCGATCCCATCGCTGAAGATGCCGTCATGGCGGTAGGCGCTGGCCAGAGCCAGGTAGGCGCGGCCGGGATGGTCGACGCCAATGAACGAGGCGTGCGCAATGATGTTGAGCGACTGCCGTCCGCGATATTCCGGGTGCGCGCGCCAGCCGATATCGGCGAGCAGGCACGCAGCGTGGCGATAGCGCGCTTCGTCCACCGTCTCGTCGATGCCGAAGGCCTTGAAGGCCTTACCCGTCCATTCGACGAGGTCGTGCGCATGATGGACCGAGCGGGAACGCAATACCGCCAATTCCTCGGCCGCCGAGATCAGCGGATCGGATTTCTGCTCGGCGGCGTCAAGCAGCGAATAGAGGAAGCCCTCGCGTACGCCCTGCGCCGAGACGACGATCTTGGAGGGCTGCATGGCCGCCATGATCTCCTGCAGCACGACGGCGCCGTAAGGCAGCAGCGAGCGGCGATTCTTGGAGACGCCCTCGATACCCTTGACCTTCTCGACCTCGCCCTTGGCCACCTGCCTGAGGAAGGTTTGGGCGCTGTCGGCAGCGATCTCGTAGTGATGCATGACGCCGAGCGGGTAGTTGTTCATCTCCATGTGCAGGCGGGCGAGGTTTCGCCAGGTGCCGCCGACGGCGTAGAAGACCCTGCCCTGCCCGCCCTTCAAGAGCTTCGCCCGCGCCAGTTCCTGGCGCGCGATCTTCTGCGCCTGGACAAGCGAGTTCTTCGCCATATCCTGCAGGCGCAGGCCGCCGAGCGGCAGCGTGATGCCGTCGCCGATCGCTTCGCCGTTGATATCGATGAGCTCCAGGCTGCCGCCGCCAAGGTCGCCGGCGATGCCGTTGGCCGGGTGGAAGCCGGAAATGATGCCGAGCGCCGAATAATGCGCCTCCTGCCGGCCGGAGAGAACCCGGATCTCGGTCTTCAGCACGTCCTCGGCGCGGTGGATGAAGTCCGGGCCGTTGATCGCCTCGCGGGCCGCCGCGGTTGCCAGCACATACATGTGCTCGGCGCCGGCCTGGTCCGAAAGCGCGCGAAAACGCCGGAACTCCTCCATCGAGCGCGTCACCGCCTCGGGATCGAGCTTGCCCGTCGAAACGATACCGCGGCCGAGGCCGGCCAGCATCTTTTCGTTGAACAGCAGCGTTGGCGAGCGCGCCAGCCCTTCATAGACGACAAGGCGGATCGAGTTCGATCCGATGTCGATGATCGACAGCGGCCGCCGGTCCTGGAGCCGGCCCTGGGAAACTGAAATCACGCGGCGTCGTTCTTCTTGCGGCGCTTGAACTGGGCAATGCGCTTGGGCGCATGCGATTTCAGCGCGTCACCCCGTCCGGAAAGGCTCGGATTGGTCATGAAATATTCCTGCGCGTTGAATGGTTCCTCGCCCTCCTCCAGCACGACGCGCCGGGAGGTTCCGTCTGCCAATACGTCGAAACTTTGCTGGTTGTCCATGACATTGCCCAGCATGATCTGGCCAAGCACCTGTTCATGCACAGTTGGATTGGTAATCGGCACCAGCGTCTCGACGCGGCGGTCGAGATTGCGCGGCATCATGTCGGCCGAGGAGATGTAGACGATCGCCTCGTCCGACGGCAGGCCGTGGCCGTTGCCGAAGCAGTAGATGCGGCTGTGTTCGAGGAAGCGGCCGACGATCGACTTCACCCTGATGTTCTCGGACAGGCCCGGCACCTGCGGTCGCAGGCAGCAGATGCCGCGCACGACGAGGTCGACCTCGACGCCGGCGCGGCTGGCGTCATAGAGCGCGTCGATGACGGTCGGATCGACGAGTGAGTTCATCTTCATCCAGATGCGGGCCGGCCTGCCTTCGCGCGCATGGCCGATCTCCTCGGAGACGTGCTTCAGGATGCGCTTACGCAGCGTGAAGGGCGACACCGCGATGCGCATCTCCTCGGCGGGCTCCGCATAGCCGGTGATGAAGTTGAAGAGCTGGGCGACGTCGCGCGCGATGGTCGGATCGGTGGTGAAGAAGGACAGGTCGGTGTAGATGCGGGCGGTGACCGGATGGTAGTTGCCGGTGCCGAGATGCACGTAGTTGCGCAGCCGGCTGTCCTCGCGGCGCACGATGAGCGACATCTTGGCGTGGGTCTTCAATTCCAGGAAGCCGAACACGACCTGAACGCCGGCGCGCTCGAGGTCGCGCGCCCAGCGGATGTTGGCCTCCTCGTCGAAGCGCGCCTTGAGCTCGACAAGCGCTGTGACCGACTTGCCGGCCTCGGCCGCGTCGATGAGCGCGCGCACGATCGGGCTGTCGTTCGAGGTGCGGTAGAGCGTCTGCTTGATCGCCACCACTTCCGGATCGGCCGCCGCCTGGCGCAGGAACTGCACCACGACGTCGAATGATTCGTAGGGGTGGTGGACGATGATGTCCTTCTCGCGGATCGCGGCGAAGCAGTCGCCGCCATGCTCGCGGATACGCTCGGGGAAGCGCGGGTTGTAGGGCGTGAATTTGAGGTCGTCGCGGGGAACAGCGACGATCTCGGATATCTGGTTGAGCGCCAGCGGACCGGTCAAGACGCTGATGCGGCTCGACGAGACGCCGAGCTCTCCGGCGACGAAGTCGCGCAATTCGGCCGGCATCTGTGTGTCGAATTCGATGCGGATCACGGAACCGCGGCGGCGGCGCTTCAGCGCCGTCTCGAACAGGCGCACGAGATCTTCCGACTCTTCCTCGACCTCGATATCGCTGTCGCGGATGATGCGGAACGTGCCTGAGCCCTTGACCTCGTAGCCGGGAAACAGCTTGCCGATATAGATGCCGACCGCTTCCTCCAGCGGGATGAAGCGGACATGGTTCTTGCGGTCGGGCAGACGGATGAAGCGCTTCAGCGCCACCGGCAGACGCAGAAGCGCGCTCATCTCCTCGCCGTTCTTGCGGTGGCGCAATTGCAGCGCCATCGAGAAACCCAGATTGGGAATGAACGGGAACGGATGCGCCGGGTCGATCGACAGCGGCGTCAGCACCGGGAATACCTGGTCCTGGAAATGTTCTTCCAGCCAGGCCCTCTCGTCCTTGGTGAGTCCGTCGCGGGTGATGCTCTCGATGCCTTCCTTGTCGAGCAGCTCCATCAGAGTCGACAGGCTCTTCTGCTGGTCTTCCTGCAGGCGCTCGACCTCGCGCAGCAACTGTTCGAGCTGCTGTTCGGGCGTGCGGCCGTCCGGGCTCTTCAGCGCGATGCCCTCGCGCACCTGGCCGGCAAGGCCGGCGACGCGGACCATGAAGAACTCGTCGAGGTTGGCGGCCGAAATCGACAGGAAGCGGACGCGCTCAAGCAGCGGGTGGCGCGCGTTGAGCGATTCCTCCAGCACTCGCCGGTTGAACTGCAGCCAGGAAAATTCCCGGTTGACGAAGCGGTCGGGATTACCGCCGTCCGGGCTTGCCGCCTCGACGGTGATGAACTCGTTCTGCACCGGCCTCAGTTCGCTCATGGTTCCTTGCCTGCAACCGTTCTCTTTGAACGCCATACACCGCCGGACGCGTTATGGACGCTCTAACATGCTTTCATGACGCATGATGTCACGGAATCGCTTCGATCCCGGGGGCATGCGCTTAACCGGCTCAACTTATCCTCTGACAGGGTTTTGCGACAGTTTCATTTCATCGATCTTGCAAAGAGGCCGGTTATGATCCAGATGCAAACGGGCCGAAATCAAGCCGAGACCAAATTGGAGACGACGATGGCAGGCGGTTCCATTCCCCATTTCCAGAACGATGCGGGCCATCCGGTCATCGACATCGGCGTCAAGGAATTCATGTGCACCGGCGCCAACCCGCCTTTCGACCATCCGCATGTGTTCCTCGACATGGGCGACGACAACGAGAAGGTCTGCCCCTATTGCTCGACGCTCTATCGCTATTCGCCAAAGCTGAAGGCGACGGAAACACAGCCAGCCGGCTGCCTCTATATCGACCAGGCCGCCTGATTCTGCGCGATCATGGATGAGGCGCGGTCCCGGCAGGTCGTCATCGCTGGGGCCGGCATAGCCGGGCTGACGGCGGCGCTGGCCTTTGCCGAACGCGGCTACCCCGTCACGGTGCTGGAGCAGGCCAGGCAGCTCGAAGTGGTGGGCGCCGGGCTCCAGCTTTCTCCCAACGCGACCCGCATCCTGCGCCGGCTCGGCGTGCTCGACCGCTTACGGCTGAGCGCGATCAGGCCGGAAGCGGTGGTGCTTAAGGACGCCGCTACCTTACGCGAGCTGGCACGCGTACCACTGGGTCAGATCGGCGAAGACCGCTGGCGAGCGCCCTATCTGGTGGCGCATCGCGCCGACCTGCATGCCGCGCTGACAGCGATGGTTGCGGAGCGGCCCGAGATCGAGCTTCTCACAGGCGCACGGGTGACGGACATCGCCATTGCGTCTCCCAACATCACCGTCACATCCGAAACGGATGGTGGCCGCGTGGAAGTCGGCGCTGGCCTGCTGGTCGGCGCCGACGGCGTATGGTCGACGGTGAGATCGCAACTTGCCGGCAGAGAGCCCGCTTTTGCAAGAAGCCGCTTTTCCGGCGAGCTCGCCTGGCGCGCCACGGTGGCGGCGACAAGCGCCGCCGGCCAGGCCTTTGCGGCGACCGGCACGCTCGACTGCGTCACCGCCTTCCTCCATCCCGGTTTCCACATGGTCGCCTATCCGGTAAGCGGGGGCAGCGCCGTCAACCTCGCCGCCTTCACCAAGGGCGAGCGCATTGCCGAAGGCTGGTCGGGTCATGCCGATCCCGCCATTCTCGCCAGCGCCATGCGCGGCACGTCGCAGGCTCTGGCAAGGCTCGCCACGCTCGCCGGCCCCTGGACGGCATTTCCGATCCACACCGTCGAGCAACGGCGCTGGACGATGCCGGAAGGCGTCGCGCTGATCGGTGACGCCGCGCATGCCATGACGCCGTTCGCGGCGCAGGGCGCGGCGATGGGCATAGAGGACGCCGCGATGCTTGCCAGTTTGGTCGCCGACTTCCCCGCCGATCCGCGGCAAAGCCTCAGCGTCTGGGAAAACCTCAGGCGCCCGCGCATCGAGAAGGTGCTCAGGCGCGGCGCGCTCAACCGGCTGGCATGGCATGCCTGGGGACCGGTTGCCATCGCCCGCAACCTTGTGCTGGCGACGCGGCCGGCGGAGAAGCTCGCCGCGGATCTGGACTGGCTCTACGGCTGGGAGCAGCGGAAGGTTGTGAGGCGCTGAGAAGCCTTTTGATAGCCAACTGGCAACTGGATACGCCGGCGGGACAGAGGGGGGTGTGAAGGAACGCGGCGCTTGCCAATTCGCGAGTGCCCACACTAATCGTATAACCGCATCGATTACCCAAGCGAGGCCGGCAGCCGGCTCCACCAGCCGAACGCCCAAAAGCAAGAAAGCCCGGCCGTGGTGGCCGGGCTTTCCAAAAATCGCTGTCGGATCGTTCAGTGCAGGATCTGCGACAGGAACAGTTTTGTGCGCTCATGGCGCGGGTGGTCGAAGAATTCGGCCGGCGTGTTCTGCTCGACGATCTGGCCCTGATCCATGAAGATCACCCGGTTGGCGACCTTGCGGGCAAAGCCCATCTCGTGGGTGACGCAAAGCATGGTCATGCCTTCCTCGGCCAAGCCAACCATCGTCTCCAACACTTCCTTGATCATTTCCGGATCGAGCGCCGAGGTCGGCTCGTCGAACAACATGATGCGCGGGTTCATGCACAGCGAGCGGGCGATCGCCACGCGCTGCTGCTGGCCGCCCGAGAGCTGGCCGGGATATTTGTTGGCCTGCTCCGGGATCTTGACGCGCTTCAGGAAATGCATGGCGATTTCCTCGGCCTGCTTCTTCGGCGTCTTGCGCACCCAGATCGGCGCCAGCGTGCAGTTCTCCAGGATGGTCAGATGCGGGAACAGGTTGAAGTGCTGGAACACCATGCCGACCTCGCGGCGCACCTCGTCGATCTTCTTCAGGTCGTTGGTCAGTTCCTTGCCGTCGACGATGATCTTGCCCTTCTGGTGCTCCTCCAGCCGGTTGATGCAGCGGATCATGGTCGACTTGCCGGAGCCGGACGGACCGCAGATGACGATGCGCTCGCCGCGCATCACCTTGAGATTGATGTCCTTCAGCACATGGAACTCGCCGTACCATTTGTGCATGCCGACGATGTCGATGGCGACATCGGTGGTCGAGACATGCATCTTCTTGGCATCGACCTTGATGTCTTCCGCGCTGACGGCGTTTTCGGTGCTCATGGCCATTCCCCTGTTATCGTTCGATTTGATGCATGTCGTTACTCCAAAACCGTTTCACACTTTTGGGCGACATGCATCAGCGTTTGTAGCCGGTGTCGAGCCGGCGTTCGGTGTACATTGAATAGCGCGACATGCCGAAGCAGAACAGCCAGAACACGAAGGCGGCGAAGATGAGGCCGGATTTGGCCGTCTGCGGCGTCGCCCAGTTGGCGTCGGACAGGTTCTGCTTGACCACGCCCAAAAGGTCGAAGATCGAGATGATCAGCACCAGGCTGGTGTCCTTGAACATGCCGATGAAAGTGTTGACGATGGCGGGGATGACCAGCTTCAGCGCCTGCGGCAGCACAATCAGACCCATCTTCTGCCAATAGCCGAGACCGAGAGAATCGGCGCCCTCATACTGCCCCTTCGGGATCGCCTGCAGGCCACCGCGCACCACCTCCGCCATATAGGCGGCGGCGAACAGCGACACGCCAATCAGCGCCCGCAGGAACTTGTCGAAGGTGACGCCGGCCGGCAGGAACAGCGGCAGCATGACACTGGCGAAGAACAGCACCGTGATCAGCGGGATGCCGCGCACCGTCTCGATGAAAATCACACACAGCAACTTGACGATCGGCATCTTGGAGCGCCGGCCGAGCGCCAGCACCGTGCCGAGCGGCAGCGACACGGCGATACCGACGAAAGAGAGGCTGAGCGTCACCAGCAGCCCGCCCCAGCGCGAAGTCTCGACAACCGGGAGGCCGAACGCGCCGCCGGACAAGAGAAAGAAAGACACGACCGGCAGCACCAGGAAGAGCAGGATGGCGTTCAGTCCCTTGCGCGGCACGCGTGGAATCAGCATCGGCACCAAAAGCGCCACCAGCAGGACAGCGACCAGGATCGGCCGCCAGCGTTCCTCGACCGGATAGGTGCCGAACATGAACTGCCCAAACTTGGCGTTGACGAAGGCCCAGCAGGCGCCACTCCAGCCGTCGGGCTGGATACCGCCCTGCGCGACCGTGGCACAGACAGTGCGGTTGGGCCCGATCCATTGGGCGTTGATGAAGGCCCAGTTGATGACCTGCGGCAGCACCCAGAGAACAATGGCGATGCCGAGAACGGTGAGGATCGTGTCGCCTACCGAACCGATCAGGTTCTTGCGCACCCAGGCATAGGCGCCGCGCTCGGTGGGCGGCGCCGGCTGGGCCAGCGCCATCTCGGTACGCACCCAGGACATATCGTGTTCCTGCATGACCCTACCTCTCCACCAGCGCCATTCTGGCGTTGACCACATTCATCACCGCGGAGGTGACGAGGCTCAGCACCAGATAGGCGATCATCATGATAAACACGCCCTCGACCGCCTGCCCCGTCTGGTTGAGCACCGTGCCGGCGGTGGCGGTGAGGTCCGGATAACCGATGGCGATCGCAAGCGACGAGTTCTTGGTCAGGTTGAGATACTGGCTGGTCATCGGCGGAATGACGATGCGCATCGCCTGCGGCACCACAACCAGGCGCAGGATCGGGCCGGAGCGCAAGCCAAGGGCGCCGGCCGCCTCGGTCTGGCCCTTGCTGACACCCCTGATGCCGGCGCGCACGATCTCGGCGATGAAGGCCGCGGTATAGCAGGAGAGCGCCAGATAGAGCGACAGGAACTCGGGTTTGACCTGGAAGCCGCCGGTCAGATTGAAGGTCGACTGCTTCGGCAGGTCGAAGGTGAGCGGCATCCCGGCCAACAGGAAGGCAAGCACCGGCAGGCCGACGATCAGGGCCACCGAGGTCCAGAACACCGGGAACTGCTGGCCGGTCGCCATCTGGCGCTGGCGCGCCCGGTACGCGACGAACCAGGCCATGGCGAGCGCCACGAGGAAGGCGACGCCGATCAGCCAGGAGCCATCGCCCCAAATCGCGCGCGGAAAATAAAAGCCGCGCTGGTTGAGGAAAGAGCCGAACGGCAGGTGGAAGCTTTCGCGCGGCGGAGGCAGGACGGCCAGCACGCCCGAATACCAGAAGAAGATGACCAGCAGAGGCGGGATGTTGCGGAAGATCTCGACATAGACCGTGCAGATCTTGCGGATCAGCCAGTTGTTCGACAGGCGACCGATGCCGATGACGAAGCCGATGATGGTGGCGGTGATGACGCCGGCAACTGCGACGATGATGGTGTTGATCAGGCCGACGAGGATGGCGCGGCCGTAGGTCGAGTCCGACGTATAGGCGATCGGCGTGTCCGAGATATCGAAACCGGCCCTGCCCCTCAGGAAGCCGAAGCCGGACGCGATGTGCAGGCGAGCCAGATTGTCGATGACGTTCTGCACGATCCACCAGACCGAGCCGAACAACAAGACGATGACCAGCGTCTGAAAGAAGATGCTGCGTATTTTAGGGTCATTGACGAAGGAGCCGCGGCTCGGCTCCTCGCGAAGGATTTCCTGCGATGCCATGCGACCATCCCCTGGAAAGAGAAACCGGGAGGCAGGTCGACCTGCCCCCCGGATCACGTTTCGATCAGCGGATCGGCGGAGCGTATTGCAGGCCGCCCTTGGTCCAGAGCGCGTTGATGCCACGCGCGATCTTGAGCGGGCTGCCCGAGCCGACGTTGCGCTCGAATACTTCGCCGTAGTTGCCGACCGCCTTGACGATGTTGACGACCCAATCGTTGGAGACGCCGAGATCGGTGCCGATCTTGGTGTCCGCCTCCTGGCCGAGCACGCGCTTGATCTCGGGATTGTCCGAGTTCTTCATCTCGTCGACATTGGCCTTGGTGATACCGAGCTCCTCGGCGTCGAGCAGAGCGAAGTAGGTCCACTTGACGATGTGGTACCACTGATCGTCGCCCTGGCGCACGGCCGGGCCGAGCGGCTCCTTGGAGATGATCTCGGGCAGCACGACGTGATCGGCAGGCGAGCCCAGCGTCAGACGGATGCCGTAGAGGCCCGACTGGTCGGTGGTGTAGACGTCGCAGCGGCCGGCGTCATAGGCGGCGTTGACCTCTTCCAGCTTCTCGAACACGACGGGGTTGTATTCCATCTTGTTCGACTTGAAGTAGTCGGCGAGGTTGAGCTCGGTCGTGGTGCCGGTCTGCACGCAGACGGCGGCGCCCGAGAGCTGCAGCGCCGAGTTCACGCCCGGCAGCTTCTTGGCGTTGATCATGAAGCCCTGGCCGTCATAGTAGGTCGTGCCGACGAAATTCAGGCCGAGCGCGGTGTCGCGGTTGATCGTCCAGGTGGTGTTGCGCGATAGGATGTCGACCTCGCCGGACTGCAGCGCGGTGAAGCGTTCCTTGGCGCTGAGCGGGGTGAACTTGACCTTGGTGCCATCACCGAAGACGGCGGCCGCGACGGCGCGGCAGAAGTCGGCGTCGATGCCCTGCCATTCCCCCTTGTCGTCCGGCGCCGAGAAGCCGGCGAGACCGGTCGAGACGCCGCACTGGATAAAGCCCTTCTGCTTCACGGTATCCAGCGTGCCGGCCGAAGCTGCCGACGCCGTAAACCCGAGCGCGGCGGCGCCAAGAATGCCGATTGCGATGTGTTTCATGACCCACAGACCCTTTTCTGCTTTACAGGCGCCCCTGCTTCCCAGGCAGCCCTGATCTTTTTTCATGTGTGAATGCAGCTCCCACTTCGGCCCACTCCCGGACCCGCACCGTTGCCGGTGCACTGCCTCCCATTCACGAAACGCATCGAAGGCGATTATTCCTGTGAGGTCAAGGGAAATGACCGAATTGCGACACGTTTGAAAACCGATTGCCGGAAATGCCCGAATTGCAGTCAGAAGCGCCCGCGAATTGGTCAAAAGCTGCAACCGGAACCGGCAAGTCGGAGCCCATGGGAATTTTGAACGTTACGTGAATTCATGCCGGTAACTACTGTCGCCGACGATGGAAGGACTGGCGCGATTCATAGCGAACGGCGGCGCGCCAGGGTGCCTTCGACGCAAGTCCACCGGAGGCGCGCAACGGGCGCGATCGGTGAGCCGGCGAGTTTTTATTTGGCCCACCCAAACACCGACGCTTGGCGGGCTCGGAGCGGTTGCACGGGCCGCCACGCCGCACTATGGCTGAGCCCCAGGCACACTACGACAGGCGACGAACCATGGCGACAGACGGCAGCAAGATCGGCATCAACACGCGGCTTGCCCATTCCGGCAACAACCCGCGCGACTATTTCGGCTTCGTCAATCCGCCGGTCGTGCATGCCTCGACAGTGCTATATCCCGACGCCGCCGCGATGGCATCGCGCAGCCAGAAATACACTTATGGCACGCGCGGCACGCCGACCGTGGATGCGCTCACGCTGGCCGTCGACGCGCTGGAGGGTTCAGCCGGTACGATTGCCGTGCCGTCCGGTCTCGCAGCGGTGACCATTCCGCTGCTTACCTTCGTTTCGGCCGGCGACCATCTTTTGATCGTCGATTCGGTCTATCATCCGACACGAAATTTCGCCGACACCATGCTGAAGCGTCTCGGCGTCGAGATCGAATATTACGATCCGCGCATCGGCGCCGGCATTGCCGCACTGATCAAGCCCAACACGACCGTGGTGTTCACGGAATCGCCGGGATCGAACACCTACGAGGTGCAGGACATCCCGGCGATCGTAACGGCGGCGCATGCGGCAGGCGCCATCGTCATGATGGACAACACCTGGGCGACGCCGCTCTACTTCAAGCCGCTCGACCATGGCGTCGACATTTCGATCCACGCGGCGACCAAATACCCGGCCGGCCACTCGGACGTGCTGCTCGGCACGGTGTCGGCCAACGAGGCCTGCTGGAAGAAGCTCTACGAGGGGTTCTGCACGCTTGGCTGCTGCTCCGGCCCGGACGACGTCTACCAGGTGCTGCGCGGCCTGCGCACCATGGGGGTGAGGCTCGAGCATCACCAGAAGAGCGCGCTTGAAATCGCGCATTGGCTGGAACAGCAGCCGGGCGTGGCTGAGGTGCTGCATCCGGCGCTGCCGAGCCACCCCGACCATGCGCTGTGGAAGCGCGACTTCTGCGGCTCGAGCGGCGTCTTCTCGATCGTGCTCAAGGGCGGCGGGCAGAGAGAGCAGCACGCCTTCCTCGACGCGCTGAGGATCTTCGGCCTCGGCTATTCCTGGGGCGGCTATGAGAGCCTTGCCGTGCCGGTCTTCCTCGGCGACCGCACCATCGCCAAGGGCTCCTATGCCGGGCCGCTGATCCGCCTGCAGATCGGGCTCGAGGACGTCGCAGACCTCAAGGCCGACATCCAGCGCGGGCTCAAAGCGGCAGCCGAAGCCTGAGTGACGGGCAGAGCGCTTGCCAATCCGATTCCGCAAACGCCCGTAACGCCTTGGCGCAATTGAGAAAGCAGAGGCCGCGTGCGGCATGCCGCACGCGCCTCGCCGCGCAATAATATTTTCCCCGGCCGCGAATATACGGATTGGTTTGGCTTCCAAATCCGTGGCTTCGGCGGCATTGCGGGCAACCGCAAAATCACCCACTCTTCCCAGGGCCCGCCATGGCGTTCCGCCTTTTCGTTCCGATCCTCGCCGGCGCTACGCTGCGCGAGCGTCTGCTTGCCTGCATCGGCGCAACCATCGGCATCGCGCTGACCGGTGTGATCAGCGGGCTCGCCATGGGGAGCGGCCCGCATGTGGCGCTGCTGGTGGCGCCGATGGGGGCTTCCGCCGTGCTGCTGTTCGCCGTGCCTTCGAGCCCGCTGGCGCAGCCCTGGTCGATCATCGGCGGCAATACGATTTCGGCGCTGGTCGGCGTGACGGTGGCGCATTTCGTGCATGACCCGGTCATCGCCTCCGGGCTCGCGGTGGCGCTCGCCATTGCCGCCATGTCGTTCACGCGCTCGCTGCATCCGCCGGGCGGCGCCGCCGCGCTCACCGGCGTGCTCGGCGGGCCGGCCGTGATCAGCGCCGGCTTTTTGTTCCCGTTCGTGCCAGTGGCGCTGAATTCGATCATATTGGTGACGCTCGGCCTTCTGTTTCACAAGCTGTCGCGGCGCAACTATCCGCATGTGCATGCGCCCGGCGCCAACAGCCACGGCACCGCCGACCGGCCGCCCACGATGCGCGTCGGCTTCCGGCCGGAGGATGTCGATGCCGCCCTTGCCGCTCTCGACGAAAGCTTCGACATCGACCGCGACGACATCAAGAGGCTGCTGCGCCAGGTCGAGCTGCAGGCGGTGGTGCGCTCGCACCGCACCCTGCTCTGCCGGGACATCATGTCCCGCGACGTGATCTCGGTGACGGAGAACGCCACCGCCGACGAAGCGCGAAAACAGCTTCTCGACCACAATATCCGCATCTTGCCGGTGGTCGATGCCGAGGCAAGGCTGGCCGGCGCCGTCGGTCTGCGCGAGCTGACGAGAGCGACCGACACGGTTAAGGGGGTGATGTCGAAGGCCGGCACCGCCTCGCCCGACACGCCGGCGATGAGCCTGCTGCCGGCGCTGACGGACGGGCACAGCCACGCGGTGGTGATCGTCGATGCCGGGCGGCGCATTCTCGGCCTGATCACCCAGACCGATCTTCTCGCCGCCGCGGCGCGCGTGCAGACCGCAGACAGGCCGGCGCTGAAAGCTGTAGCATAGCGCCCGACCGGATCGGACAAGTCCGGGAACCTTTTGCCGGCAGGCGCATCCAATTGACGGATGAAACGTCTGTCCGGGAGATTGGGCGCGATGAGGAAGTCCGCAATGCGGGCCGCCGCGATTTCGGCGGCCGATGTTATCGCCGGTGACATGGCGCTGGTGCGCCGCGCGCTGGCACGGGAAGCCGGCGCCTTCCGCGCAATCATCAAGACGCACAACCAGCGGCTCTACCGCATCGCGCGCGGCGTGGTGCGCAACGATGCCGAGGCCGAGGACATCGTGCAGGAGGCCTATATGCGCGCCTTCGCCAGTCTCGACAGCTTTCGCGGCGATGCCTCCCTGGCCACCTGGCTGTCGCGCATCGTCATCAACGAGGCACTCGGCCGGCTGCGCAAGCGAAAGCGCGTCGTGGCGGTGCGCGACAACCCGGAAGCTGAGATCATCCGGTTTCCCCTGAACCCAAATGACGATCCGGAGCGGACGATGGCGCAGCGGCAAATCCTGGGGCTTGTCGAACGGGCGACCGACAGCCTTCCCGACGTCTATCGCACCGTCTTTGTCGCCCGCGTCATCGAAGGCTTGAGCATCGAGGAGACCGCCGAGGTGCTCGGCATCAGGCCGGAGACGGTGAAGACCAGGCTGCACCGGGCGCGTGCGCTGGTGCGCAAGGCGCTGGACGACGAGATCGGCCCGGTGCTGCTCGACGCTTTTCCTTTCGCCGGCCGGCGCTGCGAGCGGTTGACGCAGGCGGTGATGCGGAGGGTGGGGTTCGAGGGCTGAGGCTTCCTCCCAACACTTGAACGCCGAGGGACAGCACCCCCCTCTGTCCTGCCGGACATCTCCCGCGAGAGGGGAGATTGGCAGTTTCGGCTGCCGGCGCTCACCTTGCATCGTCGGCGATTGGCGAAAGCGAGGGCGACATCCGATCTCCCCCCTCGCGGGGAGATGGCCGGCAGGCCAGAGGGGGTGTGACGGAACTCGGCGTAGCAGTGCCTTAAATGCCGGAACGAAAACGCGGGGAACGTTTCGCCCTTCCCGGCATCCAATGACCGTCAACACCAGATGAAGCCCGGCGCCGCCGGGCGAAGGAGATGCCATGTTTATCCGACCGACCGCGGCCCTTGCCGCCCTGCTGCTTGCAAGCGCCGCGCCGCTGGCTGACGCCGCCGAGAAACCCACCGACCCGCAGATCGCCCATATCGCCTATACGGCGGGCACCATCGACATCGAGGCCGCCAAACAGGCGATCAAGAAGTCGAAGACCAAGGAGGTCGTCGACTTCGCCAAGGACATGGAGCGCGACCACGAGGCGGTGAACAAGCAGGCCTTGGACCTGGTGAAGAAGCTGAAAGTCACGCCCGAGGACAATGACACGAGCAAGGCGCTGGTGAAGGCCGCGAAGGAAGAGCGCGCGAAGCTCGCCAAGCTTAAAGGGACTGCCTTCGACAAGGCCTATATCGAGAACGAGGTGGCCTATCACAGCCAAGTCGACAGCGCGCTGGAAACGCTGCTTATTCCTTCGGCCAGCAATGCCGAGCTGAAGAGCCTGCTCGAGACCGGCCTGAAAATCTTCCAGGGACATGAGCAGCATGCCGAACATGTCGCCGGCGCGCTGAAATGAGAGCGGCCCTGCTGCCGCTCGCGACCGCGTTGGCGCTCGTCGCTTCGCCGGCGCTCGCCGTCACCATCGAGGTGACGATCGACAAGCTGGTTTTCTCGCCGGCAAGTGTTGAGGCCAGGGTCGGCGACACGATCGAGTGGACGAACAAGGACATGATCGTTCACACCGCCACGGTGAAAGGCGGCTGGGAGGTGACGATCCCGCCGAAGTCGAAGGGCAGGATCATGCTCAAGGCGGCGGGAGCGGTCGACTATTTCTGCCGCTTCCACCCCAACATGAAGGGTCATCTGGAGGTTTCGCCCTGACCCGCCGGCCGGCCAAGCGAGGCGCGGCGCGCCTCGCTTGGCCAGTGCCTCCACGAGCCGTCATAGACCGCTTCCCGCCGTTCGATCCAGGCGGTGAGCCCTTCGTTCAGATCGGCGGTCGGGGCCATGCGGTCGAACTGCTCAGCCTCGACCAGCAGCCCCTCGGCGATGCTTAGGTTGATGCCGCGCGCCACGGCGGTGAGGATGCTGGCCACCGCCGCCTGCGAATGGCGGACAATCCGGCTCGCGAGATCGAAGGCGGCCGGCATCAGCTCTTCATGCGGCATGACCTTATTGACGAGGCCGAGCTCCAGCGCCCGCGCGGGCGAAAAAGGCTCGCCGGTAAGCAGCAGCTCGGCCGCGCGTTTGCGCCCGGCGAGCCTCGGCAGGCGCTGCGTGCCGCCGAAGGTCGGCGGCATGGCAAGCTTGATCTCCGGCTTGGCGAACATGGCGCGGTCGCTGGCGATCGCCAGCGGCACCGCTTCGGTGATCTCGCAGCCGCCGCCGAAGGCGAGGCCGTTGACGGCGGCGATGATGGGCTTGCGATAAGATTCCAGCCGCGCCGTCAGCCGCTGGCCGCGCATGACGAAATCGCGCAGGGCGACATCCACGCCCTCGGCCACGCTCAATGAGAATTCATGGATGTCGCCGCCTGCCGAGAAAGCGCGCTCCCCTGCCCCGGTGAGGATGACGGCGCGGACCGTATCGTCGGTCTCCATCATGTCGAGAATCGCCAGCAGGCGGTCGATCAAGGCGTAATTGAGGGCGTTGAGCTTTTCGGGGCGGTTGAGCGTCAGCATGGCGACGCGGTCGCGGATTTCGCACAGCACAGGCTCGGTCATCGGCTTTCTCCTTTTCGGCGTGAACGCCCGCAAGGGATCAGCTTTCGGCTTGTTTGTATATTCACTAGTCGGTATACTTACTAAATGAGCGAAAAGGTCAATCACACCAGAAAACGCCTCGTCGACGCGGCGGCGAAACTCTTCTATGCCGAAGGCATCGGCCGCGTCAGCGTCGATGCCGTGGCGGAAAAGGCGGGGCTTACCAAGCGCACGCTCTACTACCACTTCAAGAGCAAGGACGAGCTGATCACGGCCTATCTCGACAGCCGCGACCAGCCGAACCTCAAGCAGATGGCCGGCTGGTTCGACACCGCGGAAGGCGGCGCGGACAAGAAGGTCGCGGCGATCTTCACCCACCTGGCGCGTGTGGCGCGGCACGTCAAATGGAAGGGCTGCGGCTTCCTGCGCACGGCCGCCGAACTCGCTGCGACGCCAGGCCATCCGGCGGTCAAGGCCGGCTCCCGCCACAAGAGCAATTTCGAGAAATGGCTGGCGGAGGCGCTTTCAAGCCATGGCGTGCGCGAACCGAAGATGCTGGCGCGCGAGATCGTGCTTCTAATGGACGGCGCCTTTTCCAGCATGCTGATCCACCACGATCCCGACTACATCACGGCCGCCGGCCACGCCGCCGCGACGCTGGTGCGAGCGCGGATGGCAGCGGCGGCGTAGAACCTCGACCTCGCGCCATAGGGAGGCTTCGCCGGCCCGGCGAGAACGGGTGGCCAGCGTCCTGGACCAAAGCTCCCGGGAAAGACTTAGGGCCAGTCCGCCTGACTTGGGTGGTGCAATGCAGGAAGCGGATGGTCATTATAAGGAGAGTCTTTATAACGGTCGATCTGATCATGACCACCAAGGGGAGACGATGCGTTACATACGTCCGCTTTCAATCGAAGATGCCGTTGGCGAGCTCGCCAGGGCGGTTGGCCCGGCAGCCATCCTTGCCGGAGGCAGCGACCTTCTCGTCAGGATGAAGGGTGGTTTCATCGAGCCGGAGCTGATCGTCGACATCAAGGCGATAAACGGGCTGAGCGATATCCAGGAAACGGCCGACGGCTTCAGGATCGGCGCCGCGGTGCCTTGCGCGGTGCTTGGCGAAAACAAGGCCTTGCGCAAGGCTTGGCCCGGCGTCGTCGAGGCGGCCAAGCTGATCGGCTCGAAGCAGGTGCAGGGACGCTGCACCATCGTCGGCAATCTCTGCAACGCCTCGCCCGCCGCCGACAGCGTGCCGGCGCTGGTGGCGGCCGGCGCCAAAGCGGTGATCGCAGGGCCTTCGGGCAAGCGCACCATTGCCGTCGAGAGCGTGCCGACCGGGCCCGGCAGGACGTCTTTGGCCAAGGGCGAGATCGTCGAGGCGATCCTGCTCGACAAGCGCGCGCCAAATTCGGGCGACGCCTATCAGCGCTTCATTCCGCGTACCGAGATGGATATCGCCGTGGTGAGCGCCGGCGTGAACCTTACGCTCGACGAGCATGGGGTGATCAAGGCGGCCCGCGTGGCGCTGGGCGCCGCGGCGCCGACGGTGCTGCTCGTCGCGGAGGCGGCGCAAGTTCTCGTCGGCTCGAAGCTGGACGAGGCGACGCTGGAGCGGCTGGCAAAGGTCTGCTCGGGCGCCTGCCGGCCCATCGACGACAAGCGCGGCACCATCGAATTCAGACGAAAAGTCGCGGGCGTGCTGGCGAAACGGGTCGCCGCCACCGCTTATGAGCGTGCAGGAGGCAAGTGATGGCCGGTGTAGCGGTTTCAACGACAATCAACGGCGATCACGTCGAATATCTCTGCCAGCCGGACGAGACGCTGCTGGAAGTGCTGCGCGACCGGCTGGGTCTCACCGGCGCCAAGGAAGGCTGCGGCACCGGCGACTGCGGCGCCTGCAGCGTCATCGTCGACAACCGGCTGGTGTGCTCGTGCCTGGTGCTCGGCGCGGAAGCCGAAGGCCGCCAGATCGAGACCATCGAGGGCATGGCGCATGGCGACCAATTGCATCCGCTGCAGCAGAAGTTTTTGGAGCACGCGGCGCTGCAATGCGGCATCTGCACGCCCGGCTTCCTGATCGCGGCCAAGGACCTTCTGGCGAAGAACCCCTCCCCGACCGAGGAGGAAATCCGCTTCGGGCTGGCCGGCAACCTCTGCCGCTGCACCGGCTATGACAAGATCGTGCGCGCCGTCCAGGACGCGGCAAACGTGATGAAGGGAGCGTAACGATGAATTTCGATCCGCGTTACTCCAATCGCAGTTTCTCTTCCGTCGGCACGCGCCCCATCCGTCCCGACGGCGTCGACAAGGTGACGGGCCGCGCCCGCTATGGCGCCGACTTCAACATGGCCGGACAGCTCGTCGGGCGCATCCTGCGCAGCCCGCATGCGCACGCCGTCATCAAGAAAATTGACACGTCGAAGGCGGAAAAGCTTGCCGGCGTGAAGGCGGTGATCACGGCGAAAGACCTGCCCGACCTCACCGATGGCGATGCCGCCATGTACGACATCCTAGACAACTGCATGGCGCGCAAGAAGGCGCTCTATGACGGCCATGCGGTGGCCGCGGTCGCGGCGATCGACGCCCGCACGGCAAGGCAGGCGCTGAAGCTGATCGAGGTCGACTACGAGGTGCTGCCGCATGTCACCGATGTCGACGAGGCGATGAAGCACCACGCGCCGCTCATCAACGACGCCATCTTCACCGAGGGCCTCGAGGAAAAGCCCGTAAAACCGTCCAACGTCACCAAGCGCACGCAATACGGCCATGGCGATGTCCACCAGGGTTTCGCCCAGGCCGATTTCGTCGTCGAGCGCTCCTTCAAGACCGAGCAGACGCATCAGGGCTATATCGAGCCGCATGCCTGCGTGGCGAGCGTCAATCCGGATGGCACCGCGGAGCTGTGGGTCTGCACGCAAGGCCATTTCGTCTACCGCCAGCACTGTGCCCAGTTGCTCGGCATGGAGGCTTCCAAGCTGCGCGTCACCTCCTCCGAGATCGGCGGCGGCTTCGGCGGCAAGACCCATGTCTGGGCCGAGCCGGTGGCGCTCGCGCTGTCGCGCAAGGCGGGACGGCCAGTGAAGCTGGTCATGACGCGCGAAGAAGTGTTCCGCGCCTCGGGCCCGACCAGCGCCACCTCGATTGACGTCAAGATCGGCGCCAAGAAGGACGGCACGATCACCGCCGCCGAAGCGACGCTGCGCTATAGCTGCGGCCCCTATGCCGGCATGTGGGCCGAGATCGGCGCCATGACGGCGTTCGCCTGCTACAAGCTCGAGAACGTCAAGACCGTCGGCTACGAGGTGCTGGTCAACCGGCCGAAGACGGCGGCCTATCGCGCGCCCTCGGCGCCGATGGCGGCCTTCGCGGTGGAAAGCGCGGTCGACGAGCTCGCCAAGGAGATCGGCATGGACCCGGTCGACTTCCGCATCAAGAACGCCGCGCAGGAAGGCACGCGCGCCTCCTACGGCCCGGTCTACGGCCCGATCGGCATCGGCCCGACGCTTGAAGCGGTGAAGAACCATCCGCACATGAAGGCGCCGCTGGGCCTCAACCAGGGGCGCGGCATGGCCTGCGGCTTCTGGTTCAACTTCGGCGGCCAGACCTGCACGGATCTCAACATCGGCATGGACGGCTCGGTGTCTTTAGCCGTCGGCACGGTGGATGTGGGCGGCTCGCGCGCGTCCCTGTCGCTGGTGGCGGCGGAGGAGCTCGGCATCGACTACAGCCACGTCAAGGCGATCGTCGCCGATACCTCCAGCCTCGGTTACAACGACATGACCGACGGCAGCCGCGGCACCTTCTCCTCCTCGATGGCGACCATCTCGGCCGCCCGCAACGCCATCAAGGTGCTGCGCGAGCGCGCGGCGCAGATGTGGGACATCGGCGTCGACGATGTTGCCTGGGAAAAGGGCCACGCGGTCGCCAAGGGCGAGAAGCACGGCAATCTGGGAAAACTGTCGCTGAAGGAGATCGCGGCCGCGTCGGGCAAGACCGGCGGGCCGATCGCCGGCCACAGCGAGCTCGTCGCCGACGGCGCGGGCGTCTCCTTCGCCACCCATATCTGCGACATCGAGGTCGACCCCGAGACCGGCTCGACCAGGGTGCTGCGCTACACGGTGGTGCAGGACGCCGGCAAGGCGGTGCACCCGACCTATGTCGAGGGCCAGTACCAGGGCGGTGCGGCGCAAGGCATCGGCTGGGCGCTCAACGAGGAGTATATCTACGGCAAGGACGGGCGGCTGCAGAACCCGGGCTTCCTCGACTACCGCATCCCGGTGTGCTCCGACCTGCCGATGATCGACACGCAGATCCTGGAGATCCCCAACCCCAACCACCCCTATGGGGTGCGCGGCGTCGGCGAGACCTCGATCGTGCCGCCGCTGGCGGCGATCGCCAATGCGGTGTCGAACGCGGTGGGCGTGCGCATGAGCCACATCCCGATGTCGCCGCCGCGCATCCTCGCCGCGCTCGAGGCCGAACGGGAAGGCTAGAGCATGATGAGGTTCTTGCTCTGATGGTCGAAGTGACGCTCTGGGGCTCGCTTGGCGCCGCCGCCGGAGGCCAGAGCAAGCTCGACATCGAGGCCAAGGACATAAGGGAACTGTTCCGCAAACTCGCGGAACAGTATCCCGCCCTCGAGCCCCTGATCGATCGCGGGATAGCGGTGGCGATCGACGGGACGATCTATCGCGACACGTGGTCGAAGGAACTGCCGGAAGGGGCGGAGATTTTCCTGCTGCCGAGGCTGGCGGGGGGATAGGTGAACGGCGATCGCCTTCGCATGGTCGGTCGATCAGCCTCGCGACGAGGCCCTGTTTCTGCTTTCACAGTTTTCGCGCGGGTTAGATCCGGTGCTGGACGTCGCCTCCACCGAGTTTTTGCGTCCCTATAGGCCCGCAAGGGCCTGAGCAGTAAGCAGCCGAGCTACCAAGCGGTACTGCTCCACGACGAAATCATCATTGGTGAACCATTCGGCATATGGTGCCATGCGAACGCCTTTCGTTTCAGCATCCTTGATTTGGCTGGCGCCGGCGAACATTAACCGTTTGCCGTCCGATGAACGAACCATCTCGGCACTGACGGTCATTGCAATCCCTCGCCCATCGCCAACTGGTACGCTCAACGCGTGGTACACGTTGATCTTCAGCCTGGCGGAGGCGGTTGATGCCGCGTCTGTCAGGCGATATCCCTTGGCAATGAGGTCTTCCTTCGCCTGACTCTCGATGAGCTCGCGGAGGTTGGTGCGGGTATCCACGACCTGTTGAAGACGAGAAGTAGCCTCTGCCACCGTGGCAGGCACTTTCCCGGAACTTGCATTTGCCTCACTTGAATTTGGCGCAAAGACGGAGGCTTTCGACAGCTGCACAGGCTCCACATAGACGAGGCCCATGGAGGCCTTGCTCTGCGGATCAATGGAGGACGCGACGCAAGCGGTAAGAGCCACCGCGACAAAGGCAATAAGACTGCGGCGAAGCAATGGAATCTCCAAATTTTCAAAGTCGATTCGCGATACTACAGAACAGGTTATTCGGGGAGTACCGCACACGTTACGACAAACTGGTCGGGGTAACGCGGACTGCGATCGGACCGACGTCAGAACTGCGAACCTCAACGATAACGTTGCCCTTCGCCGCCAGCGCCCGCCCTATCCAGATCGGGTCGATCAGATGATCGCGCTTGGGGTTGGTCGTGTTCGGGTGGATGCTTAAGCCCCCGTGGTTCCGCATCAGCCACGAAACCACCGAAGCGAAAATGCCGGTCGCGTTGGAGACCTGGTCCATGGCCTGCTGGTGCGGGCCGACCGGCTCGTCGCGTCTCCTGCAGCACGATCGCGGGCGCTTTTGTTGAAAGCGGGACCCGGTGCTTCGAGGGCGTAAACCGCACTCACCAGACGGACGCCATAAGCTCCGGTGCCAGGCAGTGCGAAAGGGGGTTGTCACGCAATCTATCCCCGCATGATGCGATAGACAGTTGCATCACCCTCCACACCTCGAAGAGGCGCGTCAAAAGCCACGACACGATGGCCGGCAAGCATTTCGCTGACCCCGGGCGCGGCATGGAGCGCCTCGGAAATGCAGATCTGTCCGGCTTCGGCCAGGGACTGCACGCGCGCGGCGACATTCACGGTCTGGCCGAAATAGTCGAGATTTTCGTTGAGCGTCACGGCGATCGACGGTCCGCAGTGGGCACCGATCTTGAGGATGAGCCCCGGCCCGTCATGGTCGCTGTTGAAGCGATCGATTTCTTCAAAGATGTGGAGTGCAGCCGAAATCGCATCCGACGGTCGCGAGAACACAGCCATCACCGCATCCCCGATCGTCTTGACCACTGCTCCGCAATGTTGCTGAACCGCCGCGTTAACCAGAGCGAAATGCTCGCGAACCAATGCATAGGCGTTGAGGTCGCCCAGGCGCTCATACATGGCGGTCGAGCCCTTGAGGTCCGTGAACAGGAAGGTGATCTGCCGGATGCCGAGCCCCTCCTTCTCGTCGACACGTTCGGACCGGAAGAGCTGGCGGAAGGTTTGCCGCGCAAGCAGCGCTCCACCGGAAACATAGGGGTCGAAATCGAGCGCCGGCTTGGTGGTCAGCGCGACAAGCTCGGGCGGCCAGTTGATGGCAAGCAACGAACCTCGCACCGGCCCCCTGTTCGCCACCTCAATGACGATCGGACCAGGCGGCACGGCGGGCAACGCCGGCAGGAAGCGTTTGCCGTCATAATCGATCTTCAGAAGTGTCGGCGCCAACACCGGATCGCCCGAAATCGGCACGGCGAATGCGGCCTGCGTCTGCACGTTGACGCCCGCAAGGGCGCCCGGTCCCAGGTCGGCGCGGAGCACTGTGGTGGCGCCGGGCGGCAGAAACGTCATGCCCCGAACGAAGCCGCGCAGAACGTCAAGAAAGCGAACGTCTTGCCCCGGCAGCCGCCCGTCATGTTCGAAGTGGAGCTTCCAGTGAAAATCCTCGACAGGCAGCGTCTCGGGATCGTGGTGCGGCAGGCGCCGTAGCTTTGGCGATATCGAGAAGGTGACCTCGATGAAGTCGTCGAGGTCGGTGTCGCCCGATACGTCGCACAGGCCACAGACGTAGTGGGTTTTCAGCGTGCGCAGGGCGCCGAAACTATCGAGCACCATCCCGGACTGGGGACAGAGCACATCCCAGCTCATGTCGAATAGCCCACAGCGGGCGGCATGAAGGAAGAGGTCGATTGCTTCAGGCTCGGCGATTGCGCGGTCGCGAGCAAAGGCCAGCGGGTTGATGCGATAGAGTGATTGGTCGTCGGCGCTCCTGATCAGCGTCTCGAATTTCGAGATGACGCGTGGGCTCCAGGCTCGCGCCTGCTCCACCTTGGTCATCTTGCTTTCGAGAAGACGATCGTCGACTACCGTCACGCCCGATCCTCAACCTTGCCTCGCGACAGCCTACTAAAAAACCGGCGCGATGCGAATGGATTGATTTCCTTTGGTGTACGGCAGCCTGTCCAGGAGGCTCGGAACGTCACGCGGCGCATTGTAGCAGACGCGCCCCGCCCCCTTACGCCCCCAGCGTCGGCTCGGTATTCACCTCCAGCGCCTCTTCCGCTTCGTCCTCCTCGCCGAGCATATCGCCCTTCACCCGCAGCGGCCGGCCGATCCAGATCGGGTCGACCAGGTGGTCGCGCTTGGGGTTGGTGGTGTTGGGGTGGATGAGGATGCTCAAGCCGCCGTGATTCAGCATCAGCCAGGGAACGAGCGTCGCGAAAATCCCGGTCGCGAAGGAGACCTGGTACATGGCCTGCTGATGCGGGCCGACCGGCTCGTCGCGCCAGTTGCCCAGGCGCACGCGGAAACGTTCGCCGATGCGCAGGCGCAACCATTCGGCCTGCTGCCGCTCAGCTGCCCGCCGTAGTGGATATGGGCGTGATAGCTGGCGATCTTCGAGAGAGGCCTTCGCCGCCGCACAGGTACCCTGAGCGGTTTGCCGTCGTCTATGAGACCACCTTGGACGAGCCGGAGGCAAAAGGAGCTGGCCGCATGCCGCGCAGGCAAGTCCTGCGCCGCCACTTCATCGGCGCGACGAGCCATCCCGGCCGTCGGCGAAGCGCCCTCTTCGGTTGCTCGCGACAACTTTCGCCGGTGCCCACCCAAGGCCGCGGCATGCGATCCACAGCAAAATGGCTTGACCGGCGAAGCCGACGACAATCGAAGTAACAGCTATCCCTGAGATGATATCGGAATCCATGTTTGCGAGCCCCCGCTTCGCTTAAATTACGAGCGTGAAGTATTGGCTTGACTGACCTGTGAGTCGAGGGCCAACATCTACCCCACATGGACTAAGCCGAAAGGAGTATACTGAGACCGGCGAAGCATTTTGAAGCAATTCCAGAAAGCGCAGCGGCTTTTCGTGCGGAATTGCGCTAAGACAAATGCTCAAAACGGGCCGGCGCCATGAGCTGGACGGCTCCAGCCAGGGGCTCCGATTGCGCGGGTTTACGTCTTAACAATGCGATGTCGCCAGCTCAAGCGCCAAGCCGACGAATACGAGGTTTCGGCGCCTGCTTGATCCGCTGGCTCCCTCACCCCACATATCGGAGCGAGGACGTGTCTCTTGGAGCGATCGCTATTTCTCGCCAGAATTGTCGGGCCAACCTTTGTCGCGGCCGCGCTCGGCATGCTGATCAACCTCGACATGTACGAGACCATGATCGCGGAAGGGCTGCGCCCCGGCATCTTGCTTTATCTCTCCGGTCTCTTGTCGCTGCTCGCCGGCCTCGCGATCGTCAACCTGCACAATAGATGGCAACTGGACTGGCGTGTGATCATCACAGTGCTGGGCTGGCTGATGACAATCGGCGGCATCATGCGCATCGTCTTGCCGCGCATCGCACTTGCGGTGGGTTCGACGATCTATAGCGGCCGCGCCTCCGCCATCGTGGTGGCGCTGATAACCGGTGCTCTTGGCGCTTTCCTGAGCTTCAAGGGTTACATGCGGCGTGCCTGACCAAGCCCTGGTCCATCCTGCCGCCGCCCCTCACGCCCCCAGCGTCGGCTCGGTATTCACCTCCAGCGCCTCTTCCGCCTCGTCATCGTCCGGAAGGATATCGCCCTTCACCGGCAGCGCCCGCCCTATCCAGATCGGGTCGATCAGATGGTCGCGCTTGGGGTTGGTGGTGTTGGGGTGGATGAGGATGCTCAAGCCGCCGTGGTTCAGCATCAGCCATGGAACGAGCGTCGCGAAGATCCCGGTCGCGAAGGAGACCTGGTACATGGCCTGCTGATGCGGGCCGACCGGCTCGTCGCGCCAGTTTCCCAGGCGCACGCGAAAACGTTCGCCGATGCGCAGGCGCAGCCATTCGGCCTGCTGACGCTCAGCCTCTCCGTCATAGTAGATATGGGCGTGATAGCTGGCGATCTCGGCGATTGTCCTGGTTTCGGTCACCTCGATGCTCCCCTTCGCTAACGCCCGGCGGAACTCTAGCCGAAGCGCGGACGCTTGTCTGTGGCCGGCGCGGTTTCGCGAACCTGCAATTTGCGCAGGGATGCCTCCCGTCACAAGCTTGGGGTGCGGAAGGCTTCGAGCCCGGCGCGATGCGCCACTCTTGATGATGACCTTCGGCAGCTCGCGAGCCCCATCATTGGCCGTCGAGCGTCGCCGCCGCTTCGTCGAGCACGCCGATATCGGAGCCGTGCGGCGGCGAGGCGCCGCGCTTCGCCACCCGACGGGGCATCGTCCTCGGTCCTGTCCCTCGGCAATCGAGGCCGGGCTTGTCTACCTCCTCAGCCCGATGCTCATGCCGCTGAGATCGGCGTTGACCTGCAGGCCCACCTGCCTGCCGGTGAGCTCGAGCTCGGCGCCCTTGTCATTGGTCATGACGATCACCTGGGCGCCTCTGCCCAGCGCGCCGCCGCCGCCCGCCGCGCCGTACACGCCGGTCACGTCGCTGGCGCGGCGAATGTGGCGCACCTTGCCCTTGAAGTAGGTCTTGGAGGCCCCGAAGGCGAGACCGCCCGAGATGCCGCCGATCGAGATCGGATAGTTGCGGCCGTGGAAGGTCAGCGTGCCCTCGCCGCCGGAGCCGCCGATGAAGAAGGCCGCCTTGTAGACCGAGAAACGGATCGTGCCGCTGTCGGCATGCGCGGCGCTGGCAAGGCCAACGCAAGCGGCGGCGATGGCGGCAACCGCGACTGAACGAAACCTGGACGAAATCTTCATGATGAGAACTCCTCGAGATCGCCGCCTGCCCAGCCGGCCGGGGCATGTCGGCATCGTATCAAAGACATAGAGCTGAACAGTCTCGCCCCGTCATTGGTTCCAGGCGCGCGACCCTGAATCGGCAGCGGGAAGACGCCACGAAACGAGCTTCGCCCCGGCTAACGCCGCCCGCCGCTGCGCCCGCCCGAGCCCCACAAGGCGCGCGTGATGAGGTTGCGCTTCGCCTTGCGCGGGATCAGATCGACATCGCTGACCAGCTTCGCCCCGCCCTCGCGCCGCTCCAGCGTGATCTTGCGGCTGTGAAAAGCTTCGAGCTCGGCGCGGTGCGCCACGCTGATGATGGTGACCTTCGGCAGCTCGCGGATCACCGTCCGCATCATCTTGTCCTGGCTCTTCTCGTCGAGCGCCGAGGTCGCTTCGTCCAGCACGACGATATCGGGGCTGTGCAGCAAGAGACGCGCGAAGGCGAGGCGCTGCTTTTCGCCGCCCGACAGCGTCTGGTCCCAGGGCGCCTCTTCCTTGAGCCTGTCCTTCAAATAGTCGAGGCCGACCTTGTCGAGTGCGGCGTTGATCTCCTTGATTGTCCAGTTGTCTGCGGCGGCGGGATAGGCGACGGCGCGGCGCAGCGTGCCCGAGGGGATGTAGGGGCGCTGCGGCAGCATGAACAATCGCCTGCCTGCATGGAAATCGACGCTGCCGCTGCCCCATGGCCACAGGCCCGCGACGGCCCGCACCAGCGTCGACTTGCCCGAACCGGATTCGCCGGCGACCAGCACCCGCTCGCCCGGCTCGATCTCGACCTCGGTTTCCTTGACCACGGAGGTGCCGTCGTCGAGCGTCACGGAGAGATTGTCGAGGTTGAGCATGGCGCCGTTCGCCGTCTCGCCGTGCTGGATGCGTCCGAGGGCCTCGCTCTCTTCCGCGCGCTCCAGCCCGTCGAGCGACATCATCAGCGAAGCGATGCGGCGCGCCGACGCGTTCCAGTCGGCAAGGCGCGGATAGTTGTCGACCAGCCAGCCGAATGCGCCCTGCACAATGCCGAAGGCGGAAGCCGCCTGCATGACCTGGCCGAGCGACATCGAGCCTTCGAGGAATTTTGGCGCGCAGAGCAGGATCGGCACCACCGGCGCGAACAGGCTCGACCCTTGCGAGACCAGCGCCGTGCGCATGTGCTGGCCGGTGAGCAGCGCCCATCGCCTGAGCACGCCGCCGAACGTCTTGTCGATGCCGCTGCGCTCCTCCTCCTCGCCGCCGAGCAGCGCGATGCTCTCGCCGTTTTCGCGCACGCGCGTCAGCACGTAGCGGAATTCGGCTTCCGCCTGGTTCTTCTCCTCGGAGAGTTTCACGAAGTTGCGGCCGATGATCGCCATCGAGGTGGAGGTGACGGCGGCATAGATGACCGCGGCGGTGACGAGGAAGCCGGGGATGGTGAGGCTCAAGCCGCCAAGCGTGAAGCTCAGCGCGCCGCCGATCGTCCACAGCACGACGATGAAGGTCGAGGCCGACAGGAACGCGTTGAGGACGCCGGCGATGAAGTCGACGGGCGATTCCGTGGCAATGCGCAAATCCTCCGTGAGGCGGGCTTCAGGATTGGTGTGATCGCCTTTGACGAGGTTCAACTGATAGTAGCGGCCGTTGGCGAGCCAGCGGGCGATAACCGATGTGGTGAGCCAGGAGCGCCAGCGGCGCTGGATCGTCATGCGCATATAAACCTGCGTGACGACAAGGCTCGCGCTGCCGGCCACCAGCGGCAGGAAGATGGCGATCAGGAAGTAAACGGTGCCGGCGTTGCGTTGCTCGAGGGCGTCGAAGATCGCGCGGTTCCAGACATTGATCCCATACTGGAAGCCGATATTGACGACGATCAGCATCAACACGCCGATCGTGAACGGCCATGCGCGCCGGTCGCCACCGCGTCCCCAGTAGCCGCGCGCGCTGATCCAGAAACGCCGCAGCAGATATTTCTTGCGCGCCTGCTCGGCCTCCTCGGACGTCAACTCGGGATCAGGCTCGACGGCCTCCGGCGGCGGCGCGGGTTCGCCGACGGCCTCCGGCGTGGCTTCGGCGGGCGGTTCCTTGTCGTCTCTTGGTTTCTTTGGGCTTGATTTCTGCGGGCCCGACTTTTCCGGACGCGGCTTCCGTTCGCGCGCTTTCTCCGGGCGCGACGTCTTTTCGCGCGACTCCGCCGGACGCGACTTCCCGCCACCGTTTGGTTTGGCGCCGGCTGCTTTCGGTTTGGATTTCGTCTCTGACATCAGCCGACAACGGCCTGAAAATCAGAAAGTTTCACAATGTCCGCTTGGTAGGTTGCCTTCCGACGCAGGTCATTCACCGGTCAGGCGATCAATCGCCTCCCCCCTGCCGCCCTGCCTCGGCGTCACCTCACCCGCTGAAACCCCGGCGCGCTGCGGCCATGCCTTCCCACATCAGCTTCAGGCCGAGCGCGCCGACCACGGCGCCGGCGGCGCGGTCGATCCAGTGCTTGGTGCTGAGATAGGCCGAGCGCGGCCGGCTGGCGGAAAAGGCGAAGGCGACGACCGCGTACCAGACGAATTCGTTGAGGAAGAGCAGCGGCGGCAGGACGAAGAGCATCCACGGCGGCGGCGAGGCCGGCAGCATGGCCGCGAACATCGAGGCGTAAAAGATCGCGGTCTTGGGGTTGGCGAGCTGCACCAGAAGCGCGCGGCGCAGCGCCCGCCAGAACGAGCCGGCGCGCGCCGACGCGTCGCCGGCGATCTCGATCGGCTCGTTGGCGCCGCGCCAGATCTTGATGCCGATCCACAAAAGATAGGCGCCGCCGGCGATGCGCAGGACAATGTCCAGCCAGGCGACCTGGACGAGCAGCGCTGTCAGGCCAGCGACCGCGATGGTGGCGAAGATGAAGCCGCCGATGCCCATGCCGATCGCCGCCGCCAGGCCGTCCGTGCGCTCGCCGGCGACCGCGATGCGCGAGACGACGACGAAGCTCGGCCCCGGGCTCATCGCGCCCAGCAGGAAAACGCCAAGGATGGACAGGATGGTTGCAATCTCGGACAAGGCTCTTCTCCCAGGTCGATGTCGGTTGCCGCGCAAACAATGCACGCGCCAAGCTAATTGTCACCACCCTGACAGGCCGATCCGTTCGGCCAGCAGGGGTCGCGGATCGTGCTCCAAGCACCGAGATCACGGCGAAAAGCAGTTCGTGGAGCCCGTTCCATGGGCTATAATGCAGCCAATGCTGTTGCGACGCATTGAGGTGCCGGCATGCCGGGCTGGCTCGTATCGGTTGACCCTATGAATGTCTCTTTCGCTGTCGGAGGGGCATCGTGAACGTCCTGATCATCTATGGAACGACCGAAGGGCAGACGGAGAAAATTTCCGCACGGACGGCAGCGCATATTCGCGAGCGCGGGCACCAAGTCGAGCTTGTTGATAGCGCAAAGCTCACATCCGATTTGAAGCTCGGACACTTCGACGCGTTCGTCATTGCAGCCTCGGTCCACCAGGAGCACCACCAGGAAACCGTCACGAACTTGGTGTTTGCACATCACGAAGCGCTGAACGCCAAGCCTTCAGCCCTCATATCCGTCAGTCTCTCGGCAGCGCTGGAAGACCAAAAGGCGGAAGCTCAAAAATACGTGGATCGCTTCGTCGCCGTGACAGGGTGGCAGCCAGGCATGACCCTCCTTCTCGGGGGTGCTTTGCGCTTCACCACGTACGATTACTTTCAGGAGCAGTTCGTGAAATTCGTCGTCATGAAGAGCGGCGATCCGAGCCTCGAGCGCGATCACGAATTCACTGACTGGAACGCACTCGCCAACTTCGCCGATCGATTTCTCGATATGGCCAAACAAGGAGGTGCCTGAGTCCGGCGCAGCCGGCATCGGCGCTCCCTTCGCCTTGTTTGCCGGCGTGATGCATGGAACATGGCAATACTTCCAAATTCGAAAGTCCGACCCGCTGCCCCCACCAGGTCTTGACGAAAATTGGTGCGCCTGTTTGAGACTTAAAAGTCTTTGTTTTGATGCATGTCGTTCCCCCAAAACCGCTGCGCACTTTTGGGCGACATGCATTAGGGGTAAATGAGGCACTTGCTCCACGGGGAGATAAGCAAGCGGTGGGCAAGCTGTGAAGCGCGTTTTTCGATTGCTTGCCGCTGTGATCATGACGTCCGGCGTGACCGGGTGCACCAGCATTTCGTACTACGCGCAGTCGTTGGAGGGCCATGTGCAGATCATGGCCGCGCGCAGAAATGTCGGGAAGCTGATCCGCGATCCTTCGACGCCGGAGGCATTGCGCGCCAAGCTGACGTCGGCGAGCATCATACGCCGCTTTGCCACGGACGAGTTGGCGCTGCCCGACAACAGCAGCTACCGCAGTTACGTCGACGTCGGCCGGAACGCTGTAACTTACGCCGTTTTTGCCGCGCCGCAATTCTCGCTTGCGCCAATAACATGGTGCTTTCCGGTCTTCGGTTGCGTTCCGTATCGGGGTTACTTTTCCCGGAAATCCGCTGCCGAAAGCGCTGTCGGACTGCAGCGACAGGGGCTGGACGTCTATGTGTCAGGCGTCACCGCATATTCCACACTGGGCTGGTCCAGCGACCCGCTGCTGAGCACGATGCTGCGTCAGGACGACACCTATCTCGCAAGCCTCGTTTTTCATGAGCTGGCGCATCAGAAAATCTATGTGAACAATGACTCCGCATTCAACGAGGCTTTCGCGGTTGCCGTAGAGATCACCGGCGTCAGGAAATGGCTCCGCGCCACCGGCAACCGCGCCGGGTCGCGCCGCTACGAAGCCAATCGCAAGCGCAGCGCCGATTTTCTTGGACTGATATCGAAAACCCGGGACGAGTTGGAGCAGGTCTATGGAAGTCCCCGTGCTTCGGAGCAGATGGCCGCTGCCAAAGCAGCCACAATCGACAGGTTGCGGATGCGCTACCGGCAAATGCGAGACAAGCGATGGGCCGGATACCGCGGATACGATGCCTGGTTCGATGCCCCGATCAACAACGCAAAGCTCGCCGCGACTGCTGTCTATGGCGAACAGGTTCCGGCGTTTCTTCGCCTGTTTGACTTGTGCTCCGGCGACTATCCAAGATTCTATGCTTCCGTTCGGCGGATCGCGGCCTTGCCCGAACCTTCCCGTGCGCAGGCCTTGAAGACCGCGGCGACATGTAATTGAGTTTGACGGACAAGGCGGCCCGCGCAGCCCGGCCCTGAGCGATGCCGGCTCGGGCAGCCAATCACATAGGGCGCTCCCCCTCTCCGTCTCGGCTTCGCCGAGCCACCTCTCCCCCACCTTCGGCGGGGGCGAGGAAACGCTAATCGCCGAAGGCCGCGACCTTGGCAATCTTGGGTTCCTCGCCCCATGAAATGGGGAGAGGTGGCTCGGCGCGCAGCGCCGAGACGGAGCGGGGGCAGCACTACCATATGCGATTGCCCCCGGCCGCCACACGAGGCCGCGCTACGGCCCGAAAAAAGGCCCCTTGCGGGGCCTTTGCAACGTCTTCCGGGCGCAGCGCTAGCTCGAAAACGTCACGGTCACGCCGCGCTGGCGAAAATAAGCCTGCATCAACTTGCGGCCCGAGCGGTTGTTGTGCGCCAACTTGGCCGGATCGAACACTGCCTCTTTCAGCCCTTCTCGCGCCAGCGCCGCCTTGAGCGTCGCGATATGGGCGTCGATGTCGGCATTGTCCGCCTTGAGCGAGGCATAGATGTTTTCGGTCGCCTGGGCCACGGTCGGTTCGCTCACTTGTGTCGTCCTTTGGTTGGTTGCGCGGCGCGCTTAACACAGATTCGCGGCATGGCGATACCGATGAGAGCTTTGGCTTGGCGCGAAGGGGCCAGGCCCACAAACAAAAAAGGCCCCCTCTCGGAGGCCTTTTCGCAACAGTTTCGATTGTGGAGCTACTTCCCGGCCAGCGCCTTCGCGTTCTCCGCCGTGATTGCGGTGGTGTCCACCGTCACCGTCGGCTCAACCGACGTCGCGCAGTCGAGCAGGATCTTCTTCGACATCTCGATCGCTTCCTTGGCGCCGGTCGGGTAGGTGAAGGTCGCCGCCCAGTCGCCCTTGGCCACGGCCTCGATGCCGCCGGCCGGGCCAGGCAGGCCGTCGGTGCCGATGATCTTGACGTCCTTGCCGGCGCCCTTGGCGGCCAGCAGCGCGCCCGCCGCCATCATGTCGTTCGAGGCATAGAGCACCTTGATGTCGGGATGCGCCTGCAGCATGGCGGCAAAGGCGGTCTGGGCTTTGTCCGGAACCCAGTCGGCGGCCTGCTCGGCGACGATCTGGATCTTCGGGTTCGCCTTCACACCTTCCTTGAAGCCGTTCAAGCGCTCCACCGCCGGCGTCGAGCTCGGCAGGCCCTCCAGCACCGCCGCCTCGCCGCCGTCGGGCAGCAGCTTCGATGCCGTGAACTTGCCGGCTTCCTCGGCGATCTTGAAATTGTCGCCGCCGATGAAGGCCGTGTAGTCCTTGCCGGGGTCGCCCACCGTCTTGCGATCGAGCTCGATCACCGGAATGCCGGCATCCATGGCGCGCTTCACGGCGGGCGTCAGCGGCGCGGCCTCGAAGGGCGAGATCAACAGGATGTCGACCTTCTGGGTGATGAAATTGTCGACCTGCGAGGTCTGCGTGTTGACGTTGCCGGCGCCATCGGCGATCTGCAGCGTGAAGCCCGGCACCTCCTTGGCCGCCGCCGTCAATTCATCATTGACGTGCTGGCGATAGGGCTCGGCGTTGTTGGCCTGCGAAAAGCCGATGACGAACTGGCCGTCCTTGGCGCAGGCCTTGACCATCGGGTCGGCGGCCTGGGCGCTGCCTGCGATGCACAGGCTGGCGCCCGCCAACAGCGCGGCCCGCAGGACGCGCGATCCTCTCAGTGTGGTTCTCATGCTCAGTCTCCTCCTCGTCTGGCCGGGGTGCCAGACCTTTGGTTGCAGTCTCTTCGGGAATGCTGCCGCCGGCCTCCTATCGTCCCAAACCCTCGCGGCGGCGAACAAGGGATTGAAGCACTGCCGCCAGCACGATGATCGCGGCGGTCGCGAGCAACTGCATGGCGGGGGTGATGTTGTTGAGCTGAAGGATGTTGGCCAAAGCGCCGAGCATGATGGTGCCGGCGACGGTGCCGACCATCGAGCCGGCGCCGCCGAACAGGCTGGTGCCGCCGATGACGACGGCGGCGATCGCGGTGAGCTCATAGCCCATGCCGTCATTGGCGCTGCCGAAGTTGAACTGGCCGGCATGCACGATGCCGGCAAGCGCGGAGGCAAAGCCGGTGATGGCGTAAACCGAAATCTTGACCATCGACACCGGCACGCCGGAAATGCGCGCGGCGCGCTCGTTGCCGCCGACGGCGTAGACGTAGCGCCCGAAGCGCGTGGTATTGAGGACCAGCGTGGCGATCGCGGCAAAAATGATGAAGACGATGGTCGCCACCGGCACGGTGTTGTCGAACAGGCGCTCGCCCAGCACCGCGAATACCGGCGGCGCGAGACCCGGCCCGTCGCCATACGAGATGTTGATGTACTGGTTGCCGGAAACGACCAGTGCCAGACCCCGCGCCGCCTGCAGGCCGGCGAGCGTGACGATGAAGGGCTCGAGCCGGAAGCGAGTGGAGATCGTGCCCTGGATGACGCCGAAGACGGTGCCCATGACGAGCACGGCCAGGATGGTGGCGATGAGGCCAAAGCCGCCGGAGATCATCATCGTGGCGGTCACCACGGCGGAGAGACCCAGCACCGCGCCGACCGAGAGATCGATGCCGGCGGTGATGATGACGAAGGTCATGCCGATGGCGATGATGCCGGTCTCCGACACCGCGCGCACGATATTGGCGATGTTGTCGGGATCGAGGAACAGGATCTCGCCATGACGCCGGGGCGAGAAGATGACGCCGCCGATCGCCACCAGCACCAGGCCGATCAGGCTCTGGAAGCGTACGATGATGGCCAGCGGGTCGACGCGATGTTTGGCCGTCGCTGTTGCGGTCCGCGGGCCGGGTACTGCCGGATTGGCCGTCCCCTCAATCTTCTGGTCCGACATCAGGCCTCCCTGCCATTTGCCGCGGCAAGCACGGTGTGCTCGTCGACGCCGCCATTGAATTCCGCCACGTTGCGCCCCTGGCGCAGCACCACGATCCGGTCGCAGAGCCCGATCAGCTCCGGCATCTCGCTTGAGGCCACCAATATGCCCAGCCCCTGCGCAGCCAGCGCCCTGAGCCTGGCGTAGATTTCGCCCTTGGCGCCGACATCGACGCCGCGCGTCGGCTCGTCGAGCAGCAACAGGCGCGGGTTGCCGAGGATCTCCTTGGCCAGCACCACCTTCTGCTGGTTGCCGCCGGACAGCGCGCCGACGGCGATGTCCGGGTTCTTCGGGCGGATGTCGAACTGGCCGAAGGATTGTTTCACGGCCTCTGCCTGGCGACGCGGCGACATCAGGCCGGCCGGGGAGATGCGGCGGATCACCGACATCACCAGGTTGAGGCCGACCGCCATCCTCAACATCAGGCCGCTGCCGCGCCGATCGTCGGTTACGAAGGCGATGCCGGCCTTGCGCGCCGCATTGATGGATTCGAGTTTTACCGGACGGCCGCCGACCGCGACCTCGCCGTGCCAGCGGCCGGCAAGGCCGGTGCCGTAGAGCGCGGAGAGCAGCTCGGTGCGCCCCGCCCCCATGATGCCGGCAAGCCCAACGATCTCGCCTTCCCTGACCTCGAGCGAAATGCCGCTCGGCGCCTGCCAGCCGGCGCTTTCGCGGGCGAGCCGGAAGCTGGCGTCCTTGAGGCTGAGCAGCGTCTTGCCGGCCGACCTGGCGCGCGCCGGGTAGAGCTCGTCCAGCGGCCGGCCGACCAGCAGGCGCACCAGCTCGGCCTGCGGCGCGTGCGGCTCGGTAATGCCGGCGACGCGGCCGTCGCGCATCACGGTCACGCGGTCGGCGATTTCGGGCACTTCCTCGAGGCGATGCGAGATGTAGACGGTGCCGACGCCGGTGGCGGCGAGCTTGCGCATGATGTCGAACAGGCGTTCGACCTCGCCGACGGTCAGCGCCGCCGTCGGCTCGTCCATGATCAATACGCGCGAGGCATAGGACAGCGCCTTGACGATCGCCACCACCTGGCGCTGGCCGATCGAGAGGTCCGCGACGAGGCGCGCCGGGTCGATGGCGAGCTCGATCGCCTCCAGCCGCCGTTTCGCCTCGCGGCGCATCGCCGGCACGTCGAGCATGCCGCCCGGCCGCATCAATTCGCGGCCGAGGAAGAGGTTCGCCGCGACATCGAGCGAGGGCACCAGGTCGAGCTCCTGGAAGATGGTGGCGATGCCGGCCGCTTGCGCCTCGCGCGGATTGCTGAAGGTGACCGGCTTGCCGTCAATGCGGATTTCGCCCTCGTCCGGCGCATAGACACCCGACAGCAAGTTCATCAGCGTCGACTTGCCAGCGCCGTTCTCACCGAGCAAAGCGTGGATTTCGCCGGCTTTCAAATCGAAGTCGACGCCGCGCAGCGCCTGCACGCCGCCGAAGCGTTTCACAGCGCCGGTGACGGAAAGCAGCGGCGCGCTCATGCTGGCCTCGTGTGGGCTGGCCTCGCGCAGGATTCGCGCGCCTGCAGCCTCGCCCGCAGCCGCACGGCGTGGGGTGCCGCGTCGCTGGAAGCGATGCGGGCGCTGAGCAGCGCGGCGGCCTGGCGGCCGATCTCGGTGCAGGGCTGCTCGACCAGCGTCAGCCTGGGCTCGAAGCAGTCGGCCCATTCGAAATCGTCGAAGCCGACCAGCGAGAGGTCGCGCGGGATCGAAAGACCCTTCTCGCGGATGGCGCGGACTGCCCCGATCGTCGTCATGTTGTTGCCGGTGACCAATGCGGTGGGCGGCGCGGGCAGCGACAGGATCGCATGCGTCGATGCCGTGGCGCTCGCGGTGTCGACATTCTCCGGCGAGACATAGTGCGGCAGGCATTCAAGTCCATTGGCGGCGATCGAAGCGCGGAAGGCGTCGACGCGCTCCCGGGTGGTGGCGAGCCCCGGCTGGCCGGCAATGTAGCCGATGCGCCTGTGGCCGAAGGAAGCGACGTGATCGATGAGCGAGCGCATCGCCGTGTCGTTCTCGACGCCGATCTGGTCGAAGCGGTCGTCGGCGAAGCGGTCGATCAGGACGCAAGGGACCTTCTTGTCAGCGAGATAGTCGATCGCCCTCTGCGGGGAGCCTGACGGCGCCAGGATCACGCCGTCGACGCGGCGCTGGTGGAAGGCGCGCACCACCTGCAGCTCGCGGTCGGGGTCTTCCTGCGTGTCGGAGAGAAACACCATCAGGCCGAGCCGCGCGCATTCGGCCTCGACCGCGCAGATGATGTCGGTGAAATAGGGGTTGGAGATCGCTGAGATGGCGAGGCCGACGCTGTTGGTCGAGGCCACTTTCAGCGAGCGCGCCAGCTCGTTGGGCTGGTAGCCCATGGCGGCGATGGCGTCGTTGATGAGCTGCGCCTTCTCGGGCGAGACGAAGCGCGTGCGGTTGACGACATGCGAGACGGTCGAAACCGAAACGCCGGCGCGGCGCGCGACCTCAGCCATTGTCGGCATGGCGGCTCGTACGGAGTGCCCGCAAGCGCTCCTCCCCTGGATTGCGTTTCCCGTCCGCTCTGCGGCGGATATGGCGAAACCATAATGTCATCGAAACGTTTGCGCAATCGATTCGATGAATGCTCGCGACAGAATTTTGTCGGGGCCGGAAAGGTCCGAAATCAGGCGGTGAAGGCGAGCCAGGCCGTGCCCGCGGCAAGCGTGACCAACGTCAGCGGCAGGCCGACCTTGAAGAAGGCCATGAAGGACAGCTCCTTGCCGGCCGCTTTCGCCTGCTCGGCGACGATGAGGTTGGCGACGGAACCGAGCAGGGTGAAATTGCCGGCAATCGTCGAGCTCATCGCCACGACCAGCCAGGCGCGCTCGGGGTTTTCCAGGCCCGGAATGAAGGGCCGCAGCGCCAGCACGGCCGGCACATTGCTCATGATATTGGAAAGCACGGCGGTGAAGCCGGAAAGCCGCCAGACATCGTCGAGGCCGATGGTCTTCGCCCAGGCGATCATGTCCGGCGTCAGCAGCGTCCGCTCCGGGCCCGCCACCACCACAAACAGGCCGGCGAACATGAAAAGCAGCGGGCCATCGATCTCGCGGTAGATGCGGTGCGGCTTGATCGCGCGGGTGACAAGCAGGAAGGCGCCGGCGATCAGCGCCGCCTTGGCGACGGGAACGCCGGCGAAGAAGGCGATCGCCAGCGCCACGCAGACGATGGTCGCTTTGAGCACCTGGCCGGGCAGCATGCGGCCGCGATAGACCTCGGGGCTGAGCTCCACCGTGCGGGAGAATTCGGCGCGGTAGACGATGCGGATGATCACGATGACGGCAACGAGGCCGAACAGCGCCACCGGCGCGAGCGCCGCCGAAAAGGCCGGATAGGAAATGCCCGACAGCGCGCCGATCACCATGTTTTGCGGGTTGCCGGTGATGGTGGCGACGCTGCCGCAGTTGGAGGCGGTGCAGGTGGCGATGAGATAGGGAACCGGATTGCGGTTTATGACGCGGGTGACGTGGACAACGATCGGTGCCATCACCAGGCAGATCGCGTCATTGACCAGGAAGGCCGAGAGCACGCCGGTCAGAAGCGTCACCATGATCAAAAGCATGAAGGGCGCGTGCGCATGCTCGATGGCGAAACCGCCCAGCGCGCGGAAGGCGCCGGAAACCTTGAGATGCGCCACCACGATCATCATGCCTAGCAAGAGCGTGATGGTGTCGAAGTTGATGGCGCGGTAGGCGTCTTCCATACCGATCGCGCCGATGGCGATCATGGCGGCGCCGCCGAGCAGCGCGATGCCGGCGCGATCGAGGCGCAGGCCGGGAATGCGCCCGACCGCGACGCCGGCATAGGTGGCTACCAGGATGAAAAGCGCGCCCGCGCCCGTCCATGTCATCACCAGATGCTCCCGTTCGCCCTGCCCTGCCCGGCGGAATCTGCCCAGGCGCTCGCGAGACCACCTTTAGCAAGGGCGGCGCAAAGGGGAAGCGCTGGCTGTTGAAACTTTCCCCATCCCGTCCTCGAGCTTTTATATCATTGATAGCTAATGTAATGTTTTCCGAAAATATGCCGGGCCGACAATCCAGTCGTTGGGGACTAAGCGGATGAACATGATCGTCGAGGCTGAGCATCGCGTCTCGCCAAAGGAGAATCTGATGCCCTCGACGGAGTGCCGGCGCTGTCAGGGCGCCAGGAAAGTCTTCGTTTGCGAAGGCTGGGTCAGTTCCAACGGCCATTGCTGCCCGGAAGGAACGCACCGGCTGAACTGCCCGGGATACAGCGTGGTCTGCCTCGAATGTGGCGGCCGCGAAGGCAAAAACGACTGACCGGTCGCGCCGCCCGCCCCGCCGAAGCCGGCGGGCGCTCCGGGCGGTGGCAACAGGGCGCCGCTCAAAAGCCTTGCGGCGTTCCGGCGCCGATCCATATTCGTCATGGCAAAACCATAATTGGAAACCGGAGTTTCAATGAAGAGCCTGTGGACCGCCCTTGTTGCCAGCACGATATTGTGGAGCGCGGGCACCGCCGATGCGCGGCCCGACACGCGGGCCATGAGCTGCGCCGAGGCGCAGGCGCTGATCCAGAGCCGGCACGCCGCGGTGCTGACCACCGGGCCCAACACCTATGATCGTTTCGTGCGCCAGTTCGGCAATGAGTGCGACTGGCCGGAAGTCCCGATGTCGGTCGCGGTTCCGACCCGCGACGGTCCTTGCCGCGTCTACCGCTGCGAGGAACCGGTCTTCGACTTCCCCGGTTGAGTGACGCTTCCACCTCCGGTGCGGGAACCGATGCGGCGGCGCGCGAATTGTAGCGGTTAGCGATCCCGCGAGACCGGCTGCAGGAGGAACGGCCATGTCCAACGATATCATGCGCAGCGGCAGCTGCCTGTGCGGCGGCGTGCAGTTCCGGGTAACCGGCGAGCCGCTGAGGGTGGGCCTGTGCCATTGCAAGGACTGCCGCAAGACCAGTGGCTCGGTCTTTCACGCCTTTGCCGTGTGGCCGCGACAAGCTTTCGAAGGCACCGGAATCACCAGCACTTATGGCGATCGCAGCTTCTGCCCGACCTGCGGCAGCCGCGTGCCGTCCGTCGGAGAGGACGAGGTCGAGGTGATGATCGGCAGCCTCGACGTCGCGCCGACCGAAGGGCTGGTGCCCGGCTACGAACTGTGGATCGGCCGACGCGAGCACTGGTTGCATCCCCTGCCCGAGGCGCGCCAATTCGAGCACGATAGGACCGCAGGCGATTCGGCGACCGATGCCGGCGAACCGGAAAATGGGGCGGGAGCCGCACCAGAAATCGGCCCAGGTCCTGACGCTCGGCAAGGCCTAAGTCCTAGCTAAACAAAGTTTCGGTCCCCAACGGGCCGGCAACATACCAGGAAAAGGCCGGCCGCTGAGGGCGGAGCACCGTCTTCTTTTTGAATTCGCGCGTTTTTCAACCGCAGGTCGGTTTGCCGGGGCGACAACGGCCGCTAGCATCCCCGGCGCGGCGAAACCTTTTGGAGGCCGCTTTGGCCGGCGCGGCTCAGGCAACACCAGCATTGCCGCGCCGGCCTTGCAAAATAGATAGAATGTCCAGCCTTGGCACGCATCCAGGCGAATACAACTTTAAGATTATTTTAAATTGGCGTGGTTTTTGCCTATCGCGTGAAGTGCCTAGCTTCAGTTGCGGCAGCGAAGTGAAAATTGTTTCGGCAAGAGAAAATTTATTCATCATTCGTATTTCTGGTTGTGCTAACCATGCCATCAAAATATGTAAGCAAGCAGCGGTCTCTATGATTTTCTGCCTTGTGCAAAAGACCATCTTTGTTTCTTTGGGATTTTGCGACATAGTACTGGCGAATCTTGAAACCGGACGGGGCGGTTTTCATGACGTCGGCGCCCGAACGCAGCCGCTACGCGCATATGCGGTATCCACCGATCGACGGGTTCTGGACCTGGGATATCAAGCGTGACCGCATTTATGGGGATGCCAATCTATTCGCCTATTTCGACCTGACGCTCGAGGAATTCTCGCACGGCGCCCCGCTGGAAAGGTGGATGCAAGGCATCGAGCGGGAGGACCGGTCGAGGGTTCGGCTGGCGATCCGCAAGGCGATAGAGCGCAGGTCAGGCTTCCGCGAAGTCTACAAAGTCCGCTCGGAAAAGATGGGACTGCGCAAGATCCTTGCCGTTGGCCGATGTTATGTCGACGGCATGGGCGAGGCGGCGCTCTATCCAGGCTGGTTTGTCGATCTGACGCAGGACGCCGCGTGCGAGGAGCATTCGCTGCGCGAAATTCACGACCATGTCGAGCAGGCTCAGGAGATCGCGCAATCGATCGGGCACGACATGCTGTCTTACCTGCTGGACAACATCCAGGAAGAGATCCAGCAAAGGCTTGGTGAGAAATCGAGGAGGCACAAATCGTCCTGAAGCGAACCTTGCCAGTTTCTGGGCCATTTTTTGGGCCAGCTTCCGGGCTGGAGCGGTTCGCCGTTTCATGGAAACGGCGAACCGCTCCAGCGCTTTGTTTTGACGCAATTCCGGACGGAAGGCTACGGCGAAGTCGCCGAGCCCAACCGTTTCACACTTTTCCTGGAATTGCTCTAGCTTCTGGGCGGGAGCCTGCCGCGCCTGCCGATCTCGGTCGTCACCATGCGCGCGAAATGCGACTGCGGCGAGCGACGCTCGATAAGCCTGGCTCGTTCGAGGGCGGCGTCGCCATAGAATTCGACGAGCACATCGGCAGCCTTGGCGGCGTCGGCCTTGAGCCTGCCGACATCGGCCTGTCCGCTCCCGCCCGCGGGCTCGCTCCTAGCAATCGCGTCAAGCATGGCGTGCAACTTGTCGGGAGTGCTGCCCTCGTCTTCGTGCATGGTCGCGGTCCGATTGGGGTCGCAAAAATATCGACAATTCCGGACGATGTCCAACGGCTCCTTCGACCGGGCGCGGGTACAACCGGGATAAAGCTTCGCTGTTAATCAGACCACAATCTTCGTACAAGTATAGTGAGCCAAACTTCCCATATAGACATTGGGGGCACCGATGGATCAGCCAAGCAAAATGGAGAACCTGCAGTTTGCGCAGGGGATCTTGCGGGAGCTTCGCCAGAGGGCCGAGGCCGACGGCGAAAAGCTTCTGACCTATCTCATCGACATGGCCTATCTCGAGGCCAGCGACCGCATCCGCGCTCATTGGATCGGTAGCCACGAGAACGAGAATCGCCGGGCCAAGGGCTGATACCAAGAGTCATGGGGTTTGACCGACATGGGCCCATTGGCGCATCCCGATTGATGTGATGGTCTCGGAAGCTGCGAGGAGTTTCTGCCAGGCGTCGCAGGCCGCATCGATGATATCGTCATAGCTGTCGAAGACACGGTTGGAGAGCCAGTTCTGGCGCATATACTGCCAGACGTTCTCGACCGGGTTCAGCTCCGGCGCGCGCGACGGCAGGAAGATCGGGGTGATGTTGTCCGGTATGCTGAGGTTTGCGGTGGTGTGCCATCCGGCGCGATCCATGACGAGTACGGCATGGGCGCCCTTTTCGACATGGCGGCTGATCTCGTTGATATGGAGTTGCATGGCCTCGGTATCGGCAAACGGCAGTGCGAGAGCCGCCCCGGTACCACGTGCTGGGCAGATGGCGCCGAACAGGTAGGCGCTCTTGTAGCGCTGGTCGGCCGGCTGTCGCGGCCGCGTGCCGCGTCTGGCCCACTGCCGTACAATCCCGTTCTTCTGGCCGATCCTTGCTTCGTCCTTACATGAGGGTTCGACTGTCAACGCGATTATTGCATTTGCTTCTCCGCTTTTCGGATGGTCCTGCTTGGCACGATAGGGTCCGGGGCGTCTGTGTCTCGCAGCTACAACTGCGTCACCTTACATACGGTCGGCCAAAACAATGGCGCGCACCAGAATGCCTCTTGCACGAGGCGTAGCCCCGGCGAGACGCGACCCACCTGAAACGCGGGCAGCTATGAACTGCCAAAAGAAGAAGACGGTCGCACTCCCCGTATCGCAGCCGACCAGAGTATGGTCGGCGGCAATTCCTGTTTGTCTATGCTGCGGTTGCGGCCTCCGCACGGATATCGGCGCCTGCCGGCACCACCCCGTCTTCGGCATAGCGCCAGAGCGCAATCAGCAATTTGCGAGCCATCGCCACGATCGCGATCCGCCGCGTACGTCCCGTCAGCGTCCCGACGCGATCACGAAACCACTTGGCCAGGTCGCTGCCAGGCTGGTAGCGAAGCCAGAGCCAGGCAAGCTGGATCATCGTCGTTCTCGCGCGTGGGTTCCCGGCCCGACTGATCCGTCGATCCCTGTCCATGCCGCCGCTTTGGTAAGGCATCGGCGTGATGCCGACGTAGCTGGCGAGTTGCCGCCGGTTGTCGAACGAACGGTAGAATACCTCGCGCGTGAGAACGGCCGCGAAGTTCGCGCCGACGCCGCGGATAAGGCACAGGCTTGCAATCTTTCCGCAGGTCTGGTCTTTCGGATTGGCGTTGGCCGCCTCGTCTCGTTCAGCTTCGACCTCCCGGATCAACTCCAAGGTCATGACGAGCCGGCGACGCAGACGGTCCAGCTCGGCCCGAAGATGGTGCGCCAATTCCCGGCCGTCGCCGGTCCGGACTGCTGCAAGATCACGATCCCATGAGCGCAGAGAAGGCCTCTTGTATATACCCTGCGTGAACAGCAATGCTTGGATGCGGTTCTCGATGCGCAGCCTCTCCTGCACCAGGTGCTCGCGCTCGCGGTGAATGCGTTTGGCGTCCTCCTCATCTGGCGTGGGCACCCGCACCATGCTGCAGGCCTGACGGTCCCCTTGAAGGTAGGCGGCAAGCACGCGCAGCATGCCTTCCGCATCGAGCCGGTCGGTCTTGGCCCGACGGGCACGCCGATTGATGAGAATGCTGGTTGGCTCGATCACATGATTGGCGATGCCGTGCGTGGTCAGGAACCGATGGAGCCAGAAGCCGTCACGCCCCGCCTCGAAGCAGCAATAAAGTGCTGGCGCTGCGCCTGTCCGGGCCAAGACACGGGTTTGCAGTGATGACAGATACGACAGGAGAGCGGCCGTGTCGCCGGCGCCGATCTTGTGAAACCGCGGCTTCTCCACTCCCGGCAAGCGGGCGGCAACGAGCCATGTCGATCGGCTGAGTTCGATCGCGATGATGATGGCGTGCTCGTGGTCAATTGTATTCGAGGACATGATGGCTTCCTTCGCATGAGGTCGGACATCCGCCACTCTCGACGATCTCCGCCCTCATAGCATCTGGAACCAGATCTCCACCTTCGTGCGCGGCGGCAAGTCGCAAAGATGCGCCTTCAGCGTGCGAGGCCAGTTTTTTGAATTCCTCGATGATATGGGCATCCTGCGCTGGATGACGCGGTCGCACACTCATGTGGGAGAAGCCGAGCTTGTGCAGCAGCTTCC
>SAQE01000030.1 GCA_004020545.1 Mesorhizobium sp. | reverse complement strand
CCAACGGTGCGCCTTCCGCAACTGATGCTGGGAAGTCGCATTCTTCACGGACGACGGGGTAGGTGCCGCACCCCCGCCCCGCTGCTTCGCAGCGACCCTCCCCACAGGGGGGTCCAAGAAGCAAAAACCCGGCGCGAAGCCGGGTTTTTCGTATTCGGCTGGGCGAAAAGCTCAGGCAGCTTCTTCCTGCTCGGCTTCCTCGTTGTCCGCCTTGGCGCCGCGCTTCGGGCCCTTGTTCAGGTTGACCTCGATGAGGCGCACGGCTTCCGTCTCCGACATGCGGTTGACGGCAGCGATCTCGCGGGCCATGCGGTCGAGCGCGGCTTCGTAGAGCTGGCGCTCGGAATAGGACTGCTCCGGCTGGTTGTCGGCGCGGTAGAGGTCGCGCACCACTTCCGAGATCGAGATCAGGTCGCCGGAATTGATCTTGGCATCATATTCCTGCGCGCGGCGCGACCACATGGTGCGCTTGATGCGGGCACGGCCCTGCACGACCTTCAGCGCACGGTCGACATAATCCTCTTCCGACAGCTTGCGCATGCCGATCGAGGTCGCCTTGGCGACCGGCACCTTGAGCCGCATCTTGTCCTTCTGGAAATCGATGACGAACAGTTCCAGCTTGTGACCCGCGACTTCCTGCTCGTCGATCGCCACGATCTGGCCGACGCCATGCGCCGGATAGACGATGAACTCGCCGGTCTTGAACCCGTGACGGGCCGCGGTGGACTTCTTCTGCGGGGTGATCGTTGCCATTACGCCCTGAACTCCTTAGTTGTAGCGCCGGCATGGCGGCGCCGGCTGAAACTCAGACGATCGGCGGAAGCCGACCTTTAGCCGCACAACATGTGAACCACCGGAATAAGCCGGGACCGACAAAGCGCACGAATGCCACCTGCCTGCCCCAGATCGCTCTGGTCCGGATTTGAAAAGCTCACCTTTCAGTGATTTGGGGCGTTAGCGCCATAAATCGACGTTGTGTCACCGGCATGTTTTGTGGATGTAACACAAAAAGTCGGAAGAATCAAGGTTTTGCTGCATTCGCTAACGCCAAGAGCCATCGCTGCCTGTCAAGACAGCAATTGTATCGGGGCCGTTACGTCGCGTCATGCCGGCGGTGCCGGCAGCCAAATCAGTCGCCTTCGCCGGGCTCGGGCGAAAAATATTTCTCGAACTTTCCGGTCTCGCCGTCGAAGGTCTTGGCGTCCGCCGGCGGCTCTTTCTTGGCGGTGATATTGGGCCATTTCTCGGCGTATTCGGAATTGACCTGCAACCATTTGTCGAGGCCGGGCTCGGTGTCCGGCTTGATCGCGTCGGCCGGGCATTCGGGCTCGCAGACGCCGCAGTCGATGCACTCGTCAGGATGGATGACGAGCATGTTCTCGCCTTCGTAGAAACAGTCGACCGGACAGACCTCGATGCAGTCCATGTATTTGCATTTTATGCAATTATCGGTCACGACATAGGTCATCGCAGGCTCCGGGACGTCCCGTATTTGCTGGGCTTTTTGGTGAGGTAACGCCTTTGCCCGTCGCTTGCAAGGGCAGGGCTTGCGTGTCTGAGTCGGCTTCGCGGAACAGAATTCCAGCCAGGCGCCGCGACGAGGTTCGGTCGTGTCTTCAGTCCTCGCCGAGCAGCCGGTCGGTGTGTCGGCGTTCCCGCTTGGTCGGGCGGCCGCTGCCGGCCTCGCGCAAGGCCGGAATGGCGTCAGGAACGGCCTCGCCCTTCGGTGTCGGGAGCGGAGACATGTCCTCGTAAAGCAGGCGCGCTTCCTCGGCCGGGCCACGCCGGGTTCCGGGGTTGAGCACTTTCCAGACCATGATACGGCGGTCGAGCGTGATGGTCAGCACATCGCCGGCCTTGACCAGATCCGAGGCCTGCGCTGCTTTGTCGCGATTGATGCGGACCCGTCCGGCGACGACGAGCTTCGCCGCCAGCGACCGCGATTTCACCGCTCGCGAGAAGAACAGCCATTTGTCGATGCGCTGGCGGCCTTCTCCAACCATCGGAACCGGCCGAGGCTATTTCTTCAACTGGTCGCGCAAGGCGGCGAGCTTGGCGAAGGGCGAATCCGGGTCGAAGCGCTGCGGGCGCTCCTCGCGCGGCTTGCTTTGGAAGATCGGCTTGCCGGCGTTGCCCTTACCGCCCTGCCTGTCGCCTTTCCAGTCCGGTCGGCCCTCGCGGCGGTCGGGACGCTCGCCCTGAGGCCTGCCGTCCCGTTTCTCGCCGGCTTCGCGCCGATCGCCGGCTTCCGGCCGCGGCTTGAACTTCGAGCGGTCGAAGCGCGGCTTGCCGGTACCGTCGCGTTGGTCGCGGCGGCCCTCATGCGCCGGCCGATCGCCGGGCTGGCCGGCTGCGGCGCCTGCCTGGCCGCGCGGGCGATTATCCCGGCGGTTGTCGTGGCGATGGCGCGGGCGCTGATGGTCGAAGCGCGCCTGCCGCCACAGAAGAATCGGCTTGGGCTCTTCCTGCTCGGCCGAAGGTTCCGTGGTGTTACCCTCCCCCTCGTGGGGAGGGTCGGCGCGCAGCGCCGGGCCGGGGGCAGCGCCAGCGCCGGCAGTGTTGGTGCCGTCTGCATCGTCGACGCTCTCACCCCCACCCGCGTCGCTTCGCGCCGCGACCTCCCCCATCGAGGGGGAGGTGGGAGCCTCGGCGCTTTCGGCCGACTCAGGCACCGCAGTATCGTCTTCAGGATGGGGTTTTTCGGTGGCCTCGGGCGGAACTTCTGCCGGACCTTCCGCGACGGGGGCCGCTGCCACTTCCGTGCTGGCCTCAGCCGGAGCTTCGGTGGCGGTCTCGACAGCGACAGCTGGCTCCGAGCCCTCGGCCTCTGCAACCGTGTCCGTTGCCACAGCTTGAGCTTCCGCCGCCTGCGCGGCGGCGCGGGTAGCCTCGTCCGCCGCCAGCTTCGCTGCGGCGGCCTCACGGGCGGCGTTGTCCTGCGCCTCGAGCTTGGCCTTCACCTCGGCGGCCGGCTTTGGCTCGGCGCGATAGCCGAGGCCTTTGAGAATCTCTTCCATGTCGTCGGCGGTGGCGCCGAGGATCGACATCATCGGCGGCGTCACCATGAAGGCGTGGCCGTCATAGGCGCCGTCCGGGCGCTGGCCGAGGCCGGGCTTCCAGTTGGTAGCCGGGCGGATGAGGTCGGCCAGCCGCTCCAGTATGTCGACGCGCACGGCGCGGCGTCCGAGATTGCGATAGCCGGCGAGCTTGTAGAAGGTCTTGTCGAAGGCCGCGTCGATGACCACCGAGGTGCGGCCAGAGGCGAGCGCATGCACCACGTCGCCGAAGCCGGGCTTGTCCTTGCCGTCGTTCTTCATCGCCCATAGCAACGTCACCAGCCCGGCCGGCGCCGGCTTGATCAACGCCGGCACAAAGACATGGTAGGCGCCGAAGCGCACACCGAGGCGACGCAGCGCTGCGCGGCCCTCCTGGTCGAGCGACTTCATTTCCTCGGCGATGTCGCGGCGGTTGATGAGGCCGAAATGCTCGACGAGCTGGAAGGCGATGCCGCGGGCGATGCCGGCGAGCTGCTCGGCATTCTTCAGATCGACCAGCGGCTTCAGCAGCGTTTCGATCTGGAAATTGACGAAACGCTCGGCGCGGGCCGCGACCTTGTCGCGTGCCGGTCCGGTGAGCTGCTCGTCGGCAAGCAGCACAAGGCGCGGCTTCAATGCCTCGTCGCCGGCCACCAGCGTGCCGATCGGGGCGCCGATCCAGCGCAGGATGCCGTCCGAGCCCAACGCCAGATCGCCGTTGGAGCAGGCGGCGAAGCGTTCGGCGCGTGCCTCGAACTCCGCGCTGAGCGCCTTCTGGGCAGCGGTGCGCACCGCCTTGGCGTCCTCGCCGCCGGCGCTCTGGTCGGCGGTGAAGCGGAAACCCTGCAACTCGCCGACATGATGGCCTTCGACGAGGACGGTTCCGGTTGGGCTGATTTCGGCTTCAGGCATGGTATTTTCTCTAAGGCGCCGCATGAGGACGGAAGTCCTGCGGTCTACGAAGCGTTTCGTCAACCGCTCATGCAGCGCATCCGACAATCTGTCTTCGATTTCGCGTGTCTTTTCCTGCCAGTGTGCCTGATCGGCCAGCCAGCCCGGTCGGTTGGAGACGAAGGTCCAGGTGCGGATCTGGGCGATCCGGTGCGACAGCGTGTCGATGTCGCCATCAGTCGTGTCGGCCCGCCGCACCTGCTCGGCCATGTAATTTTCGTCGACATGGCCATGGCGCGCAAGGTCCATGTAGATCGAAGCGACAAGGTCTGCATGCTGGGCGGGCGCGATCTTGCGATAGTCCGGCAGCGCGCAGGCTTCCCAGAGCAGCGCCACGCGCTCCCTGCCGGTGGCGAGCGCCCTGATGCCCTCGTCGCGCGACAGATGCTCAAGCGCCTGGGCATCGACGGCCGGCAATGCCCGGGTCAGTCCTTCGACCGGCGCGTTGGTTTCGATCGAGCGCCTCAACGCGTCCAGGCCGGAGAAATCGAAATCGGCGGTGCGCCACTGCAGCACCTTCACCGGGTCGAAATCGTGCCCCTCGATCTTCTCGACCAGATCCTCGTCGAGCGGATCGACCTGGCCGGTGACGCCGAAGGTACCGTCGCGCAGATGCCGGCCGGCGCGGCCGGCGATCTGGCCGAGCTCGGCCGCGGTCAAATTGCGGTACTGGTAACCGTCGAACTTGCGGTTCTGGGCGAAGGCGACGTGCTCGAGGTCGAGGTTCAGCCCCATGCCGATGGCGTCGGTGGCAACGAGATAGTCGACATCGCCCGACTGGAAGATCTCCACCTGGGCGTTGCGGGTGCGGGGCGAGAGCGCGCCGAGCACGACGGCAGCACCTCCCTGCTGGCGGCGGATCAACTCGGCGATCGCGTAGACCTCGTCGGCGGAGAAAGCGACGATCGCCGTGCGTCGCGGCAGGCGGGTGAGCTTCTTCGATCCGGCATAGGCAAGGTGCGACAGCCGCGGCCGCGTCACAACCGACACGCCCTTCAGCAGCTTCTGGAGGATGCCGTGCATGGTGGCGGCGCCCAGAAGCAGCGTCTCCTGGCGGCCGCGCAGATGCAGGATGCGGTCGGTGAAGATATGGCCGCGCTCGAGATCGCCGGCGAGCTGCACCTCGTCGATGGCGACGAAGGCCGCATCGGTCTCGCGCGGCATCGCCTCGACGGTGCAGACCGAATATTTCGCGCCCGCGGGGACGATCTTCTCCTCGCCGGTGACCAGCGCCACCTTGTTGGCACCGACCTTCTCGCAGACGCGGCCATAGACCTCGCGGGCTAGCAGTCTGAGCGGCAGGCCGATGACGCCGGTCTCGTGCGCCACCATGCGCTCGATGGCGAGATGGGTCTTGCCGGTGTTGGTGGGCCCAAGCACAGCCGTCACGTCGCGGCCCGAAAGGATTAGCGGCTGGGTGTGTTTGGGCTGGATGTTCATCGGCTCGGAAATTTAAGTCTTTCTGCCGCTTGTTGTCGCGAACGCGGCGATGCCGCCGCGTGTGACAGGCGACACATAGGGATTTCAGGCGCGAAGCGAAAGCGGAATGTTTCCCCTACAGACGGCGCTCCGACAAAATCCCCTGTCAATTAACCGTTGGAACGAGTCTGGAACGAATCGGCGACGAATCGCTGACTCGTCATGATTCAGGTTTTGTTCACGGCTATATGTGGATTTTTTGACGATGAGTCTCACCATATGCTGAATCCCGGAGTTGGCCCGTTTCATGCTTGCCTCAGCCGCGCCTTGAAGGGTCGTTAACCTTTGCCGGCGAACGGTCAGGACTGATCTGAATGCGGCCGCCAAAATTATGAAATTGTTGATCTTTCCTAATCGGCGTTAATCACTTCGGTACCGTTTCCGGCTCTTCGCGTTAACTTTTCGACCAAAGCCGGAACGAATCAGCGACGAATCAGCGATCTGCGAGATTTCCCGTTTTGTTCACGCCTAGATATGGTGTTGCCCACAGCTTGCGCACCGAAAATTCACAGCTTGTGAACGAGGTTTCGCACAGGGCGCGGCGAGGCCGTTAACCTTTGCGTGCCGAATTGAGGCAAGGTGTCGTGTCGGCTGTGGGCGACGCCAGAAAGAAAAGGGCGGCCCGAGCGTTCAGGCCGCCCTGCAACCGGGTCAAGCCTCAGGCGAAATACTGCCCGCCATTGGCGGTGATCGTCGAGCCGGTGATGAAGCCGGCCTCGTCCGAGGCCAGGAAGACGACGCAGCGCGCGATTTCTTCCGGCTCGCCGAGGCGGCCCACCGGGATCTGCGGGATGATGCGTTCGTTGAGCACCTTCTCGTCGATGGCCTTGACCATCTCTGTGGCGATGTAGCCGGGACAGATGACGTTGACGGTGATGCCCGCCCGCGCACCTTCCTGGGCCAGGGCCTTCGAGAAGCCGATGTCGCCGGCCTTCGACGCCGAATAGTTGGCCTGGCCGGCCTGACCCTTCTGGCCGTTGATCGAGGAGATGGTGATGATGCGGCCGAACTTGCGGTCGCGCATGCCGCCCCACAGCGGATGCGTCATGTTGAAGACGCCGGAGAGGTTGGTATCGATGACTTCCTTCCACTGCTCGCGCGTCATCTTGTGGAACATGGCGTCGCGGGTGATGCCGGCATTGTTGACCAGTACCGACACCGGGCCGAGATCAGCCTCCACCTTTGCGATGCCGGCGGCGCAGGCGTCGTAGTCGGCGACCGACCATTTGTAGACCGGGATGCCGGTCTCTGCCTTGAACTTCGCCGCCGCCTCGTCATTGCCGGCATAATTGGCGGCCACCGAATAGCCGGCACTCTTCAGCGCCACCGATATCGCCGCACCGATGCCGCGAGACCCGCCCGTGACGATTGCTACTTTGGACATGAGGTTCCTCCCTTTTTGTCACTGAAGCGAATAGAGAGTAGCGAATAGGGAATAGGGATTTGATGTCCCATCGCGCCGACGCCGTTCTTCTCTATTCGCTACTCCCTATTCGCTATTCGCTCAGAGCGCTTCGACGCACAGGGCGACGCCCATGCCGCCGCCGATGCAAAGCGTCGCGAGACCCTTCTTGGCGCCGCGCCGGCGCATTTCATGGACCAGCGTGTTGAAGATGCGGGCGCCTGAGGCGCCGATCGGATGGCCGATGGCAATGGCGCCGCCATTGACGTTGACGATCGACGGATCCCAGCCCATGCCCTTGTTGACGGCGCAGGCCTGCGCGGCGAAGGCCTCATTGGCCTCCACAAGGTCGAGATCCTTGACTGACCAGCCGGCCTTCTCCAGCGCCCTCTTCGAGGCCGGGATCGGGCCCGTGCCCATGATCGCCGGATCGACGCCGGCGGTCGCCCAGGAGGCGATGCGGACGAGCGGGGTGATGCCACGCCTGGCGGCCTCGGCCTCGGTCATCAGCAGCGCTCCGGCGGCGCCGTCATTGATGCCGGATGCGTTGGCGGCGGTGACCGTGCCGTCCTTGTCGAAGGCCGGCTTCAGCTTGGTCATGGCGTCAAGCGTCGCGCCGTGACGGATATATTCGTCCTGGTCGACGATGGTGTCGCCCTTCTTGCCCTTGATGGTGAAGGCGACGATCTCGTCCTTGAACCTGCCGGCCTTCTGCGCGGCTTCGGCCTTGTTTTGCGAGGCGAGCGCGAACTCATCCTGGTCTTCGCGGGTGATCTGGAACTGGCGGGCGACGTTCTCGGCCGTATTGCCCATGTGGTAGCCGTTGAAGGCATCCCACAAGCCATCCTTGATCATGGTGTCGATCATCTTGTAGTCGCCCATCTTGACGCCGGCGCGCAGGTGCTGGGCGTGCGGTGAGAGCGACATCGATTCCTGGCCGCCGGCGACGATCACCTTGGCGTCGCCCGTGGCGATCTGCTGCATGCCGAGCGCGATCGCCCTGAGGCCCGAGCCGCAAACCTGGTTGAGGCCCCAGGCGGTGGTCTCCTTCGGCAGGCCGGCATTGATCGAAGCCTGGCGGGCCGGGTTTTGTCCCTGGGCCGCGGTCAGCACCTGGCCGAGGATGACCTCGTCGACTTCCGAGGGCTCGACATTGGCCCGCGCGAGCAGTTCCTTGATGACCACGGCGCCGAGCTCGTGCGCAGGCGTGGCGGCGAAACTGCCGTTGAAGGAGCCGACCGCGGTGCGGGCGGCGCTGGCGACGACGATTGAATTGGAAGCGGACATTTTCTTCTCCAGACTTCGAGCTGTCGTGTTTTCGGTATTGTTAAAGACTTTCTTGCCCGTTCGAACCTCCAAGTCAAACCGGAAATGGGTATGGCCGCCATGCGCGGCAAGCACACCGCGGGCGGATCGTCACCATATTGCGTTCGCCGCGCAGCATAATTTGCCACGGCCATCAGACACTAAATGATGCCGCACTGCACAAACCGCTTGGAATTGTGACGCTTTTGCGCATATCCTCGACATATGGCGCAATCGTTACCGGCCGCTTGCTCAGAACGCGCCGGTATCCTGGGGAGGATACGGATGGCCGCAAAAGACGACCCGATCGTCATCAAGAAATATGCCAACCGCCGGCTCTACAACACCGGCACCAGCACCTATGTGACGCTCGAGGACTTGGCCGATATGGTCAAGAAGGGCGAGGAGTTCACGGTTCAGGACGCCAAGACCGGGGACGACATCACGCATCCGGTGCTCACCCAGATCATCTTCGAGCTGGAGAACAAGGACGGGCAGAACATGCTGCCGATCCCGTTCCTGCGCCAGCTTATCGCTTTCTACGGCGATCAGATGCAGATGATCGTGCCGAGCTTCCTCGAGCAATCGATGATCGCCTTCTCCAAGGAGCAGGAGCGGTTTCGCGAGCAGATGAAGGGCGCTTTCGGCAAGGCGCCGATGGACATGATGAAGACGCCGATGAAGGCGCTGGAAGAGCAGACGCGCCGCAACGTCGAGATGTTCCAGAACGCGATGCGCATGTTCACGCCGTTCCCAACGGCCGGCTCCAATTCCGCGGCGCCTAGCGAGCCGCCGAAGAAGGAAGAGAAATCCGACGATCTGCAGGAATTGAAGGCGCAGATCGCCGCGATGCAGCGCAAGCTGGATACGATGTCCTGACGGACTTGGCGGTCAGTCGCTGCCGGCAGGTCCGTCGTAGCGGGCGCGGGGCCTGATCGGCCTGTTGCTGGTCACCTGCTCGATGGCATGCGCCGTCCAGCCGACGCTGCGGCCAAGCGCGAACAGGCGGAACGGCGCATCGGCGGGGAGATTGAGGCTCCGCGTCAGCGCGGCAAGCGCGAAATCGACATTCGGATGCATGCCGGTCGCCGCCAACACTGCATCGCGCAGATGCAGGAGCCCGTCATCGATATCAAGGTCGGGCAGCAGGGCCTCGGCGCGCGGATCGCCTTCCGGGTAAAGCTGATGGCCGAAGCCCGGCAATGGCCGGTCGTGGGCGAGCCAACGTGCGACCGCTTCGTCCGCCCCCAACCGTTCGGCATCCTCGACGAGGTTCAGGGCAGCCGCACCGGCGCCGCCATGGCGCGGGCCGGTGAGCGTGGCGAGGCCCGCGAGCAGGCAGGCCGCGATCGGCGCGCCGGTGGAGGCCGCGACGCGCGCGGCGAAGGTCGAGGCGTTGAGCTCATGATCGGCAAGCAGCACCAGCGCCCTGCGGATGAGATCGGCGCCGGCGGCGTCGACCGACCAGCCGTGCGCCAGCCTCTCATGCACGGGTTCCGATCCCGGCATTGCGCCGAGCGACGTAGCGAGGACGCTGGTGGCGGCGGCGCCATCCTGCTGCAGCATGGCCGGCCTGCGACCGAGCGAGGGCCAGCCCTCGGCCGCAAGCACCGAGAGCCTTGCAAATGCCGTCGGGGTGCCGCTCTGCCGAACGGCCGAAGGGGTCAGCGAAGCGAAGGATACCTTGCCGCGGGATGCCCATAGCAGGTCGGCCGTCTCTTCCAGCGTCGCCGTCGCGGCAAGCGTTGCGGCATCCTTGCCGCGATAGACGAGGCGACCATGCAGCACCGTCGAGATGGCGGTGGTGATTGCCGGCTCACCCCAGGCAATGGCGCTCTCGGCGATCGCCTGCGGGCTGCGTCCGCGCGCCCGGCGGGTGGCGAGCGCCGCGATGTCGTCGGCGCGGTACTGGCTGCGGCGCGGGTCGGCCCCGTCCGGCCGCATGCCGATGCGGCCGCGGCTGACATAGGCATAGAGCGTCTGCGGACGGACGTTGAGCCGCGTCAGCGCTTCCTCCCGCGTCAGCCATTCGGACATATCGCTCCGCGCCTATATTGATTCAGTTGATCAAGATTGATGCATTGATTGCGCAGCATTAATTGCGATGCTCAAAAGGTCAAGGAGACAAGTCATTGGCGAACGGGCTCGATGATGTTGTGGCGGCGGACACGGTTCTTTCCGATGTCGACGGCGCCGGCGGGCATCTCACCATCCGAGGCCATTCGCTGACGGAGCTGGCCGGTCATTGGCGCTTCGGTCAGGTGGTCCGGCTGCTGTTCGACGGCTTTTTCGACGGGCTTCCCGGCGACAGCGAACTGGAGAAGGCGATCGGCAAAGCGCGCGCCGAGGTTTTCGAACGGCTGCAGCCGATGCTTGGCCAGCTCGCGCCGCTCGACATCTACAGCGCCATGCGCGCCGGCATCGCCCTGCTGCCGGACGGCGAGGGGCTTGCCGATGCGCTCAGGCTGATCGCGGCGCCGGCGGTGCTGACGCCGGCCCTGCTGCGGATCGCACGCGGGGAGAAGCCGATCGCCCCGGACGAGCGTGTCGACCATGCCGCCGATATGCTGGGAATGCTCGGCGGCGGCGAATCGCCGGCGTTCGCCAAGGCGCTCGACACCTATCTGGTGACGGTCTGCGACCATGGGCTCAATGCCTCGACCTTCGCGACGCGGGTGGTGGCGTCAACGCAGGCGGGCTTGACCTCGGCGATCCTCGCCGGGCTCGGCGCGCTCAAGGGTCCGCTGCATGGCGGCGCGCCGGGGCCGGTGATCGAGATGCTCGATGCGATCGAGGCGAGCGGCGACGCCGCAGCCTGGCTGCGCGGCGAGATCGCGCGCGGCGGGCGCATCATGGGCTTCGGCCATCGCATCTACCGCGTGCGCGATCCGCGCGCCGACGTGCTAAAGGCGGTCGTGCGGCAACTCGGCGCCCGCAACAGCCGGGAGACGGGCAGCCGGCTGGCCTTCGCCGAAACGGTGGAGCAGGCGGCGCTCGAGGTGCTCAAGGCCGCGAAACCGCAGCGCTCGATCCAGACCAATGTCGAGTTCTACACGGCGCTGCTGCTGGAAGCCGCCGGCTTCCCGAAGGAGGCGTTCTCCAACGTCTTTGCCGCCGGGCGCGTCGCCGGCTGGATCGCCCATGCGCGCGAGCAGCAGGCCACCGGACGGCTCATCCGGCCGCAGTCGCGCTATGTCGGACCGGTGCCCGACCTCGTCGCCTGACATCGCGGTCAGGCCCTGAGGCAACCTCTCCGCTCCTGGCGAGTGGAGGGGTGTTTCATGATCGAAATTTCAACCGCTCACGCGACCGTGTTCGTGTTCTTGCCTTGGTTTGCCCTTATATGCTGCACTGCAACATAAGCTGACGGCAACTGCTTCGCTTCTCTGACGCCGGGGCAGGCTGGCGCATCGAGACAAGGAACGGCATGGCGAAGAACGGCAAGGCGGAGGAAAAGAAGAAGATCAACATCGCGCTCCAGGGCGGCGGCTCGCACGGCGCCTTCTCCTGGGGCGTGCTCGACCGGCTGCTCGAGGATGGCAGGCTGGAAATCGTGGCCGTGTCGGGCACCAGCGCCGGCGCCATGAACGCGGTGGCGCTGGCCGATGGGTTCGTGCGCGGCGGCGTCGAGGGTGCGCGCAGGAAGCTCGACGATTTCTGGCGCGCCGTGGCCTCGAAGGGGCGCTTCAGCCCGGTGCAGCGCATGCCGTGGGATGTCGTGTGGGGCAACTGGTCGATCGAGAACACGCCCGGCTATTTCTTCTTCGACACCATGTCGCGGGTCTTCTCGCCTTACGTCGCCAACCCGCTCGGCCTCAACCCGCTGCGCGACGTGGTCGAGAAGGAGATCGACTTCCGCAACGTGCGCGCCTGCAAGTCGATGGAGCTCTTCATCTCGGCGACCAATGTCGAGACCGGGCAACTGCGCGTCTTCTCCGACGGCGAGATCGACCTCGACACGGTGATGGCCTCCGCCTGCCTGCCGCAATTGTTCCGTGCCGTCGAGATCAAGGGCGTACCCTACTGGGATGGCGGCTATGGCGGCAATCCGGCGCTCTTTCCCTTCTTCAAGACGGCGGCGACCGAGGACGTGCTTTTGGTGCAGATCAACCCGGTGGTGCGCGAAGGCACGCCGAAAAGCGCCAACGAAATCCAGAACCGCATCGACGAGATCACCTTCAACGCCGGGCTCCTGCGCGAATTCCGCTCGATCGCCTTCGTCAAGGAACTGATCGCGGCCGGCCGCCTGCCGCATGGCGAATACCGCGATATCCGCATGCACCGTATCGATGCCGACGAGGCGTTCAAGGACCTCTCGGCCTCGTCCAAGGTCAATGCCGAATGGGCCTTCCTCGTCTATCTGCGCGACCTCGGCCGCAGTGCTGCCAGCGACTGGCTGGAGGAGAGTTATGACGCCGTCGGCAGCCGGGCGACGCTCGACCTGTCGGGCGAGCTCGACGACGGCTTCAAGCCGATGCACGGCCCCGCCCCTGGGCGACGGGTCAAGGAATTCCTCGCCGCGCACCTGAAGCCGGAGGCGGCGCGCCGCCGGGCGTAGAGCCGCCTCGTGCACGCTTAAGCTCCTTGTTTTGGCGCAATTCCGAACGGAAAACCGCTACGCACTTTTCCTGGAATTGCTCCAGTTCGCGCTGAAAACTTACCCAGCGGAACCGGCGGCGCGCTGGATTCACACGCGCCGCGCGAGTAGTTTACCTCGACGTAAACGGGAGGTGGCGATGCTGCAGACCAGACAAAACGCCCTCGGGATCAGGTTTGAAGTGCAATGCAGGGCCTTCGAGGCGGAACCCTTTCCCAGCCTCGAGATGCGCAAGGACCGGCTGAGGCGGCTGCTGGCACTGACCGAAAGGCATGAAGCTGAAATCTGTGCTGCGATCGACAGCGATTTCACTGGACGGGCGGCGCAGGAAACGCGGCTTGCGGAACTGTTCGTCGTCCGCGCGGGGATAAGGCATGCCATCCGGCATCTGCGCGGCTGGATGCGCGAGCGCCGCGTCGCCACCAGCCTGCCGTTCCTGCCGGGGCGCAATCGCCTTCTGCCGCAGCCGCTTGGTGTCGTCGGCATCGTGTCGCCCTGGAACTATCCCTTCCAGCTCGCCATCGCCCCTGCGACCGCAGCACTTGCCGCCGGCAACCGCGTGCTGATCAAGCCTTCCGAGCTGACGCCGAAATTTTCGGACCTGCTCGCCCGTCTCGTCGAAGAGCATTTCTCTGCCGAAGAGATGAGCGTGGTGGCCGGCGATGCCGAGGTCGGCAAGGCATTCGTGTCGATGCCTTTCGACCATCTCCTGTTCACCGGCTCCACCGCCGTCGGCCGGCAGGTGGCGCTGGCCGCCGCCGCCAATCTGACGCCGGTGACGCTCGAACTCGGCGGCAAGTCGCCGGCGATCTTCGATCCGTCCTGCGATCTCGACGCCGCTGTCGCAAGCGTCGCCTACGGCAAGCTTTTGAATGCCGGCCAGACCTGCATTGCGCCGGACTATCTGATGGTCCCGCAAGGGCAGGGTGCCGCGATCGCCGCAAAACTCGCCGCCGCGATGGCGCGGCTCTATCCGCGCCTGCGCGACAATCCCGACTACACGGCAATCGTCAGCGAGCGGCACCATCAGCGTTTGAGCGATATGATCGCCGAGGCCCGCGAAAGCGGCGCCGATATAACCGAGGTCAATCCAGCAAACGAAAAGCTTGGCGTGAGTGATCGCAAAATGGCGCCCGTGCTGGTCAGGAATGCCGGCGAAAACCTGCGGCTGATGCGCGAGGAAATCTTCGGGCCGGTGCTGCCGATCCTCGAATATGGCACGGTCGACGACGCCATCGAGCACGTCAACCGTGGCGAGCGTCCGCTCGCCCTCTACTGGTTCGGCAAGGACAGGGCCAATCGCCAAAGGGTGATGCGGGAAACCGTGGCCGGCGGCGTGACGGTCAACGACTGCATGATGCATCTGGTGCAGGAGAGGCAGCCATTCGGTGGCGTCGGCGAGAGCGGCATGGGCGCCTACCACGGCGAATGGGGTTTCCGGACCTTCAGCTTTCGGACCTTCAGCAAGGAAAAGCCGATTTTCGTCCAGTCCAGGCTGAGCGCCGGCGGCTTGCTCAGACCGCCCTATGGCGGAACATTCGAGCGGCTGTTCCGGCTGCTGAACCTCATCACCTGACAGCATTATTTTCGAAGTGGGCGCGTCCTTCGCATTGTCTCGTGCCAATGCAGCAAGTCATTGCGCGAAAAATTTTCGCATCATACTGACACCTGCTGCCATGCAATGGTCGGGCGAACGAAAAATCTGTCCGGACGGCGAAAAGCCGGGCAGTCGAGTGTTGAAAAAATAGAATAGAGCCTGTCCGCCACGGCTGGAGGCGCAATGATGCTGCAATTTTTCTCACTATATTGCGCCGCAACTTTGAGGTAGAAGCGCCCTCGCCGATCACGGCAAATTGAAGATGGCTTTGCGCGCACCCATATCGGCCGCGCGCCCGGGGGTCGAAAGCGCCGACCTCGCCAAGCCTGCAACGGAAAAATGACGATGCCGAAAATCAGGTTTCACAAGCTTGCAGCCATTGCTGTGCTCATCGGATTCGCTGCCTGGATGGCAACCGGAGAGTTCTCGTCCGTGGGCAGCGCCGCCGATCACCAGAAGGCGGGACAAGAAGGCAAGGCCACGCAATCCGGGGCCGACAAGCCCAAGACGGCGGAGGCCGAGCCGAAGGCTGCGCCCCGCACCGTCGCGGTGGTGACGCCGCCGCGCAAGACATTTGCACGCGCCATCCGCATTTCCGGTCTGACCGAAGCCGACAAGCGGGCGGTGCTTGCCACGCGCGTCGGCGGCGTCATCGACAAGCTGCCGGTCAAGCAGGGCGACCACGTCAAGACGGGCGACCTGGTGCTGATGCTGGCCACCGAGGAGAAGATCTCGAACGTCGACAACGCCAGGCAGCTTCTGGCGCAGCGCAAGGCTGAGCTCGATGCCGCCGAGCGGCTGGCCAAGACCGGCAACCTGCCCAAGCTGCAGCTCGACACCGCGCGCTCGAACCTGACGGCGGCGCAGTCGATGCTGGAGACCGCGCAGGCCGAACTCGACCGCAACGAAGTGAAGGCGCCGTTCGATGGTGTCATCGATCGCGTGCCGGTCGAGCTTGGCAGCTCGGTCATGCAGGGCGGCGAGGTGGCCACCATCCTGAAGCTCGATCCGGTGATCGCGCGCGGCGAGATCAGCGAGCGCGACCTGCGCTACATCAAGATCGGCGACGAGGCCAATGTGCGCCTGGTCAACGACCAGAAGGTCACCGGCACAGTGCGCTATATCAGCCGCGACGCCTCATCGCAGACCCGCACCTTCCGTGTCGAGGTGGCAATCCCCAACGGGGACGGCTCGATCCCTGCCGGCATGACGGCGGAGATCACGCTCAGCGCCGAGCCGACCGACGCGGTGCTGCTGCCGCGCTCGGTGGTCACCCTGGGCGACAAGGGCGACCTCGGCATCCGCGCCGTCGGCAAGGACGACAAGGTGGCGTTCTTCCCGATCGACCTCGTCGACGACACCCCCACGGGACTGGTGCTCGGCGGCATTCCGCAGGACGCGCGCATCATCGTCGCCGGCCAGGAGCTGGTGAAGGAAGGTGATCTGGTGAAGCCCGTCGAGGCCGACCAGGCGACCATCAACAAGCTGATCAGCGAAGCCACGGCCGGCACGCAGTAGCGCGAGCGCCAGGCGCGCCGGGCTTGTCCCGGCGCCGCCGGCCAGTGTCGCCGCCCACATGGAAACAGCAGGCATAGGTCATGGATATCGTCAGACTCGCCATCCACAACGCCCGCCTCACAATATCGGCGCTGATGTTCCTGCTTGCCGCCGGCTGGGTCGCCTATCAGTCGACGCCGAAGGAAGCGGAACCCGACGTTCCGATTCCGATGATGTATGTCAGCCTGATCTATCAGGGCATCTCGCCGGAAGACTCCGAACGCCTGCTGCTGAGGCCGATGGAGAGCAAGCTCAAGAGCCTCAAGGGACTGAAGGAGATGCGCTCGGCCGCGTTCCAGGGCGGCGGCTATGTGCTGGTCGAATTCCAGCCGCAAACCGATCTGGCGACGGCGCTGCAGGATACGCGCAGCAAGGTGCAGGATGCCAAGGCCGACCTGCCGCAAGCGGCGGAGGAGCCGACGGTCAACGAAGTCAACGTCTCGGAATTCCCGGTTCTCGTCGTGACACTTTCCGGCGACGTGCCGGAGCGCGTGCTGACGGCCGCGGCGCGTGAATTGCGCGACCGCATCGAGGAAGTGCCGGGCGTCCTGGAAGGTTCGCTGCAGGGCGCGCGCGACGATTTGGTGGAAGTCGTCGTCGACCCGGTCAAGCTCTCCTCCTACGGGCTGCAGCTCGACCAGGTGATGCAGGGCGTCGGCGCCTCCAACAGCCTGGTCGCGGCCGGCAACCTCGAAGGCTCCGAAGGCAAATACGCGGTCAAGGTGCCGTCGCTGATCGAGACGCCCGAGGATGTCGCCAACCTGCCGGTCGTCGCCACGCCGAACGCCGTGGTGCAGGCCAAGGACATCGCCACCATCCGCTCGACCTTCAAGGACGCCGAGACGGTGACCCGCCTCGACGGCAAGCCGGCGATCGCGATCGAGGTGAAGAAGCGCATCGGCGCCAACCTGATCGACACGCTGAACCATGTCAGGGAAGTGTCGGACAATTTCATCAAGACGATGCCCGAGGGCATGCACGTCACCTACACGCAGGACAAGTCGGTCTTCGTCAACCAACTGCTCGGCGACCTGCAGAACCACGTGATGATCGCCGTGATCCTGGTGTTCATCGTCATCCTCTATGCGCTGTCGGGACGTGCCTCGCTGCTGATCGGCCTCGCTATCCCGTCCTCGTTCCTGATCGGCATCCTGCTGCTTGCGATGATGGGCTACACGATCAACATGATCGTGCTGTTCAGCCTCATCCTGGCGGTCGGCATGCTGGTCGACGATGCCATCATCGTCACCGAATTCGCGGAACGGCGCATGAGCGAAGGCATGCCGAAGGCGGACGCCTTCGCGCTTGCGGCCAAGCGCATGGCCGGGCCGGTCATCGCGGCGACGATGACGCGTATCGCCGCGTTCTCGCCGCTGCTGTTCTGGCCCGGCATCATCGGCGACTTCATGAAGTACATGCCGATCACGCTGATCGTGACGCTGTCGGCCTCGATGCTCTATGCGCTGGTCTTCGCGCCGACGCTGGGCGCCATCTTCGCCAAGGCGCCGGCGCATCACGAGGAGAGCAATCGCGACGGCTGGTACATGGCGTTGGTCAAGCACGCGGTGCGCTTCCCGATTACCGTCATCCTGCTCACCGTCGGCCTGCTGGTCGGCGTCGGCTTCGCCTATTCGAAGTATGGCGCCGGCGTCGAATTCTTCCCCAATGTCGAGCCGGATTACGGACTGCTCTACGTGCATGCCCGCGGCAACCTTTCGCTGGCCGAAATGGACGCCGCCACAAAGACGGCCGAAAGCCGACTGCTCGGCTGGCCGGGGGTGAAGTCGGTCTATACGCGCGTCGGCAAGACGCAAGGCGGCGGCCAGGACATTCCGGAAGACGTGGTCGGCGTCATCCAGTACGAATTCGTCGACTGGCGCCAGCGCAAATCCGCCAACCAGATCCTCAACGACCTGCGCGGCGTCATGGCCGGCATTCCCGGCGTCGATGTCGAGGTGCGCGTGCCGGAGGCCGGCCCGCCGACCGGCAAGCCGGTCCAGATCAGGCTTTCGGCCGCGGATCCTGCCGGGCTCGACGACAAGGCGCGCGCGGTGGCGGCCCGGATCGCCAAGATACCCAATGTCATCGATGTTTCGGACGGCCTGCCGCCGCCCGGCGTCGACTGGGCGCTCGAAGTCGACCGCGCCAAGGCCGCGCAATACGGCATCAGCCCGACCTCGGTGGGCACGGTGGTGCAGTTGGTGACCAACGGCCTCAAACTGTCGGAATACCGGCCGGCCGGCGCCGACGACGCGGTCGATATCCGGCTGCGTTTGCCGGAGGATCGGCGCACGCTGTCGACGCTTGACGAGCTTCGGGTGCAGACCTCGCAGGGGTCGGTGCCGATTTCGAACTTCGTCGTGCGCAAACCCGAGCCGACGGTCGGGATACTCAACCGCATCGACGGCGCGCGCACCGTGGTGGTGCAAGCCAATGTCAGCGCCGGCACGCAGGTGGCGGCGGTGCAACAGGAGGTTACCAAGGCGGTCGCCGACATGAACCTCGGCAGCGGCATCCGCTGGAAGCTCGCCGGCTCCAACGAGGACAGCGCGGAAGCCAGCGCCTTCCTCAGCAAGGCCTTCGGCGCGGCGATCTTCCTGATCTTCCTGGTGCTGCTTGCGCAGTTCAACAAGTTCACCAGCGTGTGGCTTGTCTTGTCCTGCGTGGTCATGGCGACGATCGGCGTGTTCCTGGGGCTGCTGCTGACAGGCGAGGCGTTCGGCATCGTCATGTCGGGCATCGGGGTCATCGCGCTCGCAGGCGTGGTGGTGAACAACAACATCGTTCTCATCGACACCTATGACCGGCTGCGCGAGGAAGGCTGGGACAAGATGGACGCGGTGCTGCAGACCTGCCGCGAGCGCGCGCGGCCGGTAGTGCTGACGGCGGTTTCGGCCATCCTCGGCGTGCTGCCGATCGCCTTCGGCCTCGGCCTCGAAATCTTCCATCACGAGACGACGATCAACGCGCCGTCGACGCAATGGTGGATTTCGCTGTCCTCGGCGATCGTCTTCGGCCTCTCCTTCGCCACATTGCTCACGCTGGTGGTGACGCCTTCGATGCTGATGGTGTTCACACGCGCCAAGGTGAAGCCCGGCGCGCGGCGCGGCTGGTTCAGCCGCCTGTTCCGCCTCGGCAAGGGCAAGGTCGTGACCGACGAACCGGCCAACGAAGCCAACGCCGAGCCGGAGGTCGCCTTCCCGAAAGCCGCGGAATAGCGGGATTTCGAAGCCCGAATGCGAAGAGCCGTCCGGGAACAACCGGGCGGCTTTTTGCATTGTTCCCTTGAAGTTCAACCAGACGGCGAGGGCTTTTCATGACGATCGGTTCACTTCTCGTAATAATACTGATCCTGATCCTGATCGGCGCCGTGCCCGCTTGGCCGCATTCGCGGGCCTGGGGCTACGGGCCGTCAGGTATCGTCGGCGTCATCCTGGTCATTCTGCTGATCATGTTGCTGTTGGGCCGGATCTGATCGACTTACGGCCGGGCCTCCGAAGCCCGGCCGTTTCCAGGACGCTCCTTGATTTGATCAGGCGGCCTGGCGCGAGGGTGTGACGGCGATGCCGATATCCTGGATGGCTTCCGCCACTGCCCGGTCGAGCGGCGTGTGCGGGATTTCGCCGATGATTTCTTCGAGCCGCGTCGAGGTCAGCCGGTGCGGCTCGAAGCGCAGATAGGACATCGAGACGATCTCGCGCCACATGGCGACGAACGGGCTGCCGGCGCGCAGCACCCACCAGGGCATGTAGGCAAGCTTCAGCTTGCGGCCGAGCGCTTTTTCCGCAGCGGCTTTGATGTCGAGGTCGGTGACGGCGTGGCCCGGGAAATTCAGCGCCTCATAGAAGCCGAGCTTGTCGAGGTTGCGCGCCAGCCCGACGAAGGCGACGGCGAAGTCCGGCAGATAGGCCCATTCGTGCACGAGGTCGGTCGGGCCGGGCGCAGTGTAGACGCCCTTCTCCATCTTGGCGGCGACGACGAGGTCGAACCAGGAACCGGTGCCGGTGCCGCCGAAGAAGTCGCCGGCCCGCAGGACGATGGTGCGCACGCGGCCGGCCTCGGCCTCACGGCGGAACAGGTCTTCCATGGCGCAGCGGATACGGCCTTTCTCGGTGGTCGGATGGAACGGCGTCTCCTCCGTGATCACCTGCGGCATCGGCGAGCCGTAATTGTAGACGGTGCCGGGGAAGAGGTGGAGCGCGCCATTCGCGCGGCAGGCGGCCATGACATTCTCGGCCATCGGCAGGCACTTGCCCCAGTCGGTGTAGATCGGGTTCAGGCCGTTGAAGATGATGTCGACGCCTTGCGTTGCGCGGATCAGCGACTGGCGGTCGAGCGCATCGCCGGTGACCGCTGTGGCGCCCTTGAGCTCGGCCGGCGCCTTGCCGCTACGGGTGACGGCGCGGACGTCGAAGCCGGCGTCGATGAAGGCCTTGCCAACCACGCGGCCGAGCCGGCCATTGGCGCCCAGAATTGCGATCTTGGTCATTGTTCATCTCCATTGCTTGCGTTTGCCTGCTTAATCTGGACACTCCGGAAACGAATGGAAATTGACTGAAACTGGCGATATGATATTCAAAAATGAATGAAAGAATTCGACTGGAACCTGATCAAGAGCTTCGTGGCGGTGGCCGAGACCGGCAGCCTTTCGGCGGCCGCGCGCACGCTGACATCAAGCCAGCCGACGCTCGGCCGCCACATCGTCGAGCTGGAACAGGCGCTCGGCGTCACGCTGTTCCGGCGCGGGCGGCGCGGCTACGAGCTGACGGAAGCCGGCAGCACGCTCTATGAGCGCGGCCGGGCGGTCAGCGAGCAGGCCAACGCCTTCTCGCTGCTGGCGCTGGGATCGGTCGAGGCGATCGAAGGCACGGTGCGGATTGCCGCCTCGGAGGTGGTCGCGGCCTATGTGCTGCCGCGGATGACGGCGCGCCTTGGCGAGGAGGAGCCGGGCATCGAGGTCGAGATCGTCGCCTCCAATCAGGTCGAGAACCTGCTGCGCCGCGATGCCGACATCGCCATCCGCATGGTCAGGCCGGCGCAGAACGAGCTGGTGGCGCGCAAGGTCACCGACATTCCGCTCTGCCTGTGTGCAGCCCGACCCTATCTCGACACGGCCGGCCGGAAAAACCAGCGGACCTCGCCGATCACGCCCTGGTGGGATTCGACCGCAGCGACGAGATTATTCGCGGCTTCACCGCCTTCGGCATTCCGGTCAGCCGCAGCAACTTCCGTTTCAGGACCGACAACCAGATCGTGCTGTGGGAAGCAGTCCGGGCCGGAAACGGCATCGGTATCGGCCAGGAGCCACTCGCGAAACGCGATCCGGACCTTGAGACGCTTTTGCCGGAGGTTCCCTTTCCCGTGTTGCCGGTGTGGCTCGCCATGCATCGCGATGTGCGCACCAGCATGCGCATCCGCCGCGTGGCGGATTTCCTGCATGAGGAGCTGAAGCGCTATTCGGCGGGCGCCGGAGCGGGGGCGAACTCGGCCCGGTGAGCCAGCCCCGCCATCAACAGCACGATGACCAGCAGGCCGGAGAGCGCGATGAAGATCGGGCCGAAGCTGAAACGTTCGGCGACGAAGCCGATCGCCGACGGCGCCACCAGAATGCCGGAATAGCCCATGGTGGTGACGACGCTCATGCCGGTGCCGGAAGACATGCCTTCCTGGTTGCCGCCGGCCGAGAACAGGATCGGCACCATGTTGGCGATGCCGAAGCCGCAAAAGGCGAAGGCGGCAATCGCAAGCCAGGGCGAGGGCGATAAGCCCGCCACCAACATGCCGGCGGCGGCGACAAGCGCCGAGCCGCGCAGCGTCGCCACCGCGCCAAAGCGGTTGCGCACGCCGTCGCCCAGGAAGCGCATCAGCGCCATGACGCCGGAGAAGGCTGCGTAGGCGAGGCCGGCAATCGCAAGGTCGGCGCCGAGTTCCTGGTGGAGGTAGAGCGCCGCCCAGTCGAGCACAGCACCCTCGGAGACCATGGTGAGCAGCGCCATCAGCCCGACCAGATAGACCATGGCGTGCCGCGGCAGCGTGAATTTCAGATGCTCGGCGACCCGCGGTCTGTCCTCGGCGATGAGGTAACGAATGGCAAGGGCGACGACGGCGAAGGCGATCACGGTCACCACGATGGCGTGGGCGAGATGGCCGTAATTCTGGATGGAGTAGCCGCCAAGCGCGCCGCCGGCGAAGCCGCCGAGGCTCCAAAAACCATGCGAGGACGACATGATCGCGCGCGACAGCCGCCGCTCAACAACCACGGCGTTGGAGTTCATGGCGACATCCATGCCGCCGATCGAGCCGCCGAAGACAAGCATGGCGATTGCCGCCAGCGGCACGTTGGGGGCGAGCGCGACGACCAGCAGGCCGAAGCTGCCGCAGAGGCCGAACCAGCGCAGGACGGTGCGCGAGCCATGCCTGGAAATGAGATGGCCGCACCAGGTCATCGCCATCACTGCGCCGACGCCGAACAAAAGGATCAGCAGGCCGAGCGTGAATTTCGAGATGTCCAGACGGGTGAGGAACACCGGGATCTGCGGCGCCCAGCTGCCGGTGAGAAAGCCATTGACAAGAAAGATGCCGGCCACAGCCCAGCGGCCACGCCTCGCGGCCTGCATGTTTTGCGCGCTCATGTTCTGAAATCCGGTGCGCCGATGGGTTTGGGCGGGAAATTAGATCGATTCAAACGGCAGTCAAGCGTCGTCGGCCGAAAGCGCTTGGGCCAAGCGCGTCAGCGATGCGGCGCTTCCCGCCTGCAGCAAAGCGGGGCACAGTCGCGGTGTTTCCTTCCCAGACATCACAGGATCCCGCATGACCGCTCTGCTTCCCGCCGAACTCGCCTGGTACGCCACCGGCCGCTTCTATCGCGCCGAGGATGGCGCAGTGGCCGACTACGGATATTTCCTGCATCTGCCGTTCCTCGACGTGCCGCTGTTCGACGGCAATCGCGCCGAGACGGCAGCGCATTTCACTTTCGCCGCAAAGCCGTTCAAGGCCCCGGGGATCGACAACGGCGCGCTGTCGCTCGGGCTCGATCCGGTAGGGGAGTTCTCGCTCTATCTGCAGCGCCGGCCAATGGCGACCTTCGACGATCCGGCTTCGTTCGAACAAGGCGAATGCATCGCGACCTTCCGCCGTACCAGCCTGGTGGCGGGCACGACGGTCGCGGTCTCCGCCGGAACGACGATGGTGCAACTGATCGGCACCAACGTGTTCTCCGCGCGCCTGGTCGCCAGCAGTGCGTTTGAGTTCGGCGGCCGCCGCCACGATCTCGCGCACCATCTCGGTGAGGGTGTCACCCAGTTTGGCACTTCCGCCGCAACGCCGATCGTGCCGGCGCCGGCCGGTTATGATCTGGTGCTGCCGTTCACGGGGTCAGCCATAGCGCTGGGCCGAGCCGGGTAGGGGCTTCAACGCAGGATCGAGGGCTCCGCTAGAGCAGTTCACCGTTTCACGGAAACGGCGACCCGCTCTATCTCTTTGTTTTGACGCAATTCCGGACGGAAAACCGCTCACACTTTTCCTGGAATTGCTTTAGGAGCGGTTCACCGTTTCATGGCAACGCAGAACCGCTCCATCTTCCTTGTTTGACGCAATTCCGGACGGAAAGCCGTTTCACACCTTTCCTGGAATTGCTCTAGTGATCCTTGGGGCGTTTGGCCTCGAACTCCGCCTTCTTGGTCTCCGACGCTGCGGTCTGGTTCAGCGCCTGCCATTCAGCATAAGGCATGCCGTAGATGATCTCGCGCGATTCATCCTTCGACAAAGCAACGCCGTCGGCTTCGGCGGCCTCGCGATACCAGTTCGACAGGCAATTGCGGCAGAAGCCGGCCAGGTTCATCAGGTCGATGTTCTGGACGTCGCCGCGCTGGCGCAGGTGATCGACCAACCGGCGGAAGGCTGCCGCCTCGAAATCGCGTCTTTGCTCTTCGCTGAGTTCGGTCATTTTGTCTATTCTCGGCCTGACGGTCATCATGCTGGCCCGGTGCGCGAGCCGAACATCTTCACCTGGTGTATATCGGCACGGCGGTCGATGGCGTCAACGATCGGCGCCAGCCGCTCGGCCCATGCAAGAGCACCGGCGCGGTCGGCGATCAGGTCCTGGCGGATCTCGATCAGCGCATGGGCGTAGCCGTTGACGATGGCGTGGCGGAACATGGTGTCGCCGCGCAAGGCGCCGTCATAGGGCTCGTTGTCGCCGACGACGAGGTTTTCGTCCTCGGCCAGCATGTCGATCAGCGGCCGCGCCACGCGGTCGTCGAGGTCCCACAGGATGCCGACATGCCAGGGCCGGATGAAGCCTTGCATGCGAGGGGTGAAGGAATGCACGGAGAAGATGAACGGCGCTTTCCCCGAGGCGTGCGCCACCGAGGCGATCATGGCGCCGACGGCGTCGTGATAGGGCCGGTAGAAGCGGTCGAGCCGTTTCTCCCGCTCCTCGGCGGCCATCGGATAGTTGCCCGGCACGATGGTGCCGTCATAGAGCTGACGGATCAGCGTCGGGTCGTCCTCGCCCCGGTTGGGATCGATCAGGAGCCGCGAGAAGCCGGCAAGCATCGCCGGCGCGTCGAGCGCCCCCGCCAGCTCGCGCGTCACCGTCTCGACGCCGATGTCATAGGCGATGTGGCGCTCGAACTCGGCAGCCGGCAGGCCGAGGCTGCCATACTCCTCCGGAAGGTCGCGGCGGGCGTGATCGGCCAGAAGCACGATGCCTTTCTTGCGGTCGCCCTCGACGATATCGAAAGGCGCGAAAACTGTGGATCGGGTCATCGGCTGAAAATGGGTCGGTCGCTGGCATCCGGGCAGGGTGGTATCGTCATTCCACGAAGAGGACGCAGGCGCAATGCCGTTGTTTGGCCACGGTTTCTGCAAAAAATCCCGAATGGGGACGACTTACCGCGCGCCGGGCCTTTCTAAATCGATTGGAATTGAACAAAACGGCGCGTTGACATGCGCCCGGAGTTTGCTGAAAAGGGGCTTCGAGAGATGCCGATGTGGTTCGTGAGGGGATTTGGAATGGTTTTCGCCGGCAGGCTGCGCAAGCGCCTGGCCCTGCCGCTCCTGATCTTTGGCGCGGGTCTCAGCGCGCTTTGCACGACCTCGCCTGCCCGCGCCGACTTCCGCGTCTGCAACGCGACACAAAACCTGGTCGGCGTCGGCATCGGCTATCGCGCCAAGGCCGGCTGGATCACCGAAGGCTGGTGGCACATCGAGGGATCGACCTGCAAGACGCTGATCGAGGGACCGCTGTCATCAAGGTTTTACTATCTTTATGCAGAAGACGCCGAGCGCGGCGGGCGTTGGGACGGCCCGATCAACATGTGCGTCGCCGAAAAAGAGTTCAAGATTGCCGGCGTGAATGATTGCGTCGCCCGGGGCTTCCAGCGCGCCGGATTTCAGGAATATGACACGGGCGAGCAGGCAAGCTGGATGGTCCAGCTGACCGACGAGCCCGCAACGGGAGGCGCGCCAGCGACCCCCGCTCCGGGAACAAACAGTCAATGAGACGTATCCGCAAGGTCAAGATCCTCGCCACCATCGGTCCGGCTTCCTCGTCAGAGGAGATGCTGAGAAAGCTCTTCGAAGCGGGCGCCGATGTCTTCCGCATCAATATGAGCCATACCGACCACGAGCTGATGCGCACGCTGGTCGGCCGCATCCGCGCCGTCGAGGCGGCCGTCGGCCGGCCGATCGGCATTCTCGCCGACCTGCAGGGGCCGAAGCTCAGGGTCGGCAAGTTCGCCAATGGCAAGGAAGCGCTGACCGTCGGCCAGACCTTCACGCTCGACGACAATCCGGAACCCGGAACGTCCAGCCGTGTCTACCTGCCGCATCCCGAAATCCTGACCTCGGTCGAGGCCGGTCACCGCCTTTTGATCGACGACGGCAAGCTGGAGCTCAAGGCGGTGAAGAGTGACGGCAAGTCGATCACCTGCACGGTCGTCGCCGGCACCGGCATTTCCGACAAGAAGGGCGTCAGCCTGCCCGACACCGACCTTCCGGTCGGTGCGCTGACCGAGAAGGATCGCGCCGATCTCGACGCGGTGCTGGCGGCGAGCGTCGACTGGGTGGCGCTGTCCTTCGTGCAGCGGCCGGAGGATCTGGCGGAGGCCCGCAAGATCGCGCGCGGCCGGGCGCTGATCATGGCCAAGATCGAGAAGCCGCAGGCGGTCGCTCGTCTGGCCGAGATCATCGAACTCTCGGACGCGCTGATGGTCGCGCGCGGCGATCTCGGCGTCGAGATGCCGCTCGAAGCCGTGCCCGGCATCCAGAAGCAGATCACGCGCGCGGCGCGCCGCGCCGGCAAGCCGGTGGTGATCGCGACCCAGATGCTGGAATCGATGATCACCGCGCCGGTGCCGACTCGTGCCGAAGTCTCGGACGTGTCGATCGCCGTGTTCGAGGGCGCGGACGCGATCATGCTTTCGGCCGAATCCGCGGCCGGCGCCTATCCGGTCGAGGCGGTCGCCATGATGAACCGCATCGCCACCAAGGTCGAAACCGACCCGACCTATGCCGGCATCATCAACGCCCAGCGCTCCGAGCCGGAAGCGACCGGCGCGGACGCGATCTCGCTCGCCGCGCGCGAGATCGCGGAGACGCTGAAATTGTCGGCGATCATCACCTACACCGCCTCCGGCACCACTGGGCTCCGCGCCGCGCGCGAGCGTCCGCAGGTGCCGATCGTGGCGCTGTCGCCGATCGTCAACACGGCGCGGCGGCTATCGCTCCTGTGGGGCACGCATTGCGTGGTTTCGGAGGATGCCATCGACCTCGACGACATGGTCGACCGGGCCTGCCGCATCGCCCTCGACGAAGGCTTCGGCAAGCCGGGCGACCGCGTCATCATCACTGCCGGCGTGCCGCTGAGGACGCCCGGGTCGACCAACATGCTGCGCATTGCGTATGTGGGGTCGGAGACGCACTAGCCGTAAGAGCTGGTCTGCTGTGACCGCCGTTTGAAACCTTTTCAAGGTTGGCGCCGCCCCTCATCCGCCTGCCGGCTTTCGTCCTTCGAAAAGCCAAGCAATTGGCTTCCCCGTGTAGTGACGGGGAGAAGCTTTGGCGTCGGCGCCATCGCTTCCACGTTGCCGATTGGCAAAATCGGCGATGACAGCGTTCTTCTCCCCGTCACTATGCGGGGAGAAGTGCCCGGCAGGGCGATGAGGGGCAGCGCTGCGTTGAGGTCTTTCAAGCACGACGGTGAAACTGCTCAGCCCGGCGCCAATTCGGCGTCCGGGGCCTTGAGTTCTGGAAATCTCCCCGCGCCCTGGGCGTCGCCAGCGATGCGGCCTTCCACGATACTTGCCATTGCCTCGAGGTCGACTGCCACACCGGCCACTCTCCCGATCGCGCCGACGACGAGGTCGGCTGCGATCCAGTCCGGCTTATGGCCGAGATTTGCGACCCAGACCAGCTCGGCGCCGGGAATATCGCGCTCCAGGCCAACGGAATGAACCGTGGCATAGACCACCTTGTCGCGATCGCCGGAGATGACGACGGTCGGCGCCTTGATTTCGCGGTAACCCGGCGAGGCTGCGCATACGTAGTCGTAGAGTTGGGCCACGTCGCGGGCGTTGGCACGGAAGGCGGGCGGCCTCAGCACAAGCGGGATCGAGGTCCTGCCGATATAGCCCTTCGGCACATGGTTCGGCGAAAACACGCAGGCCGTGGCATTGCCGATCTGCAGCATGCCGGCTGAGTACGCAACCGTCTCGGAAAACAGCCAGCCAACCACCGGAACGGCCGTCAGCTTGTAATACCAGGCGGTCGCGCCGCCAGGCCAGGGATGGCTGACGGGCGCCAGCAAGACGAGACCGACCGTCCTTTCGGGATGCTCGCGGGCAAAGGCGGTGGTGACCGCGCCGCCGAAGGAATGACCGACGACGATCGCCCTTTGGATGCCGAGACGATCCATCAGCGCGGCGATGGTGTTGGCCTGCGCCGCCAGCGTTTCGTTGTTGCCGCGCCCCGACCAGCCGAAGCCGGGCCGGTCGAGGAACAGCAGCTCGGCGCGGCCCTCGAGCAGCGGCCTCAGCGGCAGCATTTGGTCCTTGAGGTTGGCGCTGGCGCCATGGATGAAAACGACCGGCGGCAAATCGGCGCCGGCCGAGGCGGACACGTGGACGTAGTGGATGCGGGCGCCGTCGATGTCGGCGAATTGGCCGACCGGCGGGTTGCGACGCTCGACCAGCCAAACGCCGGCACGGGTGACGCCGGCAAGGGCAAAGAAGAACGCGATGAGGAGGAGCGCGGCGCAGATGAGGTTCATGCGGAGGAGATACGGAAGTGGCGGGAACTTAGTTTAGGGGAGTAGGGGAGTAGGGGAGTAGGGGAGTAGGGGAGGCATTTCCGAGTGCTTTTTTACAGCGCCCAAAACATACTCCCTTACTCCCCTATTCCCTTACTCCCCTAACAATCAAATGCCCTCGCCGGCCAGCTCTTCCGACAGCGTCGAGACCTGGTCCTGGGCGCTGCGCATCATCGGATAGATGGTGAGCACCTTCTGCCAGGCTTCCAGCGCCGACTGCTTGTGGCCGGTTTCGGCCATGATCTGCGCGAGACCCGAGAGCGCGCCGAAATGGCGGGGTTCGAGATGCAAGGTGTGGTCGATGTCGGCCATCGACTTCCCGTAATTCTTCATCAGGAAGTGCACGGTGGCGCGGCGGTTCCAGCCTTCGGCATAGCTGGGCTGCAAGGTCACCACCTGATCGAGGAAGTCGAGCGCGACGTCAAATTTCTGGTCTTCCGCCGCCTTCTGCGCCCATTGCATCATCAGGTCGATCGAGGCGCTGCCGGACTGGTTCCATTCATTCCAGATGCGGCCGGCGATGCGTTCGGCGGCCTTCTCATTGCGCTCACGCTTCAGGTCGGTGAAGAGCTGATCGAGGCGGCCCTGCCTGGTCGAGGCGACCGGCGGCGGCGTGATGGCGGGCGGTGGCGTGGCGGCGGGCGGCGAGACAGGCTCCTCCGCCGACGCGGGCAGGCCGAAAAGGAGCAGAGCGGCGAAAGAAGCAAAAAGAATCCGCATCGCCGGAGTCTAATGCCGGACGGCGGATCGTCAAAATGATTTTAGCGTGAGAGGGCCGGCAAACCGGCAATCGACATCAGCGGGCGCGGCGCTTGGTTCGCTTTGTGGCGCCGCGCGCAAGTCTCAGCCCTGGCGCGCCTTGTAGCGCGGAGCGGTCTTGTTGATGATGTAGATGCGTCCCTTGCGGCGAACCAGCCGGTTGTCGCGGTGACGCGCCTTGAGCGCCTTGAGCGAATTCTTGATCTTCATGGTCTCGCCTATCCGGTCGGGGCCCGGTCCCGGGCCGAATTTTAAAGGCGCGCCCGGAAAAAGCGCGCCCTTTGAACTTGCGTGGCTCATAAACGAGGAGCCTTGCCCGTGTCAACCGCAAGCGCGGCTCGAATGCCGCAAATGGCGCCAGACATCAAATATTCGCCATCCGTATCGTGCGCCATTGCGCGACTCAAGGGCGGCTGGGATGGTGCGCCCTGCGCGAAACGCCGGAGATTCCATATGCGCCGCCTGTCTCTGCCTGCCTGTCTTGTCTTGCTCGCGACGGCTCCCGCCGCCTGGGGACAAGAGTGCGACCGCAACGACGACAGCCAGCAGATGATGAATATATGCGCCAACGCCGACTATGAGGCGGCCGATGCCAAGCTCAACGCTGCCTACAAGGAGCTTTTCGGCAGCAATGACGAGAAGGCTCAAAAATTGCTGCAAGCGGCGCAACGCGCCTGGATCGCCTTCCGCGACGCCGAATGCGCTTACTCGGCCGCAGACAGCGAGGGCGGCTCCATCCATCCGATGGAGGTATCGCAGTGCCTGACGGAGCTCACCAACGAGCGCACCAAGCAGCTCACCTCCGGTCCCAATTGCAAGGACGGCGATCCGAGCTGCGCCAGCCCGGACGAGGACGAAGATCAGGACATGCAATAGTCGCCGGGTCAGTGCCTGCTTTGCGCAATTCCGAACGGAAAACCGCTGCGCACTTTTCCTGGAATGCTTAGATCCGCCGGCTGATCCGCGTGAAATGGCCCATCTTGCGACCAGGCCGCGATTCCGCCTTGCCGTAGAGATGCAGCATCAGGTCGGGCTCGGCGAGCAGCGCCGGCACCTTCAGCATGTCGTCGCCGATCAGGTTTTCCATCACGCAATCGGAATGGCGGGCCGGTGAGCCCAGCGGCAGGCCGGCGACGGCGCGGATATGCTGCTCGAACTGCGAGACGACGCAGGCGGCCTCCGTCCAGTGGCCGGAATTGTGGACGCGCGGCGCCAACTCATTGGTCAGCAGCGAGCCGTCGGCAAGGACGAAGAATTCGATGCCGACGACGCCGACATAGTCGAGCGCCGCGAGGATCTTTGCCGCCGCCTCCTTCGCCGCCGAGACGGTGTCCGGCCCGATTGCGGCCGGTATGGTCGACGTACGCAGGATGCCATCGCGGTGGACATTCTCGGCCGGATCGTAGGCCGCGATCGAGCCGTCTTGTCCTCGTGCGGCGATCACCGAAATCTCGCGCTCGAAGGCGACCAGCGATTCCAGAATCAGTGGCACATTGCCCATCGCTTCGCAGGCGCCGGCAAAGCCGCCGGTTTCGATGTTGCGGAAGACGCGCTGGCCCTTGCCGTCATAGCCCATGCGGCGCGTCTTCAAGACGCCGCTGCCGCTGAATTTCTTCAAAGCTGCCGTCAGCTGGTCGTCATTGTCGACGGGGCAGAACTCCGCCGTCGGAATGCCGATGCCGTTCAGGAAACTCTTCTCGGTCACGCGATCCTGCGCGACTTCAAGCGCGCGGGCCGGCGGATAGACTGGAACGCGCGCGGCGAGCGTTTCCGCCGCCGCAACCGGGACATTCTCGAATTCGTAGGTGACGACGGCGCTGGCGACAGCGAGTTCGGCAAGTGCTGCCGGATTGTCATAGGCGGCGACGATCTGCCGGTTGGTGACCTGCGCCGCCGGGCAATCGGCCTGCGGCTCGAGCACGATTGTGCGGTAGCCGAGGCGGGCGGCGGCCATCGCCAGCATGCGGCCGAGCTGGCCGCCGCCGATGATGCCGATGGTCGCTCCCGGAGCGAGATTCATGGCGTATCCGCCGGTTCGTTCGCAACCTTGGCGGTCTGAGCGGCGCGCCAGGCGTCGAGCCGCGCGGCGAGCTTCTCGTCATGCAGCGCCAGCACCGCTGCGGCGAGAAGCGCCGCGTTGGCGGCACCCGCCTTGCCGATGGCCAGCGTGCCGACCGGAATGCCGGCCGGCATCTGCACGATGGAAAGCAGCGAATCCTGGCCGGACAATGCCTTGGATTCGATCGGGACGCCGAAGACCGGAAGCGGCGTCATCGCCGCCGTCATGCCCGGCAGGTGCGCCGCGCCGCCGGCGCCGGCGATGATCACCTTGTAGCCGGCTGCCTTGGCGCCTTTGGCGAATTCGTAGAGGCGGTCGGGCGTGCGGTGCGCCGAGACGATCAGCCGCTTGTGCGGGATACCCAGCGCATCCAGCGTTTCCGCCGCCTGGCGCATCGTCGCCCAGTCGGACTGGCTGCCCATGATGATGGCGACGTCGGCACGCTGATCGGTCAAGGTTTTCGCTCCGGGCGGCAAAGGCGCGCCTTAGCGGAATTCGCCGGCAGCCGCAAGGATTGTCGCGGCTGCGGCGGGGCCGACAGTGTCGAGGCCTAGTCCGGCCAGCGCAGCGCGCCGGCCGAGTCCTTGCGCGCCGCTTTCATCGCATCCGCAGGACGCTCCTTCGCGGTCAGCACGGCGCGCAGCCGCTCCGCCACGATCTCGGCCTCGCCGGGATGCAGGTTGCACGGATCGAGGAAGAAGTGCCCGCGTTCGACCTCGTGGTTGCGCACGATGACCGGTGGCGAGCCGGCGGCAATCGCCGAGGCGAGGCCGGCGGCGGTGAAGCGGCTTTCCGGCCGCACGAACACCTGCAGGCGATCGAGCGGGTTCGCGGTCGGATCAGGAATGATCTCAGCGCCGATGCCTGGAATGCCCTGCAGCGCGTCCTTCCACAAATTGAGCGCGGCCTCCTCGCGCCGGCGGATGCCGGCATGGTCGCGCTTCTCCCAGGCTTCGAGCGCCGCCATTGTGCCGGCGATGCTTTCCTTGCCGACCTTCATGGCCCGCGCGACGCCGCGGTTCTGCAGATAGGCGGCGCGCACCAGATCCTTGCGGCCTGTGACGATGCCGCTGGTCGGCCCGCTCAGGAATTTGTGGCCGCTATAGACGACGATGTCGGCGCCGCGCGCCAGGAAGCTGCGCAGATCATATTCCGAGGCCGCGTCGACGATCACCGGCACGCCCTTGGCGTGGCAGATCTCGCAAAACTCCTCCAGCGAAAGCATGCCGTATTGTACGGTGTGGTGCGCGACGACGTAGAGTGCGGCCGCCGTGCGCTCGTTGATTGCCTCGCGTACGTGATAATCCTGGGTGACGCTGACGGTGCCGGCCGGAATGACCTTGGCACCGGCGATGCGGATCGACTGGTCGATCGGCGCGCCGTAATTGACGATATGGCCGAGCTGGATCACGACCTCCGACTTCAGGCCTTCGGTGTCGTCCGGCAGCCGTTCGATGGCGAGCAGATTGGTGCCGGTCATCGCGCCGGCGATCGCCATGGTGATTCCGCTGGCGCAGCAGGCGGTGATGAAGCCGGCCTCGCCGCCGGTCAGGCGCGCCACCACCGCGCTCGCGGCGCGCTGCAGATCGTCCATCTCCACCCATTGCGAGGCGATCTCGGCCATGGCGCTGATCGCTTCCGGAACGATGATCGAGGCGCCGAGCGTCGTCATCGTGCCGGAGACGTTGATGATGGGCCTCAGCCCCAGCCGCTCGCGGATCGTGGTGTTGGAGCCGGTGTCGGAATAGGTCTTCATTGCAGTGGACTCCATATCAGGCGGCGATCTCGACGACCGCTTCGATTTCGACCGTGATGTTGCCAGGCAGCGAGCCGACGCCGATCGCCGAACGCGCATGGCCGCCGATCCTGTCGAAGACTTCGGCGAAGAGATCGGAACAGCCATTGACCACTTTGGGGTGGTCGCTGAAGTTTGGCGTCGCGTTGACGAAGCCGAGCAGTTTCACCACCCGCACGATGCGGCCGAGATCGCCCGCCGCGGCATGCATGACGGCAAGCAGGTTGAGGCCGGTGAGGCGGGCGTGCTCATAGGCCTGCTCGACGGTCACGTCCTCGCCGACCTTGCCGGTGCAAAGCGTGCCGTCGGCGCGCAGCGGTCCCTGGCCGGACAGGAAGATCAGCCGGCCGCTCTCGGCATGGGTGACGAAGTTGGCGATGGGCGTCGGCGGCTCGGGCAATGTCAGGCCGAGTTCGGCGAGCCGGATGTAAGGCGTCATGGAAGAAGGCTCCCTTGGATGGCCTTGGCCATCCGATGTCAAGGTGAATGGCTTGCGCCATCCGATTTCAGAATTGCGAGGCGCGGAAGCGCGCCAGGAAAGTGCGGAGGCGTTCGTTGGTCGTCTCCGCGGCGAGGACCTCTTTCGGCGGCCCGACGGCGCTGACGCCGCCATCGGCCATGAAGACGATGCGGCTGGACGCATCGCGGGCGAAGGCCATTTCGTGCGTCACCATCACCATGGTCATGCCATCCTCGGCGAGGCTCTTCACCACAGCCAGAACCTCGCCGACCAGCTCCGGATCGAGCGCCGAGGTGATTTCGTCGAGCAGCAGGATTTTTGGTTCCATGGCAACCGCGCGGGCAATGCCGACGCGCTGCTGCTGGCCGCCGGAAAGTTCAGCCGGCAGGCTGTCGGCCTTGTGGGCGAGGCCGACGCGGCCCAGCCAATGCTCGGCGATCGAGCGCGCCTCCCCCTTGCTCTTGCCGCGCACCTTGGTGAGGCCGAGCATGATGTTGCCGGCCGCCGTCAGATGCGGGAACAGGTTGAAGCCCTGGAACACCATGCCGGTCTCGGCGCGCATACCGGCCAAGTCGCGCTCGCTGCGCCGCTGGCGTGCGCCGCCGTCGCGGAAACCGACCTCCTTGCCGTCGATGCGGATCGAGCCGCTGTCGTAGCTTTCAAGGAAGTTGACGCAGCGCAGCAGCGTGGTCTTGCCGCTGCCGGACGGGCCGATGACGGTGACCACCTCGCCCTTCGCCACTTTGAGGCTGACCGAGCGCAGCACCTCGACGGAGCCGAAGGATTTCGAGACCTCGGCGATATCGAGAAGCGCTGGGCTGTCGTTGGAACTGGTGGCCATCGTGCTATTCCCGGATGAAGGCGAAGCGCTGCTCCAGCCGCCGGCTGGCGTATGAGAGCGCGTAGTTGACGGCGAAATAGAGCAGGGCGCCGAGGATATAGAGCGGCATCGCCTCATAGGTGCGGCCGATGACCTGGTTGATGGCCTGCATCAGATCGGTGATGCCGAGCAGCGAGACCAGCGCGCTGCCCTTCACCGCGTCGGTGACGCCGTTGATCCAGGGCGGCAGGAAGCGGCGGAAGGCCTGCGGGAAGATGACGTAGGCAAGCCGCTGGCGGAAGGTCAGGCCGATCGCCATCGCCGCTTCCGACTGGCCCTTTGGAATCGAGGCGACGGCGCCGCGCAGATATTCGACGACCTGGGCGGTCTTGAACAGGGTCAGCGCCAGCACGGCGGCCCAAAAGGACTGCAGATGCACGCCGACGGCAGGCAGGCCGTAATAGACGAAGAAGATCAGCACCAGAATCGGAATGCCGCGAATGGTGTCGCTGAAGATGCGCACCGCCCAGCGCAGCGGCGCCGGCCCGTAAACGAGGCCGACGCCGAGAATGACGCCGGCAAACAGCGACAGCACCACGACGAGCAAGGACACCCAGAGCGTCAGCGCGAAGCCCTCGGCGAGGAACGGCAAGGCATAGGCGATCTGGCTCAACATCAGCGCGCCGTCCTGTACCAGCGCTCGACCAGTCGCAGCGCGAAGAGCAGGGCGTAGCCCGTCACCAGATACATCGCCGTCACCACGAGATAGACCTCGACGATGCGGAAGGTGTTGAAGTTGATCCACTGCGCGCCGTAGGTCAGCTCCGGTACCGAGATGACGGATGCGACGGAGGTGTCCTTGAACAGCGAGATGAAGGTGTTAGACAGCGCCGGCAGCGTGATGCGCATCATCGTCGGCAGGCGCACATGCAGCAGCCGCTGCCAGGGCGTCAGGCCGATCGCCTTGCCGGCGTCGATCTGGCCGCGCGGCACGGCCTCCAGGCCGGAGCGGAACACCTCGACCAGATAGGCGCCGCTGTAGAGGGCAAGCGTCGCCACGAAGGAGGTTTGCGCGCTGTAGGCGATGTCGATGACGGTCGGCAGGCCATAGAAGACCAGATAGACCAAGAGGATCAGCGGCACGTTGCGGATGAATTCGACGTAAGCCGCGATGACGCCGCGCACGATGCGTCCGGCCGAGACATACCAGACCGCCAGCACCAGCCCGATGGCGATGCCGATGGCGATCGAGATCAAGGCAAGCTCGAGGCTGAGCAGCAGGCCGCCCGAGAGCTTGTCGAAATGCCGCCAGATCAGATTGAAATTGAGCGTATAGCCCATGCGTCCGTCTCAATGGCCTGCGATGACGAACGTAGGATTCGTTGTCGCACGGCCCGTGTCGAGGAGAAACAGGCGGAAGGACGTTGCCTTCCGCCGGCTTGTGAAATGGGCCTTGTCAGATGACCGGGAAGCCAGGGTGGCGCGGCGGTGGCTCCTGGCCGAAATATTCCTTGAAGGCGGCATCGTAGAGCGCTGTCTCATGGCCGAACATGGCGATGGTGAAGGTCTGGTCGACGAAGGTCAGCCAGTCGAGATCGCCCTGTCTCAGCGCCGCGCCGTAAAGCATCGAGTACCAGCTCTTGCCGGCGTCGAAATACTTGTCCGGATTGCGCGAGGCGAGCCAGCGCACGGTGGAGAGGTCGACCGCCGCGGCGTCGACGCGCTTGGATTCCAGCGCCTGCAAGACGTTTGCCTGGGTGTCGATCTGCATCACCTGCGCTTGCGGCAAGGCGTAGTGCACGGAGGTTTCGGCGTCGACATTCTGCAGGATCGAGACGCGGGTGGCGGAGCCCCCGGCCAGCAGCTTGTCGAAGGTCTTGTTCTCGGACGAAGGCAGCGTCAGCAGCGCGACGCCCTCGACATAGTAAGGCCTGGAGAAGTTGATGAGCTGCGAGCGCTGCGCGCTCATGGTCATGAACTGGATTGTGATGTCGACCTTGTTGGTGGTCACGTTCGGAATGCGCTGCGCCGGATCCTGCATCACGAACTCGACCTTGGTCGGATCGTCGAAGAGGCCCTTGGCGAGGATGCGGCCCATGGTGATGTCCATGCCGACCAGCTCGCCGGCATCGTTCTCGAAATGCCAGGGCGCATTGGTGCTGCCGGTGCCGACGATCAGCTTGCCGCGATCGAGCGCGGTGCGCAACACGCTGTCGGATGCGGCTTGCGCGGCTGCCTTTTCGGCGCTGACCGCGGTGAGCGCGCCGGCGGCGGCAAGTCCCGCCATTCCCAATTTCAGAAAATCACGTCTGCCGGATGTGTCGTTCACGGCGACCTCCTTTGATGGTGTGTTCCCCAATGAAGCAGCGATGCACGCGCCAGTGATGATGGTGTTGTCTCTTACAAGGGACGCATGTATCCTGTACAAGACAGATACTAGCATTAGGAATCGGCAATGCAAGATGGCAAGACGCAGAGCGAATGGCAGGCCGCCGGTATGAATGAAGAGAAGCCCGCGAATTCACGCGAGAAGGGCCTGAACCGGGTGCTTCACATTCTGGAGTTCCTGCACGCCAACCAGCGCGCGATCGGCATCGGTGAGCTGGCGAAAGGGCTCAACGCGCCGCGTTCGACGACCTATACGCTGGTGCGCGAGCTGGTCGATGCCGGGCTGCTGGAAATGGCTGGCGACGGCAATCGCGTCTATTTCGGCAAGAAGCTCTACCTCTATGGAATGGCCTATATGCGCGGCAACGATCTGCTCAGGCGTGGACGGCAGGAGGTCGACACGCTGTCGCGCGAGACGGGGGAGACCTCGGAGCTCTGCATGCTGCAGAGCGGCCGCTACACGATCGTCCATTCAAGCCCCGGCATGAGGCCGTTCCGCATCAGTTCGGCCACCGGCCTGCAGATACCGCTGCCCTGGACCGCCTCCGGCCGGCTGCTGCTTGCCGGCCTCGAACGCAGCCGGATCGAGGCAATCATCACTGAGGAAGACCTCGTGCTGCCGGACGGCCGCAGGATCGAGCTCGACGACTTCATCGAAGACATCGCAAAGGCCCGCGTCACCGGCTATTGCGTGACCTCAGGCCTTGTCGATGCCTACACCAAATGCCTGGCGGCGCCGGTCTTCTCGGCGCCCGGCAAGATCGAGGCGACGATGTGCCTTGTGGTTCCGATCGATACGTCAGAGGAGCGGACAGGCGGGCTGGTCGCGCTGCTGCGCGAGCGCGCGGCGCGGCTTTCGATCTCCTGATCCAGCCGAAGCGGGAGGCGGCTCAGGCGATAATGTCGGGAATGATCCGGTCTTCCAGCGCCATCAGCCGGTCCTTCAGCATCAGCTTCTTCTTCTTCATGCGCTGGATCTGAAGCGGGTCGCAACCCATGGCGATCATCGCGTTGATGGCGGCGTCGAAATCGGCGTGTTCCTGTTTGAGCCGGGAATATTCTAGGCGTATCTCAGCCTGTTCCTGTTCGGACATTATCTACCGTCTGCGTATGCGTCGCCCAAGGATGGGCCTGTCTGGGCGGGGCCGGTGGGATTTGTGACCGGCGCGCAGCCCATATCACATTTCACATTGTCGTGGAATGCTACCACGCGGCATTCGACATCGAGATTGGTTGGTGGCAAAGTGTCACCGTGCCGTCACAGTAGCGACCTGCGGTGGAACGTGCCTGCGACGGCTGCAATCGAGGAAACCATGAAAGGGAGAACCAATCATGTCTCTTGCATCCCATCTTGATGAGCTGCAGCGGAAGCATGGCGACATCGAGCGCGAAATCACCGATGCGATGATGCATCCTTCGGTAGATGACCTCGAGATCGCCAATCTCAAGCGGCGCAAGTTGGCAATCAAGGACGAGATTGAAAAGCTGAAGGCGAAACCGACGGCACACTGAAGCTCCTCTAGGCAACATAGCCGCCATTGCGGCGCAATCATCCTCCCGGTGGCTGTCATGCCACCGGCGTTTGGGGTTTTATTCCGGATTTTGACCAGTTTCGGCAGCGGCGGCGCAGCTTGGACACCTTCGCCGCTGGAGCAGGGACTTGTCGTCTCGGCAGCCAGTCAGGCAGCCGATTTGACCGGCTGCCTGCCGCTTGCCATTGACAAGCCATCTTTGCTCCTCCACCTCATGCCCGGACCCTTGAGCATCCCTGCTCCAAGCAAAAGGCGGCCGGCATGACCGGATATTTTTCTTCTCCTTTCCCACGCCGCGCATCGGTTGGTGTTTCGGTCGGCGGCGTGATGGTCGGCGGCGGCGCGCCGGTCGTCGTGCAGTCGATGACCAACACCGACACGGCCGATGTCGACCAGACCGTCGCACAGGTCGCGGCGCTCAATCGCGCCGGCTCGGAGATCGTGCGCATCACCGTCGATCGCGACGAGAGCGCCGCAGCGGTGCCGCGCATCCAGGAAAGGCTGTCGAGGCTCGGCGTGAACGTGCCGCTGGTCGGCGATTTCCATTATATCGGCCACAAGCTGCTCGCCGACCATCCGGCCTGCGCCGAGGCGCTGGCGAAATACCGCATCAATCCCGGCAATGTCGGCTTCAAGGAGAAGAAGGACCGGCAGTTCGCGGCGATCGTCGAAATGGCGATCAGATACGACAAGCCGGTGCGCATCGGCGTCAACTGGGGCTCGCTCGACCAGGATCTGTTGACCCGGCTGATGGACGAGAACCAGGCCCAGGGCTCGCCGCTCACGGCGCAGGAAGTCACCCGCGAGGCGATCGTGCAGTCGGCGATCCTGTCGGCCGAGCTGGCCGAAGAGATCGGGCTTGGGCGCGACAAGATCATCCTATCGGCCAAGGTGAGCGGCGTGCAGGATCTGATCGCCGTCTATACCGAGCTTGCCACGCGCTCCAACCACGCGCTGCATCTCGGCCTGACCGAGGCCGGCATGGGCACCAAGGGCATCGTCGCCTCATCCGCGGCGATGGGCATCCTCTTGCAGCAGGGTATCGGCGACACGATCCGCATCTCGCTGACGCCGGAGCCGAATGGCGACCGCACCCGCGAGGTGCAGGTGTCGCAGGAACTCTTGCAGACCATGGGGTTCCGGCAGTTCGTGCCGATCGTCGCGGCCTGCCCCGGCTGCGGCCGCACGACGTCCACTGTGTTCCAGGAACTGGCCCAGAGCATCCAGGCCGATATCCGCAAGAACATGCCGGTGTGGCGCGAGAAATATCCCGGCGTCGAGAACCTCAAGGTCGCGGTGATGGGCTGCATCGTCAACGGCCCAGGTGAGTCCAAGCATGCCGACATCGGCATTTCTCTGCCCGGCACCGGCGAGACGCCGACGGCGCCGGTCTTCATCGACGGCAAGAAGGCGGCGACGCTGCGCGGCCCCTCGATCGCGCAGGATTTCGAAAAAATGGTCGCCGACTATATCGAGCAAAGGTGCGGACACGGCAAAGCCGCGGCGGAATGAGTCCATGCGCCGCTTGCTGAAGGCGACGCCGCTCTTGTTTTGTGCGCTGGGCTGGGCCGGTGATGTGTTCGCCGATCCGCCGCAATCGGCCACCAAACGGCTGATCGGCCGCGTCTGCGACCTGATCGAAACCCAGGCCGAACAAAACGGGCTGCCCAAGGATTTCTTCGCCAGGCTGATCTGGAAGGAAAGCCGCTTCGACCCCAATGCGGTGAGCCCGGTGGGTGCCGAAGGCATTGCGCAGTTCATGCCGGGCACGGCCAAGCTGCGCGGGCTTGCCGATCCCTTCGATATCCAGCAGGCCATCCCGGCGTCGGCCAAATATCTTGCCGAGATGAAGGTGGGCTACGGCAATCTCGGCCTGGCTGCTGCCGCCTACAATGCCGGCGAGAACCGGGTGTCGCGCTGGCTGGATTCCGGCGGCTTCCTGCCGATGGAGACCGAGAGCTATGTCTTCGACATCATGGGCGAGCCGGTCGACAAGTTCTCGGACACGGCTTATGCCGGCACCATCCAGCCGCTCGATCCGAAGACGGGCTTCGCGGTTGCCTGCCGCCGGCTGCCGGTGATCATGGCGCGGACTGTCGCCATGGCCTCGATCAACGTCAAGCCGTGGGGCGTGCAGGTGGCCGGCAATTTCCGCCGCTCCGCCGCAATCGGCCAGTGGTTGCGCGTGCGCGGCCGGTTCCCGGCCTTGCTCGCCAGCCACGATCCGGTGGTGAGCCGCGTGCGCACGCCGATCGGCCGGCGCGGCATCTATGCGGTCAGGATCGGTGCCGACTCGCGCGCCGAGGCCAACGGCATCTGCAACAAGCTGCAGAGCGTCGGCGGCGCATGCGTGGTGATGCGCAACCGGTAGCTATTTCGAACTCTCGTGGCGTGACCATTCCTCGCAGGTCTGGGCCATGGCATCATTGGGCCATGTTCCTGAGATAATTCTCCCGTTAAGCTGAACGAAAGCCTTATGAGTAGCCTCAGCGTCGAGCGCAATGCAGGCGATACGCGCGAAAGTGTTAAGATTCCACGCGTCCGGATATTGTTTGACCAAGCTTTCGAACCCGGCATTGAGCTTCGGCCAATCAACACGAGAATTCTGAAAAATGTCGGACCCAAAGTACCGGTCCATTGCATACCAATAACCTCGCGCGTAAAATCCGACGCCATCTTCTGGGCTTGTTAGCATCACGGCGTGATCTATCAATCTCTCGACGTCTTCGACGGTGCCGCCCCATATAGGAAGCTTGCGTTCGATCGCGGCGAAGTATGTCTCGTAGTAGTAAGGCTCGCGAGTCGTTGCTTCGTCGAAAAGCGCATCAAAGTCAGGCTCCGACCAATTCTCTCCCTTCGCTACGTCCAGCATGGTCGCGTACCAGTGCGGGTCCGATGAGGCAAAACCCTTGCTGGCTGCAAGCTGCTTGTGTGCCTTGTTGAGGTATTCGAAGAACCCTGACCATTTTTCCGGCGCAACCGAAGGGGCATACCCGTCGCCTCGAATAAAGAATGCATGCCGATACAGCAAAGTCGCATAGGCAATGTGTGCGGATTTCGAGTCCGGCGCTTCATCGATCCACCTTTTGGCCTGTTGCTCAAAGCCAGCAAATGATCGCTCGCCATAGGGAGGATGGCTTTCGGGGGCACCAAATACAGAGTAGAATATGGTAAGTTTCCATATTCCACTGCTAGTTCTAGCCTTGCTAGTGCGATACTCGCCAGCAATTTGATCAAGTTCGTTGAAATGACCGGCGAAAAAAGCTGTTTTGACAGTCTCAGCGATGCTTTTCCGGTCGTCAATTTCGTCAGTTTGTCCTTTCGCTACAACCAGGGACGAAAGGAATATCAGCGCTACTTGGAGAATTCGCATGGTCATTTCCCGAACCTATTGGGAAACGTCTACACGTTTGGGTTGAACCCAAGGTTAATTGAGAGTGGCAATTTTGAAAGGTTTACCTGGACCGTGTCGGTTGCCATCGGCCATCGGATATGGGCGCGTCGTAAGCTATGATCTTGAGATCGACACCGGCCTCCTCATGCCACTTGAAGGCGCCCAGCGCGTTAAGGCCGGATCGGTTTAGAAGGCTAGATTCGACGAACGCTCAAGCCGTCTTCGCCGCCACCGTCTCGCTGAGCCAGGTGCCGATCTTGGCGCCGAGTCGGTCGGGAGAAACCGGCTTCGGCAGGTAGTCGTCCATGCCGGCCTCGATGCATTTCTCGCGGTCGCCCTTCAGCGCGTGCGCGGTGACGCCGATGATAGGCGTGTGGCTGCCGTTCTGCTCCTCGATCGCGCGGATGGCGCGCGTCGCCTCGTAGCCGTTCATTTCCGGCATGGAGACGTCCATCAGCACCAGCCGCGGCCGCAACGAGCGGTACATCTCGACCGCGGTGCGGCCATTGCCGGCGATGCGGTAACTCAACCCGAGGCCGCTGAGGATCTGGCCGAAGACCAACTGGTTCACATCATTGTCCTCGGCGATCAGGATGTCGATCGGGCCGCTCGGCGCGGCGGTCGATTCCGGCGCGGCCGGGACCGGGACGACCGGGCCGCGGATGACGGTGAAGGCCGGCGCGGCCGGCTGGGCCATGACCGGCTCGCGCACGAAATGCGCCTTGGCGCCCTGCGTGCGCGCCTTCTGGATGGCGGAGATGACGGTGCCGAGCAGCACCGCCGAACGCGCCGGCTTTGTGAGATGCGCGACGATGCCGAAATCGATCACCATCCTGCCGAAATCGACTTGGTCGACCGAGGTGAGCAGCACGACAGGAATGGAGGAAAGGCGGCTGTCGGCGGCGATCGCCCTGGCGACATCGGCGCCGTTCATGCCGGGCATCTGGTAGTCGAGGATGATGCAGTCGACCGAGGCGCCGAGCTGGCAGGCGCGGTCGAGGAAGGCAAGGCCGACGGCGCCGCTTTCGGCAGCGGCGCAATCGAAGCTCCAACTTCTCAGCTGCTCCAGCAGAATCTCGCGATTGACCGGGTTGTCGTCGATGACCAGCACGCGGGCGCCGGTGACGTCGACCGGCACGATCTCGTCGCGCGCTGCCTGGCTGTGCGCCGGCAGCGGCACTGCGAACCAGAAGACCGAGCCGCGGCCGATCTCGCTTTCGACGCCGATCTTGCCGCCCATCAGGTCGACGAGGCGGGCGGAGATGGCGAGGCCGAGGCCGGTGCCTTCGTGACGGCGGGTCGACGAGCCGTCGACCTGGGCGAATTTCTCGAACACGCTCTGCAGCTTCTCGGCGGGAATGCCGATGCCGGTGTCCTCGACGCGGACCTTGAGCTGGACCATGCCGTCGGCGACATCGCCGCCGACATCGATCAGCACATGCCCCTTCTCGGTGAATTTCACGGCATTGCCGAGCAGGTTGGTGACGATCTGGCGGAAGCGTCCGGCGTCGCCGACGACGAAGGCCGGCAAGCGCGGATCGACGCGCACGATGAGCTCGAGGTTCTTTTCGGCAACCCGGGCCGAAACCAGGGTGGCCACGTCCTCGACCGCTTCCGCCAGGCGGAAGGGGGCGGGGTCGAGCGTCAACTGGCCGGCATTGATCTTCGAGAAATCGAGGATGTCGTTGATGATGGTGAGCAGCGCGTTGCCGGATTTGACGATCACGTCGGTGAAGGTCTTCTGGCGTGGTGTGAGCTCAGTCTTGGCGAGAAGCTCGGCCATGCCGAGCACGCCGTTCATCGGCGTGCGGATCTCATGGCTCATATTTGCCAGGAATTCCGACTTGGCACGGTCGGCCGCTTCGGCCTTGAACAGCGATGCGGCGGTTTCGGCGAAGGCGCGGCGGATCGCGTTCTCCATCGGCCGGAAGATCAGAACCGCCGCAATGGCGATCACGGCGATCAGCAGGCCGCTCGCCCACAAGAGCAGCCGGTCGCTGGAAGCGTCGGCAAGGTGCCGCTCATCATCGAGTGTGGTGCGCACACGCACCAGCATCGGCTGGGCGAAAAGATCGTTCTGGTTGCGGATCTCGCGATAGCTCCATTCGTCGACTTTCTGGGCCACCGACATCAGGTTGAAGTTGCGTACCATGTCGCGCGCCGACCAGAACAGATCGCCGTTCACCGAAGCGGATTCCAGCGCGTTGAGGGTGTTGTTCGACAGGCGCGGCCTGATCGCCGCAAGCTGCGCGTTCAGGATCTCGATCTCGCCCATCAGCCGTTCGGAATGGCCGCGCGCGGCGGTGGTCAGCGCCTCGCGGGTCTCGGCCCGCCAGGCCGTTCCGGTCGTCTCGGCGAAATTGGTGGCGTTGCGCAGATCGCGCGAGAAGATGACGAAGTTGCCGCTCAGCGCGTCGACCTCGTGACGGTATGAATTCACGCGATTAAGCGCGAACATGACGGCGGCCGAGGCCAGCGCGAAGACGAGCAATCCCGAAATATAGCGAATCCGGATCGACCGGATGAAGGAGGAGTACTCCGGCATGCGCAACCCCAAACCCATACGCACAATTTTAACGGTCGGGATTACGCTTGATTTACATTAAGATTTCGTTGGTGCGCGGCCAGACATCGCCGGCGACGACACCAACGGTCGTAGTTGCTCCAGAAAGGCCTTTGCCAATCACGCCTCTGGGAAGGACCGAGTTCCTCTACGACTGTCCCATCGAAGTTGTCGCGGCGCCGTGGTTCGCACTTCGGCATATGAAACGCGCTTTGCAATTAGTTAATTAAGTGCTAATATAATCGGCCTTGTTACCAAGCTAAAGAACTGGAGGGTGCGTTGCTGCGCGCCGCGATCCAGTTGTCGGATCGGCGCCGCGTTTGCGCATGGGTAAAATGTCCGCATCCAGAAGAGTGTCAGGAGGCGCGGCGGTCTAGCTACCGCCGCTATGCCTCCTTCCCGAACATGCCTTGAAGACAGACCGCTCCGGTCAAGACCGGAGTGTATCGCTTTTCTTTTGTCTGCAGGCCACTGCCAGAGGTGGCCTGCGATGAGGGAGATGGTGAACTCTGGCCAACAAGGGAGCAAAACATGTGTAGACAGTTGTTTTTGGCGGTTGCAACCGCCGTTTCCTTGGGCGGCGCGCTCATGCTTGGCACAGGCAATGCGGGAGCGCAGAATCTGTGCCCCGGCGTCTCGGCCACCCAGTGTACAGACCTATGCGGCGATGCCGGGGTCGCTTCATGCACGAAGACAGGGTCGACGCCCGATTGCGTCTGCAACACGACGACGAAGGACGTGAACGGCAACGCGTTCGGCACGGCGACGACGGATACTTCAACCGGCCAGGGCAATTTGGGCAACAAGACCGAGACGAGCTGCACCGGCAATCCGGGGCAGTGCAAGTAATGGCCGGAAATGCGTCGCCTCGGGTATCTGCATTGAGGCGGCGTGGTTGTTGCCTGACGCCAAGGCATGGGCGAGTTGAGGTGTCACCCGTTCCCGAGCCAGGGCGAACAGCCGGGAGAGCCCCGCCCTCCCGGCGATCTGGATAGTTCGCACATGATGATGCGCAGTGTCCTCTTTGCGGCGGTAATCATCGGCGCGGCAACGATGCCGGAGGCTTCGCTCGCACCGTCGCTGACGTCGGGGGCCGAGCAGATTTCATCGGCTTTCCGACAGCTGTTGATGCAGGTGAAGCCTACGCACTCCGACGCGCCGAAGAGGACGGCGTATCAAACCGAAGTTGCGGAGCGGGGCGATATCGTCACGACCGTCCAGGCTGCCGGCACACTCAATGCGCTGGTGGTCGTGGAAGTCGGGTCACAACTTTCCGGCCGGATCAAGGAGCTTTACGCCGATTTCAATTCCAAGGTGACTTTGGGTCAGGTCATCGCGCGTGTCGAACCGGAAATGTATGAGGCCCGGGTGGCCCAGGCCGAAGCCGAACTGGAGATGGCGCAGACGCAGGTTTTGGTGCAGCAGGCGCAGATCGAACGAGTCCGGGCCGAACTGGAGACCGCTGAAGCCAAGCATGCCGCGGCGGTGGGTCAGAACAGGCGTGCGCAAATAGGGCTTGCCGAGGCGCTCCAGGACATGGAACGCAAGCGGCCGTTGGCACAGCGCAATGTCATTACGGCAGGCGAATGGGAGCGCACCCAGAACGCGCACGAATCGGCTGAAGCACAGGCCACATCCATCGGCGCGGAGGAGTTGTCGCAACTGGCCGCCGTCCGCGCCGCCCAATCAAGCGTCAGCATGGCTGATGCGGAGCTTGCCAACATGCTGGCCCAGGTCAAGCAGAGGGAAGCCATGCTTCGGCAGGCCCGGATCGATCTTGAGCGGACGTATATCCGAGCGCCAGTCACCGGGACAGTGGTCAATCGTGCGGTTAGCGGCGGTCAGACACTGGCGGCGGGCTTGCAGACGCCGATCCTGTTCACCATAGCCAAAGACCTGACGCAGATGCAGGTCGAAGCAACGGTGGTCGAAGCTGATATCAGTCGTTTTGCCGTAGGACAGCCAGTCACCTTCACTGTTGATGCCTATCCCGATCGCGTTTTCGCCGGCTCGGTGAAGCAGATCCGCAAGGCGCCGCAAATCGTGCAGAATGTCGTCGCCTATGTCGTTGTGGTGGCTGCCGAAAACCCGGAAGAGCTTCTGCTGCCGGGGATGACCGCCAATCTCGAAGTGGTGGTGGCAAGACGGGAACATGTTCTCAAAGTGCCCAATGCCGCCCTGCGTTTCCGCCCAAAGGATACCAGGCCGGACGGGCGTCGCCTCGCAGTTGCCCCTTCATCCAAGCTCGCAGCGGACCGCGGTATGGAGCCTGGATCGGCCGGCCAGGTGTTCGTGTTGGGGCCGCATGATGAACCAAGGCCGGTTCCGCTCCGTCTCGGGATCACTGACGGCCGGACGACAGAGATTGTGGCTGGCGATCTCACCGAGACGCAGCCGGTGATCGTTGGGCCCGCCGCACCCGGCCCGGAGGACGAGGCGTCTTCCGTGCTGATCAGGTTCCGCTTTCAATGAGAGAGCCCGCCGTGGCCCTGATCGAAGTCGAGGAAGTACACCGCAGCTACCGCATCGGCGGCTCATGGATCAGGGCGCTCGACGGCGTGAGCCTGACTATCCAGCAGGGTGAATTCGTAGCCGTGAAGGGACCATCGGGTTCGGGCAAATCCACGTTCATGAACATCCTGGGCTGCCTCGACCGACCGACCGAAGGCAGATACCGGCTGGATGGGATCGATGTCGGCCGCCTTCATCACGATGCGCTCGCGGCTATCCGCAACCGCAGCGTCGGCTTCGTGTTTCAGTCATTCAATCTGCTGCCACGTGCCACTGCCCTGGAAAATGTCGAGCTGCCGCTCCTCTATCGTCGGATGTGGCCGGGCAAGCGCCGCCGGCGCGCGCTTGAGATGCTCGAAAAGCTCGGTCTGGCGAACCGGGCGAGTCACAAGCCGGCCGAGCTGTCGGGCGGTCAGCAGCAGCGCGTTGCCATTGCCCGTGCTCTGGTCACCGAGCCCTTGGTTCTGCTTGCCGATGAGCCGACCGGTGCGCTCGACAGCCAGACCGGGCAGGAGATCATGAGTATCTTCCGCGATCTAAATGGTGAAAGCCTGACGGTCGTTGTGGTTACGCACGAGACAGAGGTTGCCGCCAATGCCGATCGCATCGTGACCTTCCGAGATGGCCGCGTGGTGCCTGAGGATTCCGAGACGCGGAGCGGCTTGAATTCGGGCGACACCTGCCATCTGTCGCTGGTTCACAGCAATGCCCGGTAGCGTCAGAACAGCCCTGCGGTCGCTTCGCGCTCACCATCTGCGTAGCACTCTCACCATGCTGGGCATCGTCATCGGTGTTGCCGCTGTCGTCGTGATGATCGCGGTGGGGATCGGCGCTCGCGACCGAATCGCGACCCAGATCCGCAGCCTCGGCGCGAACCTTATCGTGGTGACCCCAGGCAGTGTGCGCATGGGCAGCGTCCGGCTGGGCAGCGGTGCCGCGCCGCAGCTGAGCGAGGACGATGCACTAGCGATCCAATCGGAGATCCCCGGTGTGGTCGTGGCCGCGCCACTACTGCACGCCCGTGAGCAGCTCACCGTCGGGTCGCTGAACTGGCAAGGGGTGCTTCGCGGCGTGACGCCCGGCTACTTTACGGCGCGGGAATGGCGCGTGATCGCGGGTCGGGAGATGACCTCGGAAGACGATCGACGCGCCGCTAACGTGGTGCTCCTCGGCACGACGATGCGCGAGAAGCTGTTTGGCGAGACCGATGCTGTCGGCTCTGCGATCCGCATTCGTGGCGTGCCGTTCACGGTCATAGGCCTGCTAGAGCGGAAGGGGCAAAGCGTTTGGGGTGAGGACCAAGACGATGTGGCGCTGGTGCCACTGAGAACGGCACGACGCCAATTTGTCGGCACCAGCCGGGCCAATCCCGCCCTCGTGCACAATATCACTGTCAAGTTTGCCGACTGGTTATCGGCTGAAGATACGATGGCAGCCATCCGAGATCTCCTGTGGCAACGCCACCGGTTGCGGGCGGGTCAGGAAGACAGCTTCATGATCAGCAACCTTGCGGAAGCCGCCGATCTCGAGGGTTCGACTACGCGAGTCGTGTCGCTGCTGCTTTCCGCCGTCGCCTCGGTCTCGCTCGTGGTGGGCGGCATCGGCATTATGAACATCATGCTGGTAACGGTGACGGAGCGCACCCGCGAGATCGGGCTCCGGCTGGCGGTCGGTGCGCGTCGACGCGACATCCTTGTCCAGTTTGTCGTCGAGGCAATGACGCTCGCATCGTTGGGTGGAATGCTGGGCGCGCTTGTCGGCATCGCCGCCGCAACCGGCATCGGCGCCTTTGCCCGATGGCCGGTGGTCATCGACATCAGCGCGGTGCTGCTGGCCGTCAGTTTCGCCGCCTGCGTGGGTGTTTTCTTCGGCTACTATCCCGCGCGCAAGGCGGCACGGCTTCAGCCTATCGACGCCTTGCGCGCAGAGTGACCTTTCGGCCGGGCCGCGGTCGGAGCATCGAAGCTACTGCAGTTATTCGAGACCGGGCGGCGACTAACCGCTCCTGGCGTCTGGTGGACAAAGCCGAAAGGGGCGTTAATCGCTCGCGCTTTAGTTATTGCGCGTCGCCACGAAAGTCGCGGCGGCTTTGAGCAAAGCCGCGTCTTCGCCATAGGGCTCGAGCAGCGCATGCGCCTGGTCGATCAGGCCGTGGAGTTGCTCGCGCGCCCAGTCTGGGCCGTGCAGCGCGGCGAGCGTCGCCTTGCCGGCGGCGGCGTCCTTTCTTGTGGCCTTGCCCATCTGATGCGCATCGGCAGTCAGGTCGAGCAGGTCGTCGGCGAGTTGGAAGGCCAGGCCGATCGCCGAACCGAACTCGGCCAGCCTTTCACGATCGGCGGGGGGCGCGCCGGCGACGATCGCGCCGGCCTCGCAGGCGAAGCGGATCAGCGCGCCGGTTTTCATCGCCTGCAGCCTGATGATGCCGGTTTCGTCCGGCCGCTTGCGCTCGGCTTCCAAGTCGAGAGTCTGGCCCCCGACCATGCCGCCGGCTCCGGCGGCACGGGCGAGCGCCAGCACGAGCGCTGTCCGGCGCTCGGCCGGCAGCGCGGTCGCCTCGTCGGCGATAATGTCGAAGGCTAAAGTCAGCAGCGCGTCGCCGGCGAGGATGGCGGTTGCCTCGTCGAAGGCCTTGTGCACGGTCGGCTGGCCACGGCGCAGGTCATCGTTGTCCATAGACGGCAGATCGTCATGGATCAACGAATAGCAGTGCACGCATTCGAGCGCCGCCGCGACGCGCATCGCCGCCTCGCCATCGGCGGAAAAGAGAGCGGCGCTTTCCATGACCAGAAAAGGGCGGAGCCGCTTGCCTCCGTTGAGCACACCATGGCGCATCGCCGCCATCAAGCGTTCAGGCCGGGCGATCTCGCCGGAAAGCAGAGGCGCGTCGAGGATCTGCCGGAGCAGGACCTCGATTGCGGCGGCGCGCGCAAAAAACGCGGTTTCGAAGGCCATATGGTCGTCTTTCGTCATGGCCGGGACCGGTAGCCGACACTCAGACATTGCGCAAGAAGCCTGGCACCTTTATGCCGATTGGGCGCGTGGCACGGGTGGGGCGGCTTGTCGGAACCGATCGTCGAACATGAAATCGAAGGGCTGGACATGGCGCGACCGCGGCGCCTGAACCGCGCCGGTCTGAAGCGCCTTGGCCGGCGCTGCCTGGTCGCGGCGATCGTTTTGGCAGCGATACCGCTCGCGTTCACCTTCCTCTACCTGCCGTCCTTCGTGCATCCTGTCTCGACGCTGATGCTGAAGGATCTCGTGACTTTCTCCGGCTACGACCGGCGCTGGGTGTCGATTGACGACGTGGCGCCAGTGCTGGCGCATTCGGTGATCATGTCGGAGGATGGGCAATTCTGCTTCCATCGCGGCGTCGATCTCGGCGAATTGCGCGGCGTGGTCGACGATGCGCTTGCCGGCGAGGCGACGCGCGGCGCCTCCACCATCACCATGCAGACGGTGAAGAATCTCTTCTTGTGGTCGCGGCCGCTGGGCAGCGTGCGAAAGGTGGCCGAGCTGCCTTTGGCCGTCTATTTCGACGCGGTGATGTCGAAGCGGCGGATCATGGAGATCTATCTCAACATCGCGGAGTGGGGGCCGGGCATCTACGGCATCGAGGCCGCCGCGCGGCACCATTTCGGCGTCTCGGCCAAGCAATTGTCGCGCCGGCAGGCCGCACTTCTCGCCGTCAGCCTGCCCAACCCGATCGCCCGCAATCCGGCCAAGCCCGGCCCGGGATTGAGGCGGCTCGCCAATCTGATCGAGCGGCGTGCCGGCAGGTCCGGCGCCTATGTCGGCTGCCTGGATTAGCCTAACCGGCGCCGGCTCAAAAAAATTCGCGCCAGCGCTGGCCAAAACGGCGCAAGGCGTGTATAGGCACCCGACTTTCTCAGATTATGGCCTCGATGCGGCCCTTTCGCGAGGGTTGCCGGGGCATTTTGACCATGTAGTGGAGCATATCCATGGCCGTTCCAAAAAGAAAAACCTCTCCGTCGAAGCGCGGAATGCGCCGCTCGGCCGACGCCATCAAGGCCCCGACCTACGTCGAGGACAAGAATTCCGGCGAAATGCGCCGCCCGCATCACATCGACCTGAAGACCGGCATGTATCGCGGCCGCCAGGTCCTGGAGCCGAAGGAAAGCTGAGAAGCTTCCACGGTTTGTGACGTTTCAAGGGACCGGCCTCTGGCCGGTCTTTTTGCGTTCGATAGATGGTTGATGAATTTCGGAGTGGATCGCGCAGGCTGCGGCAAGGTAAGGGCAACCGGCTGACATCCTTATTTCATTAGGTCTTAGAGCGTGTTCGACGCCGGCCGCGAAAGACCTTGACGGCGTCTCTGCCGCGGATTTTACAAAAGGGTGCCCTATTGGAGACGCCCAGATGTTTGGTGCCATCCCGCTGCTGATCGTGCCTTTCGTCCTCTACAATCTCGGACTGCTCGGTCTGTTCGGCGGCGGCGACGATCCGTGGACGACCGAGATGTTCTCGTTCCGCATGATGTCGGGCGGCGTCTTCTCGATGACGCTCGGCGACCTGATGGTGCTGATCGGGCTGATCTTCCTGTTCATCGAGATCTCAAAATCGGTGCGCACCACCAATGCATCGATCCTGGATCATCTGTTGTCGACGCTGGTCTTCATCGCTTTCCTGGTCGAGTTCCTGCTGGTGAAGGGTGCGGCGCATTCGGTGTTCTTCACGCTGATGATCATCGCGCTGTTCGACGTGCTGGCCGGCTTCTCGGTGTCGATGCGGTCGGCGAGCCGTGACATCAATCTCAATTGATCGGCGGGCCGGCTCGAAGCGATCTCACGCCGTTGTTGCCTCGGCCTTGCGGGCGACCGCCGCTTCATAGGCAGCCTGCAGTTTCTGGCGCACGGTCGGCGTGCCCGGCGGCGTCTTCACCGGTGCGCCGAGATGCTCGTGGCGCAGCTCGTCCATGAACTGCTCCCACAGCGGCGGGCCGCCCTTTTCGAGCAGCTCGGCGCGGATCGAAAGCTCCTCGCTGACCGGCAGCCATACCCGCCCCCAGGCGCCGAGCTGCGCCATGATCGGCACCAGGGTGATCGCCATCTCGGTCAGGCTGTAGATCGCCTTCTGCTTGTGGCTGGGATCGTCGGCCTTGGTCAAAAGGCCGAGCTCCATCAGCCGTTTCAGCCGGTCGGCCAGGATGTTGGAGGCGATGCCTTCCAGCGACCCGTTGAGCAGTTCGCGGAAATGGCGCCTGCCGCCGAAGATCATGTCGCGCAGGATGATCAGGCTCCAGCGGTCGCCAAAAACCTCGAGCGACAGATTGATCGGGCAGCCGGACCGGTGCTCGGTGTTCATAGCAGTCTCCAGAAAAACCGGTTGCATTATGATATCGGTTTGATTATCGTGCAACTGATTGCAAAATGCAATCAGATTGGGAGAAGAGAACGATGACCGCTATGCCGCCCCCTGAAATCGTCTCGGAGACCTTCGGCGATCCGGCCGATCCAGCAATCCTTCTGGTGATGGGCGCCATGGCCTCGATGCTGTGGTGGCCGGAAGCCTTCTGCCGGCAGCTCGCCGGGCGCGGCCGTTTTGTCGTCCGCTACGACAATCGCGATACCGGTCTGTCGATCAAGTATACGCCAGGCGCGCCGGCCTATACGTTCGAGGACATGGTCGACGACGCCATCCGCGTGCTCGACGATCACAACATCCAAAAGGCTCATGTCGCCGGCATGTCGATGGGCGGCATGATCGCGCAGATCGTGGCGCTGAAATATCCGACACGTGTCAGCGCGCTCACCGTGATCTCCAGCTCACCGCTCGGCATCGATACGTCCGGTTTGCCCGGCACAAGCCAAGCCTACAAGGAGCACTCGGCGGACGGCGCCGCTGTCGACTGGTCGAACCGGGACCAGGTGCTTGGTTACATGGTGAAGGACGCGCGGGCACTCGCCAGCACCCTGCATCCGTTCGATGAGGAGCGCGCACGCGCGGCGATCGAGGAGGATTACGACCGTTCCGGCGGTTTCGGCAGCGCCACCAATCATTTCCTGCTCAAGGGTGGTGGTCCGGAGCGGCGGATAAAGGACCTGACGGCGCCGTTGCTCGTCATCCATGGCGCCACCGATCCGATCTTCCCGATCGAACATGGCGAGGCGCTTGCCGGCGCGGTTCCCGGTGCCAGGCTGGTGCGGATCGAAGGTGGCGGCCACGAGCTGCACCGCAACGATTGGCCGCAAATCATCCAAGCCATCGCGACCCACGGCTGACCGGTGAGGGCCAATCTTGACTCCGGCGGTTTACGAAAATAGTTAAGTGAATACTTCAGTATCGCATCTGACGACAGGAGAGCCAAAAATGTCCCTGACGCTGCATTTCCATCCGCTCGCTTCCTTCTGCTGGAAGCCGCTGATCGCGTTCTACGAGAACGACACGCCCTTTACGCCGGTGATCGTCGATCTCGGCGACGAGCAATCGCGCGCGGCTTTCCTGAAGGTTTCGCCGACGGGCAAGATGCCGGCCCTGTGCGACGAGGCGCGCGACCGCACGGTGCTGGAATCGACCATCGTCATCGAATATCTCGCCGCCTATTATCCCGGGCCTGTCGAGCTCATTCCCGCCGACATCGACCTTGCCATCAAGGTCCGCCAGTCAGACCGCTTCTACGACTTCTACGTGCAGGAGCCGATGCAGAAGATCGTCGGCGACCGGCTGCGGCCACAAGACAAGACCGATCCGTTCGGGGTCGATCAGGCGCGCCAGCAGCTCCGCAATTCCTACGCCATCGTCGAAAAGGAGATGCAGTCAAAGACCTGGGCGGTCGGCGAGACCTTCACCATGGCCGACTGCGCGGCCTCGCCGGCGCTGTTCTATGCCAACAAGGTCGAGCCGTTCGGCGACAGATTCCCCACCGTGAAACGCTATCATGATCGTCTGCTCGAGCGCTCCACCTTCGCCCGCGTGATCGAGGAAGCGCAGCCCTATTTCAAGTTCTTCCCCTACAACAACGGTTAGAGCGTCATGCTGCACGATCCCGCCCAGCTCGACCTGATGTTCCAGGCGCTCGCGGACCCGGCGCGGCGCCAGATGATGGAACGGCTGTCGCGCGGACCGGCCTCGGTCAGTCAACTGGCCGAGCCGCTGGCGATGTCGTTGTCGGCCGTCGTCCAGCACCTCAACGTCCTTGAGGCGAGCGGACTGGTGAGCACCGAGAAGCTTGGCCGGGTGCGCACCTGCAGGATCGAGCCGAAGGCGCTCAGGGCCGCCGAGCACTGGATCAACGAGCGGCGGCTCGCCTGGGAGCGCCGGCTCGACCGGCTTGGCGATTTTCTGGCGGAAACCAAGCAACAAACCTGAGGGGATACGTCATGACCGAACGATCCGTCGTCCACTCCACCTTCGTCATCGAGCGCGTCTATCCGGCGGCGCCCGAAAAGGTCTATTTCGCGCTGAGTGATCCGGCGGCCAAGAAGCGCTGGTTTTTCGATCCGGACAATCCGCAGCCCAACCGGCACGAGATGGACTTCCGCGTTGGCGGCAAGGAGGTGAATGCCGGTTGTCCGAGCGACGGGCAGATGCATTTCTACAACGCGGTCTACCAGGACATCGTGCCGAACCGGCGCATCGTCTACAGCTACGAGCTATTGTTCGGCGAAACCCGGGTCTCGGTGTCGCTTGCGACGATCGAGCTCATCGCGGAAGGCAAGGGTACGCGACTTATCCTGACGGAGCAGGGAGCCTTCTTCGATGGCCACGATAAGCCGGGAACACGCGAGCATGGCACGGGCGAGCTGCTCGACGCGCTTGGGGCGGCGCTGCAGGCAGCGAACTGAGGCCTCCCGCTGGCGGCCAGCGATCACTCTCCAGGCGACAGTTCCCAGAACTGGTCGAGCCAGACGTTGAGCCTGAGGAAGCCGGCGCTGCTGACGGCGTAGACGCGTCTGGTGCCCTCTGCCCTGGCCTTGACCAGGCCGGCGTCGAGCAGGACCTTCAGATGCTGGGAAACGGCCGGGCGTGAAACGGGCAACCCGGCTGCCAATTCGTTCACCGTCTTGGGACCGCGCCGGAGCTCTTCCAAGAGATAGCGCCGGTTGGGATCGGCTATCGCCACGAAGGCGTCGGAAAACATCATGCCTTATTTGTGGGACAAAGTTTTCCAAATCTCAACTGTCGGTTTCAACCTTTGTGCGCGGATCGAGCCGCAAGGCTTCCGGCGTGACCGCACGATCGGCCGGTTGCGTCTTGAAGGCATCGCGGTTTTCGATCGGAACCGGCGCGCGGGCGCGGATGCGCAGCAGCGTGTAGCCGGTGAGACTGAGATGGGCGAGCGCGGTTGCAAGGAAGAGGCCTTCCGGCCGCAGCCAGCCCATCAGGGCGGCCGCAAGCAGCGGTCCGATCATCGTGCCGAAGCCGTATAGCAGAAGCAGGCCACCCGAAACCTTGACGAAATCCTCCGACCGCGCGTGGTCATTGGCGTGCGCGACGGCGATCGAGTAGAGCGTGTAGGCGAAGGCGCCATAGGCGGCGGTCAGCACGATGACGAAGACGCCCGAATGCGGCTCGATCAGGAAGATCAGCACCGCGAAGAGCGCCGCGCCGAAGGCGGCGCCGGCAAGCACGAAGCGGCGGTCCGTCGTGTCGGAAAGCCGCCCCGCGGGAAGCTGCATGGCCGCGCCGGCGACAACCACCAGGCTCATCATCAGGGCGATCTCGGCGGTGGAGATGCCGATGCGGGCGCCATAGACGGCGCCGAGCGTACCCCAGGCGCCATTGGCGATGCCGATCAGAAGGCATGCCACCGCCGAGACCGGCGAATTGGCATAGAGTCCTTTGACGTCGAGCTTGACGTCCTGCAGCGGCTTCGGATGCGACTGCGTCGAGACGGCGGTCGGAATGAGCGACAGGCAGAACAGGATGCCGGTGATCATGAACAGCGAGGCCGATTTCACGTCGCCGCCGGCGACGATCATCTGGCCGCCCATGATCGAGGCATAGGTGACCATCATATAGAGGCCGAAGACGGTGCCGCGGTTCTCGTTGGTGGCCTTCTCGTTCAGCCAGCTTTCGATGACCATGAAGGCGCCGGCCATTGTGAAGCCGGTGAAGGCGCGCAGCAGGATCCAGAAATACTCGTCGATGATGAGGCCGGTAAGCAGCGCGATGATCGCCCCCGAGGCGGCAAAGGCGCCGAACGCCCTGACATGGCCGGCGCGGCGAACAAGGCGCGGCGCGAAGAAGCAGCCGGTGACGAAGCCGCCGGCCCAGGCCGTGCCCATCAGGCCGAGCGAGGCGGTCGAGAACCCCTCCACTTGCCCGCGCAGCGGCAGCAGCAAGCCGTGCAGGCCTGACGCCGCCAGCAGGAACGCGGTGCCGCGCAACAACGAGAGGATCGGTCGGTAGGTTGCGAACATGGGCTGATCCGGCTGGAAATTTCGAGGCGCTGGTCTGTTTCGGAGCGAAGGTCTGGCAGTCGCTTTCAGGCTTTTCCGGGGCAGACGGGCACGACGCCAGGATTATCCGCGGCGAAACAGCGCCTCGGCGGCTGATTTGGTAGCGCCCTTGGCTGTCCGCTCGGCTTCCAGCCTGGCGATCTCGTCGCGCAGCAGGGCAATGCGCTCGGACAATTCGTCGACGGACAGCAGCGAGAGATCCTGGCCGATCTCGTGCAGGCGCGGCTTCTTCTTGGGTTCGTCGTCGAAGATCGCCATCGTCGCTCCTCCCTCACTTGGCCATTTGCCTGATTTGGCAATCAGCATACATAGGGCAAGGGCGCCGATGCAAATAGCCGGCCAACGGCACAAGGAGACGGGACACCATGGCAAGCGGACAGAAGATTCCGGCGAAGATGACGGCCATCGCGATCTCGCAGCCGGGCGGCCCCAGGGTGCTGAAGGCCGAGACGCGCGACGTGCCCACGCCTGGTCCCGGCGAAATCCTCATTCGAGTCCACGCCGCCGGCGTCAACCGGCCGGACGTGCAGCAGCGCAAGGGCGCCTATCCGCCGCCGCCCGGCGCCTCGGACCTGCCGGGTCTCGAGGTGGCCGGCGAAGTGGCCGTGCTCGGCGACGAGATATCGCGCTGGCGCATCGGCGACCGGGTCTGCGCGCTGACGCCGGGCGGCGGCTATGCCGAATATGTCAAGGTCCATGCCGGCAGCGTGCTGCCGATCCCGGCCGGCTTCACCTATTCGGAAGCCGCCGCCGTGCCGGAGAACTACTTCACCGTCTGGCACAATGTGTTCGAGCGCGGCGGGTTGAAGAAGGGCGAGACATTGCTCGTCCATGGCGGCTCATCCGGCATCGGCACCACGGCCATCCAACTGGCCTCGGCGTTCGGCGCCTATGTCGTCACCACGGCCGGCAGCAAGGAGAAATGCGACGCCTGCCTGAAGCTCGGCGCCGACCGGGCGATCAACTACCGGGAGCAGGACTTCGTTGCCGAAGTCAAGGACGCAACCGGGGGCAAGGGCGCCGACGTCATCCTCGATATGGTCGGCGGCGACTATGTGGCGCGCAACTACGATGCGGCGGCGATCGAAGGGCGCATCGTCCAGATCGCGGTGCAGGCCGGCGCTGTCGCAAGCGCCGACTTCGCAAAGCTCATGGTCAAGCGCCTTGTCCATACGGGCTCGACGCTGCGCCCGCGCACCGTCGAATTCAAGGCGGCCATCGCCGCCGCGCTCGAGGCTCAGGTCTGGCCATTGCTCGGCACCCGCAAGGTCGCTCCGGTCATGGACATGATCTTCCCGCTGACGGAAGCCTGGCGGGCGCATGAGCGGATGGAGGAGGGCGAGCATATCGGCAAGATCGTGCTCGACGTCGGCTAGGCTGGGTCGATATTCAGGTGAGGCCGGCCTGACCTGAACCGCGACACAGTCCATGTGCGCGCATCGCCAGCGACAGGTTCAACAATGCTTAATGCTGCATTGCAACAAATGCATTGCCGCCATGCAAAAGCGTCCGTTCAATTTCTGGGCAGCGATGCCTATTTACGCGGCATCGAAACAACTGATCCCACGAATGGAGGACTGAAATGAACCCGATCCGCGCTTTCCGCAACTGGCGCCTGTACAACGAAACCGTGCGTGAGCTGAACAAGCTGAACGCCCGCCAGTTGAACGACCTCGGCATCAACCGCGCCGACATCGAGCGTATCGCCCGCCAGGCTCTTTGATTTCAAGCGCGACCCGGCGCAAGCCGGGCCGCTGCCTCGAAGCCAGAGCCGTCGCAGACGCTTGCTCGTCTCCGGTTCCGAACCCGCTGGACCTTGTCCAGCGGGTTTTGTCTTTTTGGGGCTTCGGCCGCCTCTTCCCAAAAACATTGCGAAATCGTGGCGGAGCGTTTATACAGGCCGCGAATTTCCCATTTTGGTGGCTCTAAAACCACCGCCCGCGCGGGAACGCGGGCGAACGAGAAGGATTTCTGACATGGCCAATACGCTGCTGATGCCCAAGGCGACCGCCGTCTGGCTGGTCGACAACACCGCGCTCTCCTTCGAGCAGATCGCGCAGTTCTGCGGGCTGCATCCGCTCGAGGTCAAGGCGATCGCCGACGGCGAGTCGGCGCAAGGGATCAAGGGCATGGACCCGATCATGACCGGCCAGCTCACCCGCGACGAGATCGCGCGCGGCGAGAAGGACCCGAACCACCGGCTGAAGCTGTCCGACCCCAAGGTGCGGGTGCCGGAATCGAAGCGCAAGGGTCCCCGCTACACGCCGCTGTCGAAGCGGCAGGACCGTCCGAACGCAATCCTGTGGCTGGTGCGCAACCATCCCGAGCTCAAGGACGCGCAAATTGCCCGTCTCGTAGGCACCACCAAATCGACGATCGAACAGATCCGCGAGCGCAAGCACTGGAACTCGGCCAATCTGCAGCCGATGGATCCGGTGACGCTTGGCCTGACCTCGCAGATCGACCTCGACCTGGAAGTCAACCGCGCCTCGCGCGGCCGCGAGCAGGCACAGCCCGTTGTCGGCGACACGCTGTTGCCGGCGGCGCTGACCGAGCGGCTGGTGCCGGCTCCGGAAAAGCCGAAGGACGAGGACCAGGAACTTGACGCCAGCGCCGTCTTCGCCAAGCTCTCTGCGCTGAAGTCGAAGGACAAGAACGAAGACGAGGAGTAAGCGCCCCCTTCCCTTCTCTCCTTGTGGGAGAAGGTGGATCGGCGCGTAGCGCCGAGACGGGGGTGCTGGAAGAAATGAGGCGTTGGTGTTCCCTGGAACACCCCTCATCCGGCCGAGCTTTGCTCGGCCACCTTTCCCACAAGGGGAGAAGGAAAAGGCTTCAGGTCCGAGCCGCGCGGTCGGGCGCCATGCCATAGTCCTCGCTGCGCTCCACGGCGCGGTAGAAATCGGCAAGCTGCTTCCCGCGCTCCGGCTTGTAGATGCGGCCGGCAATGACCACCGAAGCGATGCGGTCGATGCGGAAGGCGCGAAAATCGTCGCGCATCTCGCACCAGGCGACCAGGGTCCAGACCTTGCCCCAGAACCACAGTCCCAATGGCCTGATGTCGCGGGCGGTGCCGCGGCCGGCCTCGTCCGAATAGTCGATGGTCAGAACCTGGCGCTTCTCGATGGCGCGCTCGATCAGGTCGATCGCTTCCCGCGCGGCGTCGCTCACCACCCACATCGGCGTGTGGATCTCGGTACGGGCGATGCGGTCCTTTTCCGTGTCGGGCAGCACGGCGCCGATCTTGACCAGCGCCTCGTCGGCGGCCCTCGCCATCGCCGCGCCGCCGAAGGCGCGCACCATGCGGGCGCCGGCAACCAGCGCCACGATCTCGTCACGCGTGAACATCAGCGGCGGAAGGTCGAAACCCTCCCTCATCATGTAGCCGACACCCGCCTCGCCGTCGATCGGCACGCCGGTCGATTGCAAGTCGGCTATGTCGCGGTAGATGGTCCGCTCGGAAACCTCGAGCCACGTGCCGAGCTTCTGCGCCGTGACCAACCGGCCGCCGCGCAAATGCTGTACGATCTGGAAAAGCCTGTCGGCGCGGCGCATCGTGTGACCCCTTGATCTCGGTTCTATGCATGCCGCGGTCCCCAAACCGGTTCCCGCAGGTTCGAGGCTGCTTCAATAACGCAGGCCTCCTGACAACATACTGTCAGGAGGCTGACAGGAATCCGCCACGGAACAACGGCTTTTTTCCTGAAACCCGATATTTTAACCGACATTACATCTGGGCACGACACGGCCGCTATCCAAGTCGTACGCCGAAAAATTTCAGTTCTCACGCATGCGGCCGTCATAAAGGTCCGGCCAGCCGATGTCCTTGCGGATATCCGCTGGCAAAGTGTTCAGGAAACGCTGGGTGCGGATCTCGTTCCGCACGGTGCGGATCTTGCCGACATAGTTCTGTACACTGCGCAGGATGGTAAAACCGTTCATGGCCAGGCTCCTCTTTTTCGATGAGAGGAGTATCTCACACCCCTGCTGACAGCAGTCTGTCAGGAGCTTGGCAGGCCGTCGGAGCAGGCGTCAGAAAGATTGGCGCAGCCCAGGGTAACCGGTTGTTTGTCAGGAGCAATGCGGCTGTCGAAAGCGTCAAGAACCGCTTTGACAGCCGCCGCCGATACTGGTCAAAGGCGGCATGACGAAACTTCTTGCCCTTGTCATCATCGGCATCATGCTCATCCAGATCATCAAGCCGCTGGGCTGGCCCGGGCTGAAGCGTCGGGGCGACTTCTGGAAGCTGGCGCTGCTTGCCATGGCCGCGATTTCGCTGGCGGCTGTGCTAGGCCACTGGGCCTAAGGCTCATTGATGTTCAGGTGAGGACGGCCTGCAAGTGATGGTCCCCTGCGCTTCCGGCCTTCGCCGGCCAAAGCACTCATAGTGGCGTGGCAGTTAAATTAAGGCTATGGCCGGCGTAGGCCGGTGCTCGCGAACTTCAAGTACGCTCCGCTCCGGTTCTCGGAGACCAACATTTTCGGCTTGGCCTGACCTGAATCTCAACACGCCTTCCCCGAGCTTTCGTTGCCCAGCACAAAATCCAACAGATGCTCCGCCCAGGCGCGATAGCCCGCTTCCGAGGCATGGAAACCATCGGACGCAAAGCCGGCCTCGGGATTGGTGATCGGCAGCCGCGCGGCGGGGACGGCGCCGCGCTCGTTGCAGAGGCGCACGCCCATCCGGTTCATCTCCGTGGCGCGGATTTCGAGGATCTTGCCAAGCAACGGCGGCATTGCCGGGGCACGGGTGAATTCGAGCACCGGCGACCAGACCACACGCGCTTCCGGCCATTTGGCGCGCAACGCGTAAAGCAGGCCGCCGAACTCCTTCTTGAAGCGCGGCACGGAATGGAAGTTCTTGGCGTCGTTGGTGCCGACGGCAAGCACGATATGCGTCCAGGGATCCGCCGACAGGTTGGGCAGGACATAATCCCGGATCTGCCCTGATGTCGCCGAGTTGAAGCCGGCGGCGCGCCAGCGCACGGCATCGCCGGTGCGCTCCGCAATCAGGTCGGCAAGCTGCGCGGCGAGCCCTAGTTCCGATTGTTCGATGCCCACGGATGCCGCCGAAGAATCGCCCAGGACCAGCAATGCGATTGCCGGCGCCTTGCCGGCGATCTCGTGCAGGACCGGGCCGCGCGCCGGCAGCATGCGGCTGGTGCGGCGGCGCACGCCAAGGCCCTGCCAGACATAGACCGGGAAGGCGAGCCAGGTGAGGAGAGCGAGCAGTCGCTGCATGGCAAATCCATTGAATGGCAGAAAGCCATAGAGCGGTTCGCCGTTTCATGGAACGGCAAACCGCTCTATCTCTTTGTTTTGACGCAAGCCCGGACGGAAGGCTGCGGCGAGGGCGCCGAGCGTAACCGTTTCACACTTTTCCTGGAATTGCTCCGGCGCATGTTCGGCCGAGGTGAACGCGCCGGTCACTCGCAGCAGTCAGGCCGATCCTTGATCCTGTCCTGGTATTCGTCGTGCAGCCGCACCCAGTCCATAAGGCCGCGATAGGGGCCGGCCTCGTCGCGGCCCTTCGGCGTCATGTCGAGATAGTGGTAGGCGCCGATCAGCGCATCGCCGCCGCGGGCGCGCGACATGAAGGTGAGAAAGATGTCGCCGTTTTCGTCGCGATAGAAGACGCTGGTGCCGGGAAGGTCCTTCGATCGCAGCGGGCGTTTCTCGAAATTATAGGTGGTGTCGCCGGCCGCGATCTGTCTTTCAGTGAAGGAGACCTGCAGGTCGAAGTTGAAGTCCGACGCGTAGGACGACACCCAGTCGAATTTCCAGCCCATGCGCTGCTTGTAGGGCAGGAGCTCGGCCAGCGGCGCTCGCGAAACGACGACCAGCGCCACGTCGTGGTGCCTGAGATGCTGGTCGGCGCCGTCGATGTGGTCGGCCAGGAACGAGCAGCCCTCGCAGCGATGATCGGACCCCGGCGTCATCATGAAATGGTAGACGATGAGCTGGCTCTTGCCGGCGAACAGTTCGGCGAGGCGCTTCAGTCCCTGCTCGCTTTCGAAGACATAGTCCTTGCGCAGCTTGAGCCAGGGCAGTTGCCGCCGCTCGGCGGCGATGCGGTCGCGAAACCGCGTCAGCTCCTTTTCGCGCTCGAGGTGCTTTCTATGCGCCTCGAACCAGTCCTCCCGCGAAACGACGGCATTGCGATGCATGACTATCTCCTGTCCTCTCCTGCCAAGGACGTTCGACATCGGCGCGATCCGACATGGCCAGCGTCGTTTTCCGACGCAGCCTGAAAGTGGGGATGGCGGCCGCGAAAAGCAAAACCCGGGCTGGGGGGCCCGGGTTTTCGTCGCTTCTGAAGAAACCTGTCAGGCTGCCTTTTCCAGCGCCGGCTTCCATTTCCCGAGCGCCGCCAGATGGTTCATGTGGGCGCGGTGAATGAAGGCTGCCTGGCCGGCGGCGACGTTCGACGCCTTGCCGCTCCAGGCCTTCTGCGCGGCTGCCTGCAAGGCCCGGCCGTAGGAGAAGGAGAGCTTCCACGGGTGCGGGCCGATTGCGTTGATGGCGTTGAGGTTGGCCGTCGCCTCTTCGTCGTCCTGGCCTCCGGACAGGAAGGCGATGCCGGGCACGGCCGCCGGCACTGTCTCGCGGAACAGTTTAATCGTCTTCTCGGCCACCTCTTCAGGGCTGTCGGTCTTGCCCGATTTCTTGCCGGAGAGGACCATGTTTGGCTTGAGGATGGTGCCTTCCAGCACGACGCGCGCCGCATAAAGCTCGCTATAGAGCTTCAGCAGCGTCGACTTGCTGATCTTGTAGCAGGTGTCGATGTCGTGGGCGCCGTCCATCAGCACTTCCGGCTCGACGATCGGCACGATGCCGGCCTCCTGGCAGAGTGCGGCATAGCGGGCTAAAGCATGCGCGTTCGAACCGATCGACGTCATCGAAGGCACGCCCTTGGCGGTGTCGATGTCGATCACCGCGCGCCATTTGGCGAAGCGGGCGCCGAGCTTGTAGTAGTCCGCCAGCCGCTCGCGCAGGCCGTCGAGGCCCTCGGTGACGGTGTCGCCGGGAAAGCCGGCGAGAGGCTTGGCGCCGAGATCGACCTTGATGCCCGGAATGGCGCCCGAGGCCTTGATGATGTCAACCAGCGGCGTGCCGTCGGCTGCCTTCTGGCGGATAGTCTCGTCATAGAGGATGACGCCGGAAATGTACTTGGTCATCGCCTCCTTGGCGCGGAACATCATCTCACGGTAATCGCGCCGGCTGTCGGCTGTCGATTCCACGCCGATGACGTCGAAGCGCTTCTTGATGGTGCCGGAGCTCTCATCGGCGGCCAAAAGGCCCTTGCCATCGGCTACGATCGCGGCGGCAATGTCTTCGAGACGTTCGCTCATTGTTGCTCTCCCTGGCAGTAGTTTTCCGCGGCTAAACAATTCGGCGGGCACCGCTGAATCGTTTAGGGATTTGTCTTTCGCAATTCCGGACGGAAAACCGCTGCGCACTTTTCCTGGGATTGCTACAGCAGAACACTACCGCCAAAGGAATGGCGGCGAAAAGCTCGAAATCGATCGAACGTCCTGGATACCAGCGCCCACTCGCCGAGTCTTGAATGACTCAGCGCTTAAGCACTTCGACGCCAGGCAGCGGCTTGCCTTCCATCCACTCCAGGAAGGCGCCGCCCGCGGTCGAGACATAGGTGAAATCGTCGGCGACGCCGGCATGGTTGAGCGCCGCCACCGTGTCGCCGCCGCCGGCGACCGAAACCAGCTTGCCTTCCCTGGTGCGAGCAGCGGCGTGCTTCGCCGCCGCGACCGTGGCATGGTCGAAGGGCTCGATCTCGAAGGCGCCGAGCGGGCCGTTCCACACCAGAGTCGCGGCGCGGTCGATCCAGCCGGTGACGCTCTTGACGGTCTTTGCGCCGACATCGAGGATCATGCCGTCGGCCGGCACGGCCTCGATAGCGACGGTTTCGCTCGCGGCACCCGCCTTGAATTCTTTCGCCACGACGCCATCGGCGGGCAGGATGATGGCGCAACCGGCTTCGGCCGCCTCGATCATGATCTGCTTGGCGGTGCCGGCAAGGTCATGCTCGCACAGCGATTTGCCGACATCGGTGCCGCGGGCGGCGAGGAAGGTGTTGGCCATGCCGCCGCCGATGACCAGCGCATCGACCTTCTTCACAAGGTTCATCAGCAGGTCGATCTTGGTCGAGACCTTGGCGCCGCCGACAATGGCCACGACTGGCCGCACTGGATTGCCGAGGCCCTTTTCCAAGGCGTCGAGCTCGGCCTGCATGGTGCGGCCGGCATAGGCGGGCAGCCGGTGCGCCAGACCTTCGGTCGATGCATGCGCCCGGTGCGCGGCGGAAAAGGCGTCGTTGACATAGATGTCGCCATTGGCGGCGAGCTTTTCGGTGAAGGCCGGCTCGTTCTTCTCCTCGGCCTTGTAGAAGCGGGTGTTTTCCAGGAGCAGCACGTCGCCGTTCTTCATGGCCGCGACCGCTTCCGCGGCCTTGTCGCCGATACAGTCGGAGGCGAAACCGACCGGGCGGCCGAGCACTTCGGCGGTCGCGCGGGCGATCGGCTCCAGCGAGAATTCGGCCGACGGACCATCCTTGGGCCGGCCGAAATGCGCGAGCAGGATGACCTTGGCGCCTTTGCCGGAGAGCTCGGAAATGGTCGGCTCGATGCGCTCGATGCGCGTGGCGTCGGTCACCTTGCCGTCCGCTACCGGCACATTGAGGTCGACGCGCACCAGGACGCGCTTGCCGCTGACGGCGCCGATATCGTCGAGTGTCTTGAAGCCGGCCATGGTCGTTCCTTTCCCTCGAAAAAACGCGGCGACCTTACCCGGCAGCGGGGACGATGCAAGGTCTGCGTTGCGCCGCGTGCGCAAAAATAATGTCGCCGTGAGACATCAGCTTTCGGTAGTTGCTTTTTGCGCCACAGGCTCGGGCGCTGCCGTTTCGTTTGGCTCGCTTTCCGCGGCCTGCTTTTCCGCCGGTTTGCGCCAGTTGCGAATGAAGGCGGCGACGCGGTCGGCGATCTCGCCGGCGCTCAGGAAAACCGGCACGCGCGCTACCGGCGCGGTCGGTTCGAAGGACAGGCCGAGGCCTGTGATGCGGCCCTTCTCGTCGACATCGCGCACGATCAGCTCGATCGGACCGATCATCACGCGGTCGGCATATTCGGCGTGGCCGCCGAGCCGCTCCGTGACCAACGCGGCGACGGTGAGCTTCTGCTCGGCCTCGGTCAGACCCGGCGCGTAGGCGGCTTCCAGCTCTCCCGCGGAGCGGGCCGGATCGAGGGCGAATGCGCCGAAGAAGTCCGCATCCTCGGGGTCGACCACGGCGCGGCTGGCGAAGAGCTTGTCGAGCAGGCGCGGATAGCGGTCCGGCACGAAGATGTAGACCTGATCGCCGGCGGTCAGCCGGCCCATGTCCTGGAAGCGCATGGAGCGGCCGTCGCGCAGCACCAGCGACGGCCTCGCCCAGCGCGGGATGCGCTCGCCGCGCGCCACCGGGCTGCCGGGCGCCACGCGATAGGCGAGCAGCTCGTGATGCGCCGAGCCGGGAAGCTCGAGCTCGACCTTGTCGAGCGGTCCGAGCCGCGCCGGCACGATCAGGCCGAGGCGGCGAGCCAGGGGACCGACGGTCCAGCCCTGGACCACCAGCGACACAAGCACGATGATGAAGGCGACATTGAAGATCAGACGTCCTTGCTCGAGACCGCCGAGCAGCGGCGTGATGGCAAGCAGGATCGAGACCGCGCCGCGCAGGCCGACCCAGGAGACGAAGGCGACCTCCGGGCGCGGCAGGCGGAACGGGATCAGGCACAGCCAGACGGCTAAAGGCCGCGCCACGAAGATCAGGAACAGGCCGAGCATGATCGCCGGCACCAGGATCGCCGGGAACTGCGACGGCGTGGCGAACAGGCCGAGGATCAGGAACATGATGATCTGCGCCAGCCACGACATGCCGTCCTGAAAGCGCTTGAGGATGGTGACGGCGCGGATGTCGGAATTGCCGGCGACGAGGCCGGCGAGATAGACCGCGAGGAAGCCCGAGCCGCCGACGGCGCCGGCTGCGGCGAACACCATCAGCGAGAGCGTCAGCACGAAGATCGGCAGCAGACCATGGTCGAGGTTCAGCCGCTCGACGAGGCGCACGATTGCCATGCCGCCGAGCACGCCAATAACGGCGCCAAGCCCCATATTGACGAGGAAGCCGACTGCCAGATTGACGGCGAGAACGTTCGCCTCCGGGTTGGCGTGAGCCGCAATGATCTCGACCAGAGTGATGGTCAGGAAGATGGCGATCGGGTCGTTGGTGCCGGATTCGACCTCGAGGGTGGAACGCACGCGCTCGCGCAGATGGATTTCGCCGGCGCGCAGCAGGAAGAACACCGCTGCCGCGTCGGTCGAGGCGACAGCGGCGCCGAGCAGCGAGGATTCCAGCCAGGTGAGATTGAGCAGATAATAGGCTGCGACGCCGAAAATGCCCGTGGTCAGGACGACGCCGACAGTGGCCAGCGAGAGCGCCGGTCCGGCTGCCTGGCGCAAGGCGTTGAGCGGCGTGCCGAAACCGGAATCGAACAGGATGACGGCTAAAGCCAGTGAGCCGGCAAAATAAGCCAGGCGGGCATTGTCGAATTCGATGCCGAGGCCGTCGACGCCGGTGGCGAGCCCGATGCAGAGGAAGAGGAGCAGCAGGGGAGCGCCGAAGCGGAAGGCGATCAGGCTCGAAAACGCGGCGGCGACGACAAGCGCCGTGCCGACCAGCGTCACAAGATAGATCGCATGCTCCATCCGGAATTGCCCCTCAAATCCGCGCCCCCTCCGCTTTACGGCAGAGTGGGGCGAAGACATGACCAGTGCAAGGCGGCAGCGTGGTTTTTTGGCCCATGCCGCTGATGTCGAACGAAAAACGCCCGGCCGAAGCCGGGCGTTTCACGCGATCAAAAGAAAGCCCGCGTTCAGGCGATGGTCTTGCCGAAGGCGACCGCGGTGTCGCCCATGCGGCTCGAGAAGCCCCATTCGTTGTCGTACCAGGAGAGCACCGAGACGAAGTTGCCGTCCATGACCTTGGTCTGGTCGAGCGCCGCGATCGAGGAGTGCGAATCGTGGTTGAAGTCGATCGAAACGTTCGGGTGATGGGTGACCGAGAGCACACCCTTCAGCTTGCCCTTGGAGGCGGCGATCAGCGCCTCGTTGATCTCCTGCGCGGTGGTCGAGCGCTTGGCGATGAACTTGAGGTCGACGACCGAGACGTTCGGGGTCGGCACGCGAATCGAGATGCCGTCGAGCTTGCCCTTGAGGTCGGGCAGCACCAGGCCGATCGCCTTGGCCGCGCCGGTCGAGGTCGGGATCTGCGACAGCGCCGCCGCGCGGGCGCGGTAGAGGTCCTTGTGCATGGTGTCGAGCGTCGGCTGGTCGCCGGTGTAGGAGTGGATCGTCGTCATCATGCCCTTCTCGATGCCGACGGTCTCGTGCAGCACGGCGGCAAGCGGCGCCAGGCAGTTGGTGGTGCAGGACGCGTTGGAGATGACGATGTGGTCCTTGGTCAGCTTGTCGTGGTTGATGCCGTAGACGACGGTCAGGTCGGCGCCGTCGGACGGGGCCGAGACGATGACGCGCTTGGCGCCGGCGGTGAGATGCGCGGCGGCCTTGTCACGGGCGGTGAAGATGCCGGTGCATTCGAGCGCGATGTCGATGCCGAGCTCCTTCCAGGGCAACTGGGTCGGATCCTTGATGGCGGTGACCTTGAACTTCTCCGCGCCGACGGAGATCTGGTCGCCATCGACCGTCACCTCATGCGGGAAGCGGCCATGCACGCTGTCGTAGCGCAAAAGGTGCGCATTGGTCTCGACCGGGCCGAGGTCGTTGACGGCAACGACGTCGATATCCTTGCGGCCGGATTCGTGGATGGCGCGAAGGATGTTGCGGCCGATGCGGCCAAATCCGTTGATGGCAACTCTGACGGTCATTTTTCTCTCCCTAGGGGGCCGGAAAGCGGATGGGTCCGCAGCTTCATAACGGGGGACGGGCAAAGAATCCAGCCGAGGATACCCGAATTTAAATCGATTAGGTTGGCCCAGCCCGACACAACCCATTGAATGTTTTCGCCGGACTGGGGCCTTCATGCTTCCATATGTCGCTCAAAACCGCTGTGCGCTTTTGAGCGACATGCAATGACTCACTTGCCGTGCAGGCGTGCTTCCGCTGCCTTTGCCGCAGCTTCCGCCGTAATGCCGAAATGCGGATAAAGCTGCTCGATGGTGCCCGAGGCGCCGAAGCCGGTCATGCCGATGAAGATGCCGTCGCTGCCGATGAGATGGTCCCAGCCCTGGCGGATGCCGGCCTCGATGGCGACCTTGACCTTGGCGTTGCCGATCGTCTTCCTGCGATAGTCCTCGCTCTGCTGGTCGAACAGTTCGAAGCAGGGGACCGAGACGACGCGGGTCGGGTGGCCATGCTTCTCGAGCAGCTCGCGGGCGCCGAGGGCGACCTCAACCTCCGAGCCCGTGGCGAAGATCGTCACAGCCGCCTCGCCGTTTGCCGCGGCGAGCTCATAGGCGCCGGAGGCGCTGAGGTTCTTCTCGCTGAATTCGGTGCGCACGGTCGGCAGGTTCTGGCGGGTCAGCGCCAGGGTCGATGGCGTCCTCCGCGACTCGAGAGCCAATTGCCAGCATTCCGCCGTCTCGACCGCGTCGGCCGGGCGGAACACGTTGTGGTTCGGAATGGCGCGCAGTGCAGCCATGTGCTCGACCGGCTGATGGGTCGGGCCATCCTCGCCGAGGCCGATCGAGTCGTGCGTCATGACGAAGATCGAGCGAATGCCCATCAGCGAGGCAAGGCGCATCGAGGGGCGGGCATAGTCGGAAAAGCAGAGGAAGGTGCCGCCATAGGCGATCAGGCCGCCATGCAGCGTCAAGCCGTTGATCGCCGCCGCCATGCCGTGCTCGCGGATGCCGTAGTGGACATAGCGCTGGCCGTAGTCGTCCGGCGTGATGTTCTTGGTCTGGCTGGTCTTGGTGTTGTTGGAACCGGTGAGGTCGGCCGAGCCGCCGATGGTTTCCGGCACCGCGCCGTTGATGACTTCCAGCGCCATTTCCGAGGATTTGCGGGTGGCGACCTTCGGCTTGTCGGCCGAGAGCTTCTTTTTGTAGTCGGCGATCACGGCGTCGAAATTGCCCGGCAGCTTGCCGGCGAGGCGGCGCTCGAACTCGCCCTGCAGCTTGGCGTCGGCCTTGGCGAGCCGGCCTTCCCAATCGGCGCGCGCCTTGGCGCCGGCCTTACCGACGGCGCGCCAGGCATCGAGGATGTCGGCCGGAACCTCGAAGGGCGGCGACTGCCAGTTGAAGAATTTGCGGGCGCCGGCGATTTCCTCGGCGCCGAGCGGCGAGCCATGCGCCTTGTTGGTGCCGGCCTTGGTCGGGGCGCCGAAGCCGATGGTCGTCTTGCAGGCGATCATCGTCGGCTTGTCGGAATGGCGGGCGGCCTCAATGGCATAGGCGATCGCTTCCGGATCGGTGCCGTCGATGTGGCTTGCGTTCCAGCCGCTGGCCTGGAAGCGGGCGACCTGGTCGGTGTTGTCGGCAAGAGAGACCGGACCGTCGATCGAGATGTTGTTGTTGTCCCAGAAGACGATCAGCTTGTTGAGCTTGAGATGGCCGGCAAGGGCGATGGCCTCCTGGCTGACGCCTTCCATCAGGCAGCCGTCGCCGGCCAGCACATAGGTGTAATGGTCGACGAGGTCGTTGCCGAAAGCGGCATTCATGATGCGCTCGCCGAGCGCGAAGCCGACCGAATTGGCAAGGCCCTGGCCAAGCGGGCCGGTGGTCGTCTCGATGCCGGCGGCATGGCCGTATTCGGGATGGCCCGCGGTCTTCGATCCGAGCTGCCGGAAGTTCTTGATCTGGTCGATCGTCATGTCCTCGTAGCCGGTGAGGTACAGGAGCGAGTAGAGCAGCATCGAGCCGTGGCCGGCCGACAGGATGAAGCGGTCGCGATCGGCCCAGTGCGGGGCCTTGGCGTCGAATTTCAGGAAGCGGGTGAACAGCACCGTGGCGATGTCGGCGCAGCCCATGGGCAGGCCCGGGTGGCCGGAATTCGCCTTCTCGACGGCGTCCATGGAAAGGAAACGGATAGCATTGGCCATCCGGTCATGTTGTTCACGCGAGGTCATGCTTCCTCCGGAAGTGGGTTGGAGCCTTGGGGGAGCCCTTGGAAAGGACGCCGCGACACATAGCAGGCGCGGCCTTTTAGTCAACAAATCGGTCGACTTTTGCCGAGCTTGTGACGGGGTCGAATGCGCTACATTAGCGTTAGCGGGGGACAGTCGCGAGAGCTTTATTGACGGGCGCTTCACCCGGCGCCTAATCTTTCCGACATAACGCGTTCTGAACGCGAGCGATTCGGTGACGGGCAGGGCATAGGACGAAGGCCATGACCGGGGAAACGACCCTCAAAGAAGTCATCGCCAGGCTCGGCAAGGCCATGGAAGGGCTGGAAAACGCCGTGGCGGCGCGGCTTGAGCATGAGCGCGACTATTCCGAGGCCGAGGCCGAGGTGCAGCGCATGAATGCCGACCGCTCGCGACTGGCGCAGGAGCTCGACAATTCCGAAGCCCGCGCCGAACGGTTGGAGGATGCCAACAAGGAAGTGTCGCGCCGGCTGGTGACCGCCATGGAAACCATCCGCGCTGTACTCGACAGGTAAGCCAATGGCACAGGTGACGGTTTCCATCGACGGCAAGCAGTACCGGATGGCTTGCGACGAGGGCCAGGAAGAGCATCTGATCGATCTCGCCGAGCGCTTCGACCGCTATGTCGCCCATCTCAAGGATTCCTTCGGCGAGATCGGCGACCAGCGGCTGACCGTGATGGCCGGCATCATGGTGATGGATGAGCTCTCGGAGCTCAACAAGCGGGTCAAGGGCATGGAGAGCGAAGTGCTGACGCTGCGCAAGACGCGCGACGAGGCGCTGACCAAGGCCGACAAGAGCGACAGCGTGCTGACCACCGCACTCGGCGCATTGGCGCAGCGCATGGAAGATCTCGCGACGACGCTGGTGGTGAAAAAGGCTTAAGCCGCTTCGTCCAGTCCCCCACGGAAATTCCTGCTGTCTTTTTCCAGGAAAAGACGAAATTTTTCCGCCGCCTCGATCACGCTTGCAGGCACAAGCCTTTTGAACACAGCCGTCCGGCGGTATAGAAGGCGTAGCCAGGCCGATGGGGTTGGCCCGTCGGCGACATGTCACAGGGTAGGGAGCACGTCATGAGCCTTCGTATCAACGATATCGCGCCGGACTTCACGGCCGAAACCACGCAAGGGACGGTAAATTTCCATCAGTGGATCGGTGACGGCTGGGCGGTGCTTTTCAGCCATCCGAAAGACTTCACGCCGGTCTGCACGACCGAGCTCGGCACGATGGCCGGGCTGGAAGGCGACTTCAAAAAGCGCAACGTCAAGATCATCGGCATTTCGGTCGATCCGGTGTCGAGCCACGAAAAGTGGCATGCCGACATCAAGACCGCGACCGGCCAAACGGTGAATTACCCGCTGATCGGCGACAAGGACCTCAAGGTCGCCAAGCTCTACGAGATGCTGCCGGCGGGCGCCGGCGAGAGCTCGGAAGGCCGCACACCGGCCGACAACGCCACCGTGCGCTCGGTCTACGTCATCGGTCCGGACAAGAAGATCAAGCTGGTGCTGACCTATCCGATGACCACGGGCCGCAACTTCGACGAGATCCTGCGCGTCATCGATTCGATCCAGTTGACGGCCAAGCACCAGGTGGCGACGCCGGCGAACTGGAAGCAGGGCGAGGACGTCATCATCACCGCCGCGGTCTCCAACGAGGATGCGATCAAGCGCTTCGGCGCCTATGAGACGGTGCTACCGTATCTGAGGAAGACCAAGCAGCCGACGGCGTGAACTTTCCTTCTCCCCGTTCCACGGGAGAAGGTGCCCGAAGGGCGGATGAGAGGCGGCGCGGCGCTCGACGATGGTGGCCGCGCCTAATTTCCTCAGACGCAACTGCTTGCTTTGGCCGATAACCTCGCAGCCTCGGCGCTGCCCCTCATTGCCCTGCCCGCCCTCCGCAGCAACTGCGCTGCAGCTACGGAGGGTGGACCGGGCATTTCTCCCCGTCTAGTCTCTCATGTTCCCTGTCAAGCAGAGGACGAGAGGAGATCGGCTGCTTGGCAGGTTTG